>JACRPZ010000047.1 GCA_016222905.1 Nitrospirota bacterium
GAACATTCCGGGCAGTCCGCTCGGTACTGTTGGTGATCCGGTTCATCCCCGCATATGCGGGGAACATGTGATCCCAAAGAGCGCGGCCCATTGGTTGACCGGTTCATCCCCGCATATGCGGGGAACATTGGAGAATTGTTTGCGGCTGGCTGATAAATACCGGTTCATCCCCGCATATGCGGGGAACATTATGTGTTTTTGTCTTCCCCATATCACACCACCGGTTCATCCCCGCATATGCGGGGAACATACGGCTGTCCTGGCGAGAAAGAATTTCGTCTCCGGTTCATCCCCGCATATGCGGGGAACATACTTCTTATAACATACTGAATTATAAGTCGATTTTCAAAGAGCTGAAATCTACCGACAAAAACATGAGAGAATTACTGCTCCACAAAAGCATCCGTTCCCTCTGGCGGCATAAATGAAACCAGCTTGATCCCATCCATTTCCACGGGTATTCTTCTGTTTGCTCCTAAAGTCATGAAATCGAACCCTGACTCTGTGTTTGTGTTCCATGCCATCACCGCGTTTCCTTCATCTATGCCCTTTTCAACATTCATCCAGATCATCTCACGAACTCTGCGCGAGACATCTCCGACATAGACTCCCGCCCTTACCTCCAGCAGCCAGACTGCAAGCCGCCCCCTCAACCTTGGCGGCACATTCTCAACCACGATGACCAGCATCGCCCATACCCTCCTTATTAGGAATTGCTATCGGCACAGCCTCCTCATGCGTCTTCGGCACTGATATTTCGCCAGCAGCCAATATTTCTTCAATAGTAGGGACAATTCGATTAAGTAGCCTGGCCTGCCTGAAGGAGTCCCTGCAGGCAAGTCGAACGTCTCGCTCAGGATTATTCGGTTTTTTAGCTGCTATTCGAAAGGCGACCGGGACAACAGTCTCAAATTTAAAAACATCGGCGATATCATATACGAAGGACTGCGGTTTGCCGGTATGGATAAATCCTACTGCAGGCGCATAACCAGCCGCAAGAATCGCAGCTTCACATATGCCGTAAAGACAGGCGGTTGCAGAACTGAGACACCGGTTCGCCGTATCACCGCTTTCCCACTCGGTATGGTCGTAATTTCTGCACTTCCAGGTGACTCCGTATTGTTTGGCGAGCAGTTCATACATCTTACGCACACGAACTCCTTCTATGCCCCTGAGTTGCTCCACACTCCTCCGTTCCGGAGGCGCTTCCTTAAAGCGCATCGCGTACATCTTTCGTACTACTTTCAGCCTTGCGTCATCGTCAAGGGCCAATTTTGCCTGATAAAGCAGGCGGTCAGCCCGTGCGCCGCCGGGCTGGCCGGATGCATAAAGCCGGACGCCGCCGTCCCCAATCCACACAAGCAGACAGCCGACGCGCGAGGCAAGCGTCACCGCCGCATGCGATACTCTTGTGCCGGGCTCAAGCATAAGGCAGGCGACCCCGCCCACGGGTATATGCGTCCGCACACCGGTTTTGTCCACAACCACGAATGCGCCATCGAGTACGTCGAGATTGCCTTTCTCGATAAAGATTATCGATACACGGTCTTTCATCAGCGTGGGCTTGAGTTGAGGTAAAATTGGCTCAGTCATGAGAGATCCTCTCTGATCTTTTTGATTTATATTTTTTTGATCGTGCCCCATGCTCGCCCAATTCCAGCTCAATCGCTTCAACACTGGGAAGGGCTGACTTCAGACAGTCGGGCAGAGCGCGTGTCAGTTCATATTCCGAAACACCAATCGGCTTGTCGACGCCACGCAGCGTATATTCTGCAAGCAATGACTTTTTATCCTGGCAAAGGATTAATCCAATAGTAAGATTATCCCCCTCATGTCGTAACCGATCATCCACGACATTGCAATAGAAATTCATCTTGCCTGCATATTCAGGCTTGAATACGCCCTTTTTTAACTCTATCACCACAAAGCAGCGCAACCTGAGATGATAGAAAAGCAGGTCAATATAGAAATCCTCATCTCCGATATCGAGGTGAAACTGTCGCCCAACAAATGCAAAACCCTGCCCCAATTCCAGCAGAAACTTCTCCAAGTGGCGGATCAGTCCTGCCTCTAACTCCCGCTCATGGAACGGCTCTTCAAGAGTAAGGAAATCGAAGATATATGGGTCTTTTAACGCCTGCTGTACCAGATCCGACTGGGGAGAAGGCAATCGGCTCTCGAAGTTATGTGTCGCCTTGCCCTGGCGAGCATGCGCTTTGCTTCTGATCATAAGACCCAAAACATCGCGGCTCCAGCCTTGGTTGATAGTCTGTTGCATGTACCAGAGGCGGCTCTCCATATCCTTGACCTTTTCCATGAGAAGGATATTATGCCCCCATGGAATTAGTGAAACAAACTGCTGCAAAATTTCCGAAGAATCACCGATCGGCAATTTTGCCACGGCCTGTGGCATTTTTATATCGTCGCTATTTCCCATCGACTGCATTTTTGCCACAGCCTGTGGCAAAAATGGACCGAGAGCGGGATATGCGCGGTAAAATGCGATCATCCTCCCTATATTCCTCTCAGAAAACCCTTTTATTTCAGGAAGTTCATTGCGCAGATCACGTGACAGCCGGGGTATGACAGCCGCGCCCCATCCTTCCCTGTGCTGTCGCTCGTGAAGTATCCGCCCAATGTCCCAATACATGCTGATCAGCTCCGAATTGGCGGAAAGTACAGCACGGGTCTGTCCCTGCCGGATTCGGAGCTTGATCTGGCCGAGCAGTTCGGAATAATGAACAAGTTTTGTTGACATTCCTAAAGCACCTCCATCTTGGCGCAATGCTGTCGACGACTGAACTTCAAAGGAGTGGTACAAATTGTACCTACCCTTTGTCAGGACAATACCAAACACTTATACCCGCCTCACCAGCATAAGACTCTGTATCATGCTCTCGCCAGAGACAATAGCCCGCAGCCAAAGGCCTTCGCTGGGCCGATTCCGTGTAGGATAACCTTCTGGAATATATCAGCCTTTTGAACCTGAAGAATCCCCTGATACATAACAGGCTGAATCTTTCCTGCACGATCTTCCCTGAGCTTTCTGAAATATAGCGGCAACTTATTGTCCACAATCAGGGATTCCAGTGAGGCGGCGTTTTCAAGTTTTCTGACGAGCCAGGCGCGTTGAGATTCATCATCAATCAATGGCACACGGCACTTTTTGATTTCACCCTTGGCGTTCTGTCGCCCCCTTTCGTCATTAATAGTCTTGACCGGGTTAGCCACAAGCAAAAACCTCAGTCTTTGCTCTGAGCGTAATGACATCGGATATGCCCGACATGCAATTATTTGCGCCGTCTCTTGATTATTTATTGGTTCCCTGACAGACTGCATCAGGATTTCCGCCTGTCTGCCATCGGACTTTTCAACACGAAAGAGAAAATCCCGGTCAGCGACGGCATTCACTGGAAACAGTTCCCACACCGCCCTATGAATTTCGTAAGGATTACGGCAGGCTGCGCCCGTTATCAGAACTTTACTCAGGAACATGCTCACCTCCGTAGACAAAGATGTTTCGACCGACAAACTGACGAGGCTGCCGGACAAGAGGAATGTCCCGCACACGGAATCTGCGCACGGTCTCATCTCCTTCATCGCTATAAATTATCCCGGCCTTAGGCACAATTTCTCGCAAGACGTCCTGCGGATTTGCCGCCTTCATCCGTGTTTCAAAAAGCGGCCGGGATATAGGACAGCTTCGCCTTCCGAGAAATGGGGTAAAGAATGGCTGCTTAACAGCTAATTCGAGGTCATCAAGCCTGATCACAGCGTCAGTATGATTCCAAACGGCAACAGTAAAATGAGCATCCAAAAGATATTCGCGCCATGTCTGTATGGTCTCGTGCGGCCTCTCCTTCCCTGTGTAATCCGCCCGTGCGTTTCTAACAGTATGATAATCGGTTATCTTCAGTATTTGCCGATCCTTCACATAATCCTGCCGGACTGCAATCCCTATGCTGTCCGCAAGTTGCTGTTGCCGGTCCGGTTCATTGCGTCTGATACCGAGACATGCGCCGAGCAGTCCCAATAATCCGCTTCTGGTTGGAAAATTGGCAGATGGCCTTAGACCTTCAAATGTATGCTCGCCCCATGCTTGCATGGGGCTTTGAAGTTTAAGAATAAGAAAATCACGCATAAGTTTTACTCCTTACCGTCTTTCTTTATCCATTCTTTCAAGACATTAAGATTATCGGCCTTATTAATCCCCTTTGGCTGAGTCACGGGACCAAGAGCGAATTCACAGCAAATTTCATCAAGTCCATACCCATTGTGTACGCTTGTCCAGTACTCATGAAGCAAATCGATTGAGGGCTTAAGGAATCCGCCATTATTCTCCATCTTTACCGGCTTTTCGAATGCATTCACCAGCGATACCGGAAGGTCGGAAAAGGAGACCATCGCCACGTCGGCGAGATTATGCGCCGCAAAGCTCTGCTGTTTGGCGGACGGAACTTCGGTCGCCAGCATGTGAAGTACATGGGCGGCTATTTCAAGAGCCTTTTCGCGAGTGGCATTGCCAAGATTCTCCTGTAGCTGTCTAAGATTAAGGCTTGCATAGCGATAAAAAACTCCGCTCGAAAATTCCTGTGTGTCCAAGTGTCCTGATCCCAATTCCTGCAAGTCATCAACGGCTGTGAACCAGTCGATGTCTGCGTCAACCGCATGCGTAGTGATCGCATGGGCAACGGCTAGCGCTCCGTCAATTTTTCCTAATTCACTCATAAGACCTGATGTTGCCATACGACCAGAAAGCGCTATATCGACACCAGAGGCTAAAGCTGTCCGCATAGCTACCGTCTCATTCTTTAGTTCTTTGGCAAGTTTCTTTTCATCATCGCCGTATTTGTTGATCTGTTCGCAGTACCAGGCCACTTCAGCCGTAACCCATGGCGCAACAGCATCGCCTTCAACTGCAACTTCAGCCTTAAAGTCTTTACCCGCAATAACCGTCATTGCCTTCAGGACAAGATCAGACTTGTAACGGTCCGTTAATGACTCGACTATCTGATCCTTAAGATCGCCGAGCTTTTTTGTGCGAATACTTGCCTCTCCGAGATGCTGTTTGTAATAATCGCTTTTGCGCATGGTCCGCTTTAGGCTTTGGCTTGAAATTCTCACCCGCCGTTTGCCCCCGAATACTGATGACTTCTGCATATTCATGTCATCCCTGTTCAGACATGACGGACTGTGAGAGATAACGACGTGAAAGTTGATAAAATTCTTGTTCATTGACATCCTCCTTTTTAGCTCGCTTTTTTATCAGCCGTTTGATTCATAAAATAATCTTCAAGTAAATCGCGTTTGCTGCGCGTGTTCCAATACCACAGCAGCTTTGCAGCCATAGGCCAGTTTATGACCGGCTCAACCATTTTCAGAATTCTTCTCATTTGGATTAAGTCATTGGGTGCTTCTGATCTAATTATCTGAAAGAGTCTCTTTTCGCTCACACCTCGCTCGTAACGCGCAAGCGCAGCTCCGATACTGACCTGCTTATCCGTGTGAGTAACACAAGGAAGACAAAAGATCAATCGTTGAAGGGCCTTTTTCCCCCACTCCTCTTTTGCAGCGCCACTGAAAAGCCGGTAAAATGCCGGGGTTCCCAGCAATTCATCCGGTTTGCTGACACGCCTCAATTCGGCCTGCTGACCGGGTGACAACTGCCTCCATGCGTTGTATAGCAACATAAAATCAGGCAACTGGTGTTCCATTATTCCCTCCTTCGTCCTTCTGTGGTTCGAGATTTCTTAAATGTTTATTGAGGGTTCGCCTTGCTACAGCCATCGTCTTGATCAGTTCAGGGTCTTGCAGATATGGGCGGATAGATTCATCAAATAAGTCTTTTGCCAAGCTCTTCAACGACACTTGCATGCAAGCTAAAGCAGGCGCTGGGTCATTGAAGTCTATCCGCGCAAGTGTATCCTGTACCACAGGTTCAGATCTCCGGTAGAACTGCATTTCAGCGACCTGATTAAGCTTTATCCCAGCTCCTTTAATGTCTTTAATTCCTTTTGAAAAAACATATAATGCCTTATAAAGCGCATCCCGATACCCCAAACCCTGTTGAACCAAATAGTGAACGGCTGTCGTATTGCCCTCCCAACCGTGGTTGAGAGTAAAGACCTCATGCCGCCGTTCAAGAATTGATGCTTGATTGTTTCGATAGCCTCCAATCAAAAGGTGCAGGCGACTGGAGAACTGCCGTGCCTGAAGTACAACAGCGGCAGGTTGTTGTCCAACTGCATTCTCATCGCTCATTTGCTGTCGAACAACAAAACGGCTTAATTGCGTCCATGAGGGAGAAGCAGTAGTAAAGGCAGCAAACTTCTCTTGGATTTCACCTTTCTTGTTGCTTGTAACCCGAGGGGAATGCGGATGCGGCCAGGTTCCATTGACGACATAATTGAATTTCGCTTTTTTAAAACCTATATATGACTGTCTCGTCAATACTCCGCAACAGTCACAGAATGAGGCTTTCTCTGACGGCATAAGCTCCACATAAGCAGGCTGCCAAAAAAGACCACGAACCAATCCGAGCCGCTGTGACGGTATTGTATCTCCCGACTTTACGGGGTCCATCCATGTCGGTTTTTGCAGCGCAGTCTCTTTGAACCATGGTAATTGGGAGAGAACGTGATCTTCAGACAATACATTAAGCCATATGGTTTGACGTAGGTGCATCCCTTGAATAAGAGTGGTAATCGGGGCACTACCCCGCAAACTTGCCTTAAAACCACCACCGAAACTAGGAGCGCAGGTTGCTTGATTAAAAAGAGAAATAGACGCACATCCGCTGCAGAGAATTGCTCCGATCCCGGATTCATTGACAAAACAACTGTTTGTGGCGCTATTTAATCCGGCAAGCAATTTATCCATTGGTGTCACTTCAGTAGCTGTAACACCCCGCACCTGCATAAACGGGTATTTAGGATGATCAAGCTGAAACCAGTCATTATAAGGGATTATGGCGGTATCATACTCTGTCTCGTACAGAGGTCCGGCTATACGCTGTTTCAATTCGGCGGCTGTTTTAGGAATGAAAAGCGTTTGTGTAATGCAAACAAGTAACTGAATTGTAGCCAACTCCATATCGTCCCTTGGCAGGCAAACTTCCCACTTCTCATCACCGCACAGCAGACTCCGCAATGAAATCTTTGCCGGGCTGCCTTTTGGGAGCGGACGAACCGGTATCCATTCGTCTTTCAATAGGTTCATTTTTCTTTCTCCATTCCTGTGTCTTTGTTATAACGAAAGTTCTTGCCTTTTGATGTGGTTGAGAAAAAATCGCCGTCTTTTCTCATTTCAAGCCAATACCTCCCCTCTTTATCCGCTTCGCCAAGATAACCTCTCCACGACTTTGGAACCCCAAGGCTGTTCAATGCCAGCACCTCAAGCCGCTTATATTCGTCTACCGTCTCCAGAATACTTCCGTCCATCATCATAGTTCCTTCTGAAACAGCACAGAACGGCAAGACGGTTAAATTCATCTCCCCATCGCGTGTAACTGCCGTAATTGTATGGTCAGTATCAGGAAATGGATTGATCGCGGAATTTATCATGCTTTGGGCATTGCAGCGTTTTACAAACTCTACCTCATCCCTAAACTTCTCATACGCAGCATCGATATCAACAGGTTCATCCCCCCACGGGTCTTCCCGGTATACTTCTTCAATCCAGTCACGATAAGCATTTGGAAAATTCACCATGTTTTCCGGAGCATTGAGAATCTTTCTTGCAGTACGCCAGAGAGCGCGAGTATTGGCATAGATCACACCATGAAGTCCGTAATCATGGCCCTCGGGCATGAGAACCGTGCATATCGGTTTCTCGAATCCAAACGGTCGGTTTGGCCGGTCGTGGCGGTGCAAGCGGCCCATCCGTTGAAAAAGAAGGTCGATCGGACAAAGCTGTGTGATAAGCCAATCGAAATCAAGATCGAGAGACTGCTCTATAACCTGCGTTGCTACCATGATGCGCCCCACATCCCGGCTGCCATTTGGGCCGAATCGAGCAATCGCGTCCAGTTCTTTCTCCTGCCTATGTTTATAGCAAAAACGCGCGTGGAACAGATCAACCGGCAGTGAGGTCTTTTCTCTCAACCTCTTAGCGATTATTTGAGCATCATCGACAAGATTGCAGACAATCGCAATCTGAGCCCCTGACTCTGCAGCAGTTATTATTCGATTGAGCAAAACATCATCAGGCAGCATATCCTTAGATATAGACGGTTCCAACCTCACGCTCAGGGTTAAAGGCATTTGGTCTTCGGCAAGCCTAAACGGTTTGGACTTTTCTCCTTCAGTCCATGTAATGAGGGGATAAACTGCCTGTTTATCACACAGGATTGTCTCCGAGCCCCATGCGCCAAGCAGTCGTGCGCGCAGAATTTCGGGAAGCGTGGCTGAAAGAAGCACTGCAGATCCGCCAGCCGACTTTTGCTGTTTTAAGACCTCTTCCAGAAGACCGTACATGTATGAGTCATAGGCATGAACCTCGTCCACAATCAGGACGCTTCGACCGACTCCAAAGCCGCGAACGAATCTATGCTTTACCGGCAGAACTGAAATCAACACCTGATCAACAGTACAGACGCCTATTTGTCCGAGAAAGACACGCTTGCGGCTTTCCGCCAGCCATTGACTACACTGAATCCAGCCGTCTTCTTCATACCCCTCAATTGCCGCTTTTTTATATGCTGAGAATTTCTCATTGAATCGCGCGGAGCCGTGAGCAAGGATCACGTTTGAATGCTTTTCAAAAAGCAGAGGTGCGATACATTCAAGACGGTCAAGCATTGCATTCGCTGTCGCCTGTGTCGGGAGGGCAAAAACGATAGAGTCCGCAAAACCAGCCGCAAGTAGACGCCAGGCATAGGAAAGCGCGGCCTCTGTTTTTCCGCTTCCTGTAGGAGCCTCAACAAGTGTTAATCCCGGCTTCAGGGGAATATCGTCAACTATTGTTTGCAGTGAGCGCGGCTGCTGATCGTCCTTAAGCAAGGCAGACACCCCATTATATAAGCGTGCCTTTCCGATTATCCCGGAGAATTCCAAAATTCTGTAAGCGTCAGCCTTAATCTTTTCATTAAAGTAGCCTTGCAAATCCTGCGTATTCTGGTGGAATAGAAAGTTTCCATCAGCACACCTTGAGCCAAGCCAGTCGGCAACAGAACAGAACCCGGCCATCAAAGGTGAACACTGAGGCGGTGAATCATTGACAGACAGGCCGACGGGCTGCAAGAACAACTCTCCCAATGCCTCAACCCATTCTTTTCTCGCCTGTAGGTCAACCTGCGCCAGGCGGGTATCATAAGTCGGCGGCAATGAAACAGGACTTATATTTTCAGACTTTATTACTTGACCATGATGACCGGCAACAGCCTCAAGCCACGGCTTCCACGTCTGCCATTGGTCAGAATAAGAATCCTCTGAGAAATCCAGAAAGGACAGGCCAGCATCGGGCTCTGCAGATTCAATGCCAAGCAATGAGCCGTGATCTTGCTTAAACCAGAATAGCCCGGCGTTGCCGTGATAATATTCTTTGCAGTCCCGCTCGGATGGAAGATTGCCGGTATACGTTCCGGCATCAGGATAAAGTGTTTGCCATATTGGTTTAACTCGCCGCTGAAATCGAATATCGAATTTTCCATAATCGTGAAGAGCAATGAAAAACAGAATCCATGCGCGTACCTGAGCGGAAGACAATGAAGTATGAGTACAAAAGCTCCTGCTAATAACGGGGCTTTGCTCCCACCATACCGCCCCCACCGCCGCCACATCCAGGCAATGATACGGCAACAGATGATACCCAGCCCCATCCTTTTCAGCCTTACCCCAATACTTGTAATATAATCCGCTCATTGTCCCCCTACTCTCTTTTAAAGCCTATCTTCCCCTTTTTAGTCTCAGGCGGCGACATGAGGCCGCGTAGCGCATCGAACACGACTTTAAATTGGTTATCGTACTTCCTCTCAAGGTCATCGAGACGTTTGACGAGGTCTTTGTGACTGGAGAGCATATCCCTGATCTTTGTAAAAGTCCTCATAATCTCGATATTGACCTGCACAGCTCGTTTACTGCGCAGGACACTCGAAAGCATGGAAACGCCTTGCTCAGTGAAGGCATAAGGGTTTGCACGGCGAATCCCGCCCCAACTTGAAGTCACAAATTGTGACTTCAAGTTTATAACCTCCTGATTTGACAGCATAAACATGAAATCTGCAGGAAATCGTTCTATGTTTCTTTTTACGGCCTGCATCAGGACCTTTGGTTGCACCTCGTAAAGCTCGGCAAGGTCCGTGCTCAGCATAACTTTATGCCCCCTGATCATATAGATCTTTCCCTCGATTACTTCCTTCTGCACTATTATTTCCATTTCCCCTCCCCATTAATCTCCCTCCATATCTCGGCCACCATTTTCGCGTCGCTTAAAGCACGGTGAATTTGAGCCCCTTCAGGAAGTTTACCGAACAGGCTTTTATAAACAGTCCCGAGCCTGTAATTTCGTAACTCTGGAAGGCGGGCTTTGCACATCTCAAGAGAGCAGTGGTATCTGTTATTGAATGGCAGGCCAAGGCGAGATAATTCATATCTTAGAAAACTCACGTCAAATATAGCGTTATGGGCGACAAGAATGCCGTCCCGGATGAAATCCATAAACTGTGGAAATATATTTTCCGCCTTTGGCTGATCAGAAAGCATGTCGTTTGTTATCCCGTGAATCCGGCTTGCTTTTAAAGAAATACGTTTTCGTACATTAATAAGGCTATGGAATTCCTGGATATTTCCGCTGTCGGAAACCATGACGGCGCCAATTTCGATCACCCTGTCCCCCCTGTGAGGAAAAAGCCCGGTTGTCTCCAGGTCAATAGAGATAAATCTATCATCGGCATGAAGCACTGAAATTCACCCTCATTGTCATATTCATTATACTCCCAGACCTCCCCCAAATGATGTCCTACGTCCCGCCGCCCCTCGGCCCCGGTATGCCCCTTTTCCTTTCTTTGCCCCGGCATGTTCTGTTTTTTTCGCTCCATAAGCCATGATCTCGCTCCCTTGCACGTAATGTGTTTCATCCCCTCCTTGACAAGGACCAGAAGTAGGTGCCTTAAGCAGGGGTTGGGGAGGTCAATCCCTATTCTCTGCTTCTCAAACCACCCCTCCCACCCTCCCCTTGCCAAGGGGAGGAGAAGACTTCTCCCCTGCACGCGTTCGTACCCGATACGGCCGCACGTCAATGCCCCTACAAAGGCGCGACGGAACATTGATTTTTTCGACATGCGCTATATGCTCGTTGGTTTTTATTGCAGGCCCCCCTTTTGTTGCTGATTATACCAGAAATTGCATTGGATCAGTGAAACTTTTTATCCCACACAAATATGTCGTCTGTATTCAGACCTCCCTCTCTCCTTTAAACCCTATTTTCCCCTTTTTAGTCTCCGGCGGCGACGTAAGGCCGCGTATGGCGGCATAGAGCCATTTGCGTGTACCGCCCCAACATGATATTCCAAAATGGAATATCATGTCAGTCATTTCAGCGCATGTGAGCCTCTACGTACTTGCGCAAAACGGCATTGATGGTCGTCTGGTAACCGCGACCCTGTTTCTTGAAAAAATCGATGACGTCCGGGTCAAGGCGGAGTGTCAGCTGTTTTTTTGTGCCCGGCCAGAGGACAGCCTTTTTAAAAAAATCCTTGTCCAGAGTGGGATAATAGTCTCTTGATTTGAAAGGATACCCCTCCGCTTTGTCCTATCCATTATAGGCTGTTTTTTTCAAATCAACTGAAAGAGCGATGTAACGCCTGCAAATCCGGCTCTGGCGTATCAGCCCGAAAAGTGATATAGTTTACTCAGGAATAATTCGGGAGGATACCGTGAAAAATTTTATATTGTGCGTGATGCTTACCCTTATCGCGTCGTCCGTTTCCGCGGAAGACGTCAAGGTATCAGTCAGCGAAGTTCGGGATTCGCGGACCACCGGCCAGTTCTTCGCCGGGCTTGAAATTAAATTAAAGGCCATGGGTGACAATATCGCCGACGCCAGGGGCATCCGCATGAACGTCACGAAAGCCATCGACGACACCGGACGGGACCTCCTCAAAAAAGATTCGGACAAGAGGACCGAATTCACAAAACCTGACGAGAACAATTCGGGCCAGGCTGAGATAGAGATCAAACTGAAAAACCCCTCCAGAAAGGCGGCTTCAGTCAGCGAACTTTCTGGGGAAATAGTCATCTTCGCCCCAAAAAAAGACCCCAATGCTACAGCTGAAATAGCCGCGTTCATGACCATGGCCGGCAAGCCGGTCGAAAACAGCGCTCTGAAAAACGCGCACGTTGAGATCGCTATAATGACCAAAAAACAGTTCGACGATTTCAAGGAAAAACAGAAAAAAGAGGTCAAGGCAAAGGAAGGGGAAATAATAAGGGAACTTGGCGAGGCCATGGCCAAGGCCTTAGGGGCCCTTTTTGAGGGGATGATGGAGATCGGTGAAAACAGCGTCATCCTGAACATTGCCGACCCCGACTCGAAGGTGATCGAACTTGAATTTCTGGATGCCGGCGGCGGTGCGATAAAGAGCTTCTCTACAATGAAAACCGGAGATATCAGGGTTTACGAATTCGATAAGCCTATGCCCCCGGATGCCCGGCTGAGGATCTTTATGATGACCCCCAAGTCGCTGATGAAGACCGGCTTTAAATTAACGGATATCACCCTGCCCTAAGTCGTTGACCGATATAGAGCATCGAGGTGCTGGTCCGAGTCCCGTCCTGCTCTGGAAGGGCTTCGTCTGTTTCATCATTGAATTTTGAAAGGTAGGCACTTTCCCTGTCTTACGATTTCATTTATTGGGCGGCATCGAACGCCACAACAGGATTGCGGGAAGGATGATTGCAGTCACCACCAGCCACGCCCACTTATAAGGCACATTGTAGTATGATGTAATCAAATACTGGATCATCATGACGTTTGCAACAGCTATCAGCTTCATTGCCATATTTCAGTCCTCCGGTGAACCCAACATTCTCCCATTTATTTTTACTTTTAATGTTACGTCCTGCATAGCCGCAGATAACTCGAACTAATGTCCCGTTTCCGACAAACCGGTCCCGAATAACAGTGCCGTGGACTATATTATACCGTACCGGTATAATTTGCGTATTCTGTTATTGCAGGAAAAGCAGTAATGGAATCTCACCGCGGAAGATCATGGATATCTTCTTGGAAGCAAGCAGGGGGCAGGTCCGAAAAGCTGAAAACATCCTGACCGTTAGACTTTGGCGGAAAATAGCTTTCAAGGTTTGACCGGAAGGAAGATAATCCTTTAAAATCAATGATTGCGAGAGTGGCGGAATTGGCAGACCTGCCTGCCGGCAGGCAGGCGCGCTCAAATTGGAGTTAAATGTATTATATTTATGCAATTAAAAGCCTGTTAAAAAACTATATGTATGTGGGTCTAACTAATAATACGGAAAGAAGAATAGCAGAACATAATAATAAGAAAGAAAAAACAACTCGTTCGTATGCGCCATTTAGAATTATCCTGATAGAAAACTACGATACGAGAAACGAAGCAAGAATAAGAGAAAAATATTTAAAATCAGGAATCGGCAGAGAGTATTTAAAATCTCTTTAATATGCGAGAGTGGCGGAATTGGCAGACGCGCTGGACTTAGGATCCAGTGGGGCAACCTGTAGGGGTTCAACTCCCCTCTCTCGCACCAACCA
>JACRPZ010000061.1 GCA_016222905.1 Nitrospirota bacterium
CTTTCGGTATTACCGCGTCGTATATATAGCTGTAGAAACTGACCTGCCCGTAATCCTTCTTTATCATCGTCCCTCCTGACTTTATGTTTGCTTTATTTATGCAAACTTAATGCCAGTCTTTTTCAGCAGTCTCAAATTATCCTTGAGCGTTTCTCCACATAAGCTGATCTTCCTGCGGGATTGTACTTTATCGGATTCGGAAGCACTGATGCGAGCCTTGCAGCCTCTTCAGGATTCAGCGCTGACGCAGGTTTCCCGTAGTAATGAAGCGAGGCCGCTTCAATGCCGAATATCCCATCGCCCCATTCGGCCATGTTCAGATAGAGTTCGAGTATCCTCTTTTTGGAGAGTGTATTCTCTATTCTCCATGTGAGGAAGGCTTCGAGAAGTTTTCTCGCAGGATTCTTGGAAGGTGAGAGGTAGAGGTTCTTTGCAAGCTGCTGGCTTATAGTGCTCCCGCCGAATTTGAATCTCTTTTGTTTGATGTCTTTTTCAAGGGCCTTCTGAATCGCTTCAAAGTCAAAGCCTTCATGCTGATAAAATTTGTCGTCCTCCGCAATGAGAACAGCCTTTATCAGATACTGTGATATACCGGAGAGCGGCCTCCACGTTTGTCTTATGCTTATCTTCCTTCCATGTTGCCGCCATTCATCTTCGCGGTACTTCATGAATGAGGTCTTTTGAGGATTCTCTTTTTTGAGACGATTAATGTCTGGGTAAATGAACGAGAACCCCGAGCAGAGGAGCATTGCGGAAATTATTAATATAATAATCTTCTTATTCATGACCCATAAAATTAATCTTATAAATGAGTATAATTATAATAATTGATTTAGTAAAAATTTAAGCAACAGAGCCCTCTGATACAATAGCGAGGCGGAAACATTATTCATCATGCATATCAAGAAGCTGATAGAAATAGCGGAGAAACTGAGGAGCCCTGAGGGCTGCCCGTGGGACAGGGAGCAGACAAGGGATAGCCTTAAGCCGTTTCTTGTAGAGGAGATGTATGAGCTGATTGACGCAATGAATGCGAATGACCCAGAAGGTATTAAAGAGGAACTCGGCGACCTCCTTTTTCAGATAGTGCTTCACTGCCAGCTTTCAAAAGAGGAGGGATTGTTCGATATTGAAGATGTGGCAGAGGGTATTGCGTATAAGATGGTTTCGAGACATCCTCATGTTTTTGGCGATAAAGACTTCAAAACTTCCGAAGAGGTGCGTATATGGTGGGACGAGCATAAAAAGAAGGAGGGGAAGACCACTAAATCCGCGCTGGATAGGGTGCCGAAGACACTGCCGGCGCTGTCTATGGCAAAGACAATTCAGAAGAAGGCAACAAAAGTCGGTTTTGATTGGGAGAATATTGGCGATGTCTTTAAGAAGCTGGATGAAGAAGTTGAGGAGTTCAAAGGCGCTCTTAACGGCAAAAGTCACAGCGATATTGAGTCGGAACTTGGAGATATGCTCTTTGTTATGGTGCGACTTGCAAACTTTGTGAATGTTGATTCGGAGATTGCGCTGAGGAAGACAATCAAAAAATTTATTTCCCGCTTCAATCACATAGAAGCGGAAGCTTCAAAGCAGGATCATAACCTTAATGATATGACTTTGGAAGAGATGGAAACTTTATGGAATGCCGCTAAGAAAATATACGAGTAGTTTTTGTGGAGCATATTTATGGAAATGGTTTACCATTTTATGGTTCCAAGCCCCATAAATTCAACACCTAACGTAAACTGGTATTCATCAGGCTTCTTTGTGAAAGAAGCCATTAGTGACCAGCACTGACTCTTGTAAGTTGTTTTCAGGTTTGATTCCTGCACCCCTGCGCCTTTAAGGTCATACCACATATTTCCATACAGGAATATTGGAAAGAGTTTCCCGTTGATTGTTATCGGCCTGTTTGTGCCGCCGTCAATACTGACCTGATCAAGCTGTGCTGAGCGGCGGAAGTTCTTGCCTATGCCGATGAAACCTGTCTTATTATTCAGCCTGGCCGAAACAATGCTGTCCGTAACCCTCGATTCATAAACGTCATATGATGCGTTAATATTGAAGTTCATCATATTGCTTGCCAGACTGCCTTCTGCCAGAACCGGACTGAAAGGGTTTTCCTTGTTAAGGAAGCTGTAGCTTTGCGAGAGCCTCAATCTTGCGTCTAAGCCGGCAGTATTTAATCCTTCAAACCTGTTAGTAAATACATATTTTAAACTTTTTGTCTCTGATATTGTGTCAGTTGCGTCAAAAGAGGGGAAGTCTTCATCTCCCGCCGGAGGAATATATGTATATTCTAAAGAAGGCTCAATAAGGTGGATAAATGAAGGATATCTTTTAAAGAGCTTTGTTGTTAGAATGGTGCGCAGGTCAATAAATAGGCGGTCTTTATTCTCATCAGGCTCGCTGAGAAAATAAGAGGTCTCTCGCAGCCCTGCTTTCTGTGTCAGATTTATTAATTTCCCATAGCTGAAATAGAGATTCGGATTTATATCCAGTCTCTGCCCTGTCTGTCCCTCCTTCCTCCAGAAATTGGTGCCTTTTGCAGCCATATCAAATGAGAAATGTCCAATGGATTTTGTGTTGATAATCAGCCCTATTTCAGGAAGACGCTGGGGTGTTGTGTTCGAGCTTCCCTCAAGGCTCTGCAGGTATTGGCTTAAGAAGTAAGCCCACCCGCCGTAGAATGCTTTTGAAA
Organism: Nitrospirota bacterium; assembly: GCA_016222905.1. Taxonomy (GTDB): domain Bacteria; phylum Nitrospirota; class Thermodesulfovibrionia; order UBA6902; family UBA6902; genus JACRPZ01. Next base: position 2,696 of record JACRPZ010000061.1, read on the forward strand.
GGTAAAGGTTAGACTCGAGATTCTTTTGCAGTTTTTCTTCTGATTCTGAGCCGACTATAATGGATTTTAAGGAAGGAAGCATGTTTCCTCTTACAGAGGTTGAGCCGAGTTCATCGTAATAATCAAATTTATTTACCGCATTGAGTTTCAGATAGCCGGAAATATCGTTTGGGAGGCTCATATTGCTATATGCCTTAATTTCATAGAAATCCCTGTTTAGGTCGTTGTCTTTAAGGTGGTATATCCATATCTTGCCGTTGTTTTCCGGGTTGATTATATATCTGTATTCCAGCCCTTTGCCGAGCCCTTTTTTACTGTAGTAGTCCAGATACAATGTTGCATCCATGTTCTGTTTTATTGCCCAGAAAAAGCCCTGCTTGTATGTAAACCCTTTCTTACTGCTGATGCCAAGTACCGGCGCAAGCAGACCTGAACGGCGTTTATCAACAAGGGGTATCCTGAAATAGGGGACATAGAAAAGAGGGGTATCTTTAACGTAAAAGGTCATGTTCTTTGCTTCAATGCTTTTGTGCTGGATTGTATTTATGTTTTTCGCTGTGATATGCCATGCCGGATGCTCTGCGTTGCATGTTGTTACGGTGGCAGTCTCCATGTTGAAATTATTTTCTCCAATCTTTTTTATGTCGCCTCCGATGATATGGAAATTGTCTTTTTTATAGTATATGCGGCTGTTATAAATTGTGCCGAGCTTTGTTCTGAAATTTAACTCTACCATCTCGGCATTAATAATAGTTTCTGAATCTTCATAAACAACACTTCCAATAGCAACAGCATCAGAGGTAATCTTATTAACATTTATTTCGTCTGCGCTGAGGGTTGTATCCCCTAATACTATCCTGGCAGAGCCTTTAGCTGAGTATATGCCTGTTTCAGAGGTATACTCTAAATGATTTGCAGAAATATCAATAGATTCCTGTGCGGAGACGACTGTAAAAAACAACAAAAGATGAAAAACAAGAAGGAAAATAATGATGGTAACCGGCGAAAAGATGGAGTGGAGACGCGGATATATGAGGTTTAAAATATAACTTGATCTTCTATTTTTCCATGTTATGTACCTCTTCATTTTTTTGTTGTTATTCCCTTAAATCGGACAGAACTCCAGTATGGCTTAAAATCTCTTTTGCCTCGCCTGTGGTATAAAAAGAGCCTGTCACAAGGATAATATTTTCTTCCCGCCATTCTTTCTTGGCATGCGTTAAAGCATCAGCCACGCTGTCGGTCTTTACAATTGAAGACGCCCTGCAATCTTCGTTACGCTTTTGAATCTTTAATGCTGTATCGTATAATTTCTGAGGGGATGCCGCCCTCTCTCCTTTTGGTTTTGTTAGCACTACAGTTTCGGCGATTTGCATAAGCGGCTTGAGAGTCCCCTCTATATCCTTATCGCTCATGACCCCGATAACCATGATGACCCTTTTATTCGTGAAGAGTTCTTTTATTGAGCCGGCAAGGCTGACTGCTGCTCCGGGATTGTGAGCGCCGTCAAGTATAATAACCGGATTTTCTGATACACGCTCAAGCCTCCCCTCAAGGGCTATATTTAGCAGCCCGTTTCTGAGAGATGTGTCTGAAATAGGAACTCCTTCCCTTCGTAAAACCTCACAAGTCCTTACGGCCATAGAGGCGTTACAAAGCTGATGCCTTCCTGAAAGCGGCAGCGATAGATTTCTAAACTCCTTGTCTCCGATGTAATCAAAAGCAATATGTTTATCATCCATTGAGAGAAGAGTGCCTTTAAAATCTCTATCATATATATGGAGTTCAGAATTGCGTATCTCCGCAATATCCGATATCTGCTTCATTCCTTCAGGTGTCTGAGCAGATGTTACGACAGGCGTTGCCAGTTTAATGATGCCAGCTTTTTCAAAGGCGATGTCGGATATGCTTGAACCTAAGAATTCGCTGTGGTCAAGACTGATACTCGTGATTACGCTTACATCAGGCAGAATTACATTTGTGGCGTCAAACCTGCCACCCATACCGGTCTCAACCACCGCCCAGTCAACTTTTTCAGATGCAAAGTAGTGAAATGCTATTGCAGTGGCAAACTCAAAGAAGGTCAATTGCAAATCCGTTGAGGCAGTAATATCTTGAATATGTGATGTAAGGGAGAGCACCTTATCTTCGGTTATTTGATGATTGTTTATTTTAATACGCTCGGTGAAGCTCAAAAGATGAGGAGAGGTATAGAGGCCAACCCTGAAACCGCTTTCAGTAAGTATTGAAGCTATTGCTGAGGCTGTGGAGCCTTTGCCGTTTGTCCCCGCAATATGGACTGAGCGAAACAAGTTTTGAGGCTCTCCAAGAAGGCCCATCACCTTTTTTGTATTTGAAAGCCCGAGTTTTATCCCGAGGCTCCTCAGGTTGTAGAGGTAATTTACAGTCTCATTGTAATCTCTTAGGTTTGGAATCATAAGCTGTTATTTCTGCCGCAGCCCTCTGCGTGGCTAAAGATACTCTATGCAGATTTTACATGCGTTGTTAAGAATAAAAGCCTGATGATGGTTTGCCTCAGATCTTTTCTGTTTACAATCATATCTATCATGCCGTGTTCCAGCAGAAATTCCGCTGTCTGGAAATTTTCAGGGAGCTGCTGCTTTATGGTCTGCTCTATAACTCTTGCGCCTGCAAAACCTATAAGGCTTTTAGGCTCGGCAAAGATAATGTCTCCTAACATGGCAAAACTTGCAGATACCCCGCCGAATGTCGGATCAGCAAGTATTGATATATAAGGCGCGCTCTTCTCTTTGAACTTTGATATTGCGGCGGAAGTCTTTGCCATCTGCATAAGAGATACTATCCCTTCCTGCATCCTTGCCCCGCCTGATGAAGCGACTGACAGGAGCGGTATCTCTTTTTCTCCTGCCATTTCAGCGGCTATGGCAAACTTTTCACCGACAACCGAACCCATGCTCCCTCCCATAAAGGCAAAGTCAAGGACCACGAGCATCACTGGGTTGCCGCCGATTAATGTATTCCCGGCAATTGCTGCTTCCCTTATATTAGTTTTGCTGAATGATTCCGAGAGCCGCTGTTTGTAAGGTATTTGATCCTTGAAGTTAAGAGGATCGCTTGAAGCAAGATTTTCCCCTATTTCATTAAAACTGCCTTCATCTGCAAGGAGTGATATGCGTTCTTTTGCTGAAATCCTGAAGTGATAATTGCATTTTGGGCATACCTTCAGATTTTTGTCAAGCTCTTTGCGGTAGATGATCTCTTTGCAGGAATTGCATTTTACCCAAAGACCCTCAGGGACTTTGACTTTTTTGGGGATTGTGCTTTTCTCTTTTTTAAACCAGGCCATAATAATTTAATGCCTATATAGCTTTCCTGAGCGATTTAACAAATTTATCAATGCTCTTCCCCTGAGAGATTAATTTTACTATCGCGCTTCCAACAACAACTCCGTCAGCAAGTCCGGCTATTGTTGCGGCCTCATCAGGTTTTGATATCCCGAAGCCTACAGCAACAGGCTTTTTTGAACGCTTTTTTATCAAGCGTAAAGTCTCCTTCATGGGTCTGCTTACAGAGAGCTTTCCGCCTGTGATGCCGGTGATAGAAACGTAGTAAATAAATCCTGTCGAAGCGCGTGCGACTTTTTTTATCCTGTCTGGAGTGCTTGTTGGAGCGAGAAGGAAGATGGTATCAAGGTTATGCCGCCTTGCCGAATCAATCAATTCGTCTGCTTCGTCCGGTATCAGGTCGGGCACTATAACCCCGTCAACGCCTGACTCAACAGCTTTTCTTACAAAGGCATCAACCCCGAACTTAAAAACAGGATTGTAATATGTCATAAGTATTAGTGGAATTTGTGTTGTTTTGCGAATCTCTTTCACGAGGTGGAGGACTTTTTTGAGTGTAATCCCATTTTGCAAAGCCCTCTCGTGTGCACCCTGAATTGTGGGGCCGTCAGCAAGGGGGTCAGAGAAGGGAACACCAAGTTCTATGATGTCGGCTCCGGCTCGTTCAAGATCAGTAATGAATTTCTTTGTAGCTTTAAGCGATGGATCACCCGACATAATATATGGTATGAGGGCCTTCTTTCCGGTCTTTTTCAATTCTTTAAATGTTTGCGCTATTCTGCTCATTTGGATGTATTGTTAAGAATGCTCATAAATTTATACCTTTAATTCTTGCTACCTCCTGAACATCCTTGTCTCCTCTGCCTGAAAGGTTAATTATGAGAACGGACTTCTTGTTCATGACAGAGGCTCTTTTTACTCCTTCAGCAATTGCATGGGCTGATTCAAGGGCAGGGATTATGCCTTCTGTCCTGCTGAGCAATTCGAATGCCTTGAGGGCTTCATCATCTGTTGCATAGGTATATTCAATCTTCTTCATATCTCTCAGATAGCAATGCTCCGGCCCGACAGAAGCATAATCAAGACCTGCCGAGACCGAATGTGTTCCCAGTACGTTTCCGTCATCATTTTGCAATAGGTAACTTTTACAGCCCTGAAAGACGCCAAGAGACCCTCCTGCAAAACGAGCTGCGTGCTCGCCTGATGCGATTCCATGTCCTCCTGCTTCAACGCCTATCATCTTTATCTTGTCTTTTAGAAAAGCATAAAAGAGGCCGATCGAGTTGCTTCCTCCCCCGACACATGCGATCAGACAGTCAGGCAGCTTCCCCTCTTTTTTTAAAATCTGCTGCCGCGCCTCTTTGCCGATTACTGATTGAAAATCCCTGACCATCGCAGGATATGGATGAGGACCGAATGCGGTCCCAAGCACGTAATGCGTATTTTGCACATTTGTTGTCCAGTCTCTTAAAGCCTCATTTATCGCATCTTTTAATGTTCTTGAGCCTATGTTAACTTCAGTGACCTTTGCACCAAGCAGGCGCATCCTGAAAACATTCAACGCCTGCCGTCTTATATCTTCGCTGCCCATATATATTTCACATTCAAGGCCTGCAAGTGCTGCGCCTGTTGCCGTGGCAACGCCGTGCTGGCCCGCGCCCGTCTCTGCGATTATCCTTCTTTTGCCCATCTTCTTCGCAAGAAGCGCTTGTGCCAGCGCATTATTGATCTTATGCGCTCCTGTATGGCATAAGTCTTCTCTTTTTAAGTAGATTTTTGCGCCGCCGAGCTGTTCAGAAAGTTGTTGTGCATGATAAAGAGGGGTGGGCCTTCCGATGTAATCTTTTTGGAGTAAAGCGAGTTTCGTCAGGAATTCTTTATCTTCCCGGTATTTTTTATAAGCCTTTTCAAGCTCGATAAGCGCCGGCATAAGGGTTTCAGGGACAAATCTGCCGCCATACTGCCCGAAATGCCCTTTTTTGTCAGGGAGATTTTCCAGTTCTTTTTTCATAGGTTTCCGATGTCCTGATGTATTAAAAAAAATATTATATCACATAAGAATGAATAACAATAGGAGTCTGATGCTGACGAATTGACTCACAATAAATGTTACCGTAGGCAGAAGTAAAGACCTATCGTTGACTCATAATGCATGTTACCGAAAAAACATGCAGATAAAAGGAGAGCATTATGAGTTCACGATCCAAGAGGGAGTATCTTGAGGC
>JACRPZ010000062.1 GCA_016222905.1 Nitrospirota bacterium
AAAAATCGTAACAAGGCAAGAAAGTTTAAGTAAAAACAGGAAATAACGATAGACTTATAAAAACAGAAGACGGATTTTAAAAAATCCGGCATGGAAAAACTGAAAATCTCTAAATGACTTTTTCAGGAGTCTCAAATTATGAAACAACCATGACCGCAAGAAATATAAGACTAATGGAACACTACAAAACAATTCTTGGCGGCATGGGAATGGGCATATTGATTACTCTATTTCTTTCAGGTGAACTTAGCTTCAAGAAATGGGGGAAAAAACGAATTGAAGACAATACCAAGGACCAAAAAACATAACACGTCAATCAAAGCGACGGGGCTTTTTGGTTTTCAATAAGATGAGTGCCACCGCGCCTTATCTGTTTCGTTAAGATAAACTTTGTCTCTGCAAAAGGAGTTGATATGAACAAAACCGAAATATTAGATTTTTTAAATACTAATCCGGTATTTCATTTGGCAACCATTGAAGGAGACAAGCCGCGTGTTCGAGGCCTGCTTCTGTATAAAGCAGATGAGAACGGAATAATATTCCACACGGGAAAGATGAAAGACCTGCATAAACAATTAACCGTAAATCCGCAGGTGGAGATGTGCTTTAATAATGGCAAGTTTGAGAATCTTATTCAGATAAGAGTGCGGGGAACTGTTGAACTTATCGAAGCCCTTGAGCTAAAGAAGGAGATCGTGCAGAAGCGCGAATTCATGAAACCGTGGGTAGAGAAGATGGGCTATGATTTTCTGGCTGTTTACAATCTCAAAAAGGGCGTTGCTGAGGTTTGGACTATGGCGACAAATTTTGCGCCGAAAGATTTTGTAGAGCTATAAACTACAGCGGATTAGTGGATACACAATGAAAGACCAAAAAAAGACCATCATAGAAAATGCCCTGCGGCTGATGAGGGAAACAGGAAGCCAGAAGATGTTTCTCTTCCTGAATACTATTCCCGAATGCCGCTGGTGGCTTAGATCGGGAATTACTGAACGGGAACACATTATACTCGTAATACCAAAGAACCTTAATTTAAATACAGGGGGTTTTAAATGCTCATGCTCGGCTATCATCAGGAGTTGGGCAGGAAATCAGACGCGTTTCTCCAGGATCAAATACGCATTCCTTCACGGAGTGATGCAGGGAATGATAAATACTGACAGCAAAGTCGTCTGCGTCCTCGGCCCCTCCGGTAAGAACCACCTTGATACCATCACAATTCACGACCTCTCTCTTTCGTGGAGCGAGGAGTTCCCGTTCGATGTAAGAAGGATAATTAAAAACAGCGCGTTCCATACCATAATGGCGGTTGTAGATATAGCGCTCGATATCGGCGCCCTCGGCAGGGAAGGTAAATCCGTCGGTACAATATTCGTTATCGGCGATACGGAGAATGTCCTGAAGTCTTCGCATCAGGCTGTCTTCAATGCCTTTAAGGGTTATCCCCGGAAAGAAAGGATGATAAGCCGGGCCGAAGTGGTGGAGAGCATAAAGGAGCTTGCAAAACTTGACGGCGCAATTATCATTTCGGAAAACGGAATCGTAGAGGCGGCTGGCAGGCATCTTGACGCAGGAGGAACTTCACCAAAAAAATTCAGGGGATTGGGAGCAAGGCACAGGGCATCCATAGGAATTACCCGGCGTTCAAAGGCTGTTGCCATAGTTGTCTCTGAAAGCACAGGCAAGGTTACAATTTTTGAAAAAGGCAATACCGTATCAACCCTTGAACCCTTAATCAGCAGAAGACTCGTATAGATTCCCCTTCACACTTTCCGCTTTTGAGGGTATAATTTGTTTATGTACAAGCGCATACTTTCAGCAGTCGCTTTGCTTCACTGCAATGACAGAATCCAGGAGTGAACCGCTCAAAATATCAAACAATGGTAAACCATATTAATCTTAGCTTATAATATCCACCATATGAACAACCTTTGGGGAAACATATTCAAGAGACAGAAAAGAGAAGGGGTTCAGGACATTCTTAAAAAGATCCCTGTTTTTGAAGGCCTGAGCAACAATGACATATCACATATTGAGCGCATACTGCATTACAGAGAATATAAACCTGAGGAGATCATTTTCAGCCAGGGAACGCCCGGCTTCGGCATGTACATTATCGAAGACGGCTCTGTATCAATAGTATCCGAACCCTCCATGGAGATCATAGCGGAATTGCAAAGCGGGGATTTCTTCGGAGAACTCGCGCTTCTGGATGATTCTCCGAGGAGCGCGACCGCGGTCGCGAAAACATCGTGCAGGATGCTCTGTTTCTTCCAATCTGACCTGTTAGACCTGATCAGAAGAAAACCGCAAATAGGCGTTAAGATCCTTCTGTGCCTTGCAAGGACAATCGGTGAACGTTTAAAAAGAGCTAACGAAGAGATCCACGCCCTTAATAAAAGATCTGAAACCCCTGTTTAACGGTATAAAATTGGAAAGTCCCGAAGAAAATAAAGGCACGCGCTGGTTCAGGGTAATAGTCCTCCTGATACTCCTTGCCGCTGTTGCCTCGCTTCTTTCATTCATCAGCGACCTGGTAAAGATACTTATTATCTCAGCCCTGCTGGCCTTTGTTTTGGACCCGATAGCTCTTTTACTGGAATCACGCGGGATAAGCCGCACCCTCGCGGCAGTGATCCTTTTTTGCACTATAATCTCAGCCGGTGTCATCGCAGCCCTTTTTCTGGTGCCTCTCTTTTTCGGAGATATCGATGCGATCCAGCTTAATATGGATTCAGCTCATACAACCGCTCTGATCTCAAAAATTGAACACCTTATTGAAAATGACCTTGCATTCCTGGGTATTAAAGACATTCATCTGATGGAAAAAGCTCAAAAAGCTATCGGCAGTATGGGTGGATGGGTCGTTAACCATCTGCTTGATCTTGCATCTCTCATGCTCAACCTATTCCTTATCCCTTTTATAACTTTCTTTCTTCTCAAGGACGGGAGAAACTTCAAGAAGGCATTTGTCAGCATGGTGCCTAACAAGTACTTTGAATTCACATTGCGCCTGATCTCTAACCTGGACACTCAGGTGTCGAACTTCCTGCGCGGACAGTTTGTGGACGCGATGATCGTCGGCGTACTCTCTACGATAGCGCTCTGGATATTGGGCGTGAAATATTTTCTCTTCATAGGGGTCTTCGCCGGGCTTGCGAACTTCATCCCTTATTTCGGGCCTATAGTGGGGGCCGCGCTGGCTGTGCTTATTTCACTCCTGAATAACGGCAGTTTTGAAACGGTATTTTATGTCCTTATTGCATTTGCCGCGGTAAAGCTGATAGACGATGTTGCGGTGCAGCCTTACGTTGTCGGCAAGAGCGTTCACATGCACCCAATGATAGTATTGTTGGTAATCATCGTCGGCGGCAAATTCTTCGGAATACTCGGAATGTTCCTTTCCGTTCCGGCAGCCGGTTTTATAAAAGTTGTCCTGCGGGAGAGCATCGTCAATCTCCGTAAATACAAAGCGATCTGATAATTCTCAGGGCTCCCTTTTTTCTTTTTAGACAACTTAAAGAAAGATGAATCACTCGATGATTATGTGGTCAGTGTTTATGTTGAAGGGCAGAGATGATGATAGTTTTGACAGTGGAGCTTCTTGTTGATTACAGCTATTACTCGATAATTCGAAGGGGTTGAAATATTAAGGATTAACAAAAGAAAGAATCGCAATCACAACGGCAATAGCCGTTAAGATGAGAATTATAATGGTTAATCGTAAAGTCCATGTTTGTAGCAAAATATTCCTGTTTTGGAGTAGGAGATTATCATTTTCATATTGTTTTTGCCGTCTGTGTAGTTCAGCTGCCGCTGCCCTGTGTGCTGCATTACTTGGAGGAACGGCAATAATGGCAACAAGTTGGTTGTCACTCATCTTAGTGAAATCTTCTTCCATCCCTATTCCTAACGTGATTCCTCATGCACGTTGCTGTTAGCAACGTCGCATGCAGGATTTTGTTGGGCTAATCCTTTTTGCTCGATTGGGTCTTTTAATGTCACCTAATGAGACGTCCGTTTCTCGTGAATCGCACTTTCCAACCGCCATACCCCATGCTTAAAGGTATCCCTCCAACTTCGCGCATGATAATTCCTGATAGGAAATAGCAGAAGATGGCTCCTCCCCATATTATCCAGCCACCAATACCGTAGCCGCTCATGCCGTTGTCTTTGGATGCGATGACTAAAAAGAGACCAGTGAAGGTAATTGCGCCACCAATCCACTCTGTAATCTTCTCAGCATAAGTCTGTTCTTCTTTTTCTATGTGCTTTAATTTTTCAGATTTGCACATTTTTTCAGGCGACACGTTAGTATGGCGATAGGCCTTAGCATGTCGATAAGTCTGATAGAGCCCAACGATTCCTAATGAAGCGTAAACTACGGCAGCTACTATTACAGAAACTTCGTTGCGCAAGAGTAATCCAAATAACAGCGCACTTGCAGAGGTGAGCATGAATAATAATATTATCATCCTAAGCCTACGATTCTCTTTTTCATTATTCCTGAAAGCCTAACAATTTTTTTCGCTTATTCTATTTTATAAAATTATATCCCTGCTAATGGAAATAATCAAACTTTTTTCATAAGAAGGAAGATGCAGATATTCTATTTTTAAGGTAAAATTAAAGCGTGCGGAGGGAAGATTTTTAAACTGGATTCCCGATAAAGACCTCGGGAATGACGAATAAAGACTTTTGCAAGAAATTCATGGGAGATCTATTAATGAAAAGGATTTTATTAGTTAGCTGCTGTTTAATATTTTCTGTCTGCTGCCTGCTCTTTATCCCGTCATGTTCAAAAGAGAAACCTCAGCAATCTTTAAAAAACATGGCCGTTCCGGTAACGGTGGGCATGGTTATTAAAAAATCTGTCCCTATACAGATCAGTTCCATCGGCAATGTGGAAGCCTATTCAACGGTTGGGATTAAATCCCAGGTAGGCGGGACGCTTATGCATGTCCATTTTAAGGAAGGCCAGGATGTGAAGAAGGGAGATATCCTTTTCACCATTGATCCGCGCCCATACGAGACCGCGCTTAAACAGGCGGAAGCAAACCTTGCTAAAGACAATGCGCAACTGGAAAATGCCCGTTTGCAAGTGGGCCGCTATGATGATCTTGTAAAAAAAGGCTATGTGGCACAGGAGCAGTATGATCAGATCCGCACAAACTCTGCTGCCCTTGAAGCCACGGTGAACGCGGACAAGGCTGCTGTTGAAAATGCGCAGCTGCAATTGAAATACTGCTATATCTACTCTCCCCTTACAGGCAGGACAGGAAGTCTTATTTCTTATGAAGGTAATGTTATTAAGGCCAATGCTGACACTTCCATGGTGGTTATCAACCAGATCCAACCTGTATATGCGGCCTTCTCTGTCCCGGAACAAAACCTTCAGGAGATTAAAAAATACATGGCATCGGGGAAACTAACAGTTGAGGCATTCATGTCGAATGAAGACACGAATCCTGCAGAGGGGCTGCTGACTTTTATAGACAACACAGTGGATGCCGCCACCGGCACTATCAAACTGAAGGCAACATTTTCAAACAGTGATAAAAAACTCTGGCCGGGGCAATTTGTTAACGTAACAATGACTCTCGGGACACAGACCGGTGTCATAGTAGTGCCTTCACAGGCCGTGCAGACAGGGCAGCAAGGCCAGTATATATTTGTTGTAAAGGATGATCTTACTGTTGAACAGCGTCCTGTTGAAGTTGACAGGACGATCAATGACGAAGCTGTTATCGCAACAGGCCTTAAGGGAGATGAAAAGGTTGTGACAGACGGGCAACTACGACTTGTGCCTGGAACGAAAGTGGAAATTAAAGGCGGTTCAGAAGGCAGCAAATAGTTTCTGTCCATAAATTAGGATTTGTTATTGTTGTCATGCCCGAAGTCTGTAATCGGGCATGAAGTCCCGAAAGTTTTCGGGATGAAAAAAACATGAAAATATCACCCTCCCCTTAGTCCCCTCCCCTCAAGGGAGGGGAATTTAAAGAGTTCCCTCTCCCCTTGGGGGAGAGGGATAGGGAGAGGGGTATTTTGACGACTTTTGCAAGAGTCTCAACGATAAATAATATATGAACATATCCGAGCTTTTCATTAAACGGCCGGTCATGACGACACTTGTTATGACGGCTATCCTTATCTTCGGGATTGCCGGGTACAGGCTTCTGCCTGTAAGCAACCTGCCTAACGTTGATTTTCCTACTCTTTCAGTAAGCGCAAACCTCCCCGGCGCCAGTCCTGAGACAATGGCATCTGCTGTCGCAACTCCGCTTGAGCGGCAGTTTTCAACAATTGCTGGTATTGATTCCATGACCTCAACAAGCGGTCAGGGGAGCACACAGATTACGATTCAGTTCAACCTGAACAGGGACATTGACGCGGCAGCGCAGGATGTCCAGGCAATGATATCAAAGGCAGGGCGACAGCTTCCCCAGGACATGCCGAGCCCGCCTTCTTTCCAGAAGGTAAATCCCGCGGACCAGCCGATCCTTTACCTCGCCCTGAGTTCCCCGACGCTTCCTCTTTCCACTGTTAATGAATATGCGGATACAGTTATCGCTCAGAGGATTTCGATGATTACCGGAGTGGCGCAGGTCCAAGTCTTCGGCTCCCAGAAATATGCAGTGCGCGCACAGTTGAATCCCGGTGCGCTTGCATCCAGAGGGATCGGGATTGACGAAGTTGCAGATGCCATTGAGAGAGGAAACGTAAATCTGCCGACCGGGACACTCTCAGGAGTGCATCAGGGCTTCACTGTTCAGGCGAGAGGACAGCTTTATAACGCGGCAGACTATCGCCCCCTGATCGTGGCATACCGCAATGGTTCTCCTGTCCGGCTTGAGGAACTCGGCAAGGTAATTGACAGCGTAGAAAACAACAAAGTGGCAAGCTGGTATAAAGATACCCGCGCCATTGTTCTTGCGATCCAGCGGCAGCCCGGTACAAACACCGTGGAAGTTGTGGATTCAATTAAGAGACTTCTCCCGGATTTCCGCGCCCAGATGCCCGCGTCTGTTAATCTGAACATCCTCTTTGATCGTTCCGAGTCAATCCGCGACTCGGTAAATGACGTAAAGTTTACCCTTGTTCTTGCGATATTTCTTGTTATAATGGTTATCTTTCTCTTTCTGCGCAATCTCTCTGCTACGATCATTCCGAGCCTGGCGCTGCCGCTGTCAATAGTAGGCACATTTGCCGTCATGCATCTTCTTTCCTACAGCCTTGATAACCTTTCCCTGATGGCGCTGATACTTGCGGTCGGATTTGTCGTAGATGACGCTATTGTCATGCTTGAAAATATTGTCAGGCATATGGAAAGAGGAGAGGGGGTTCTTGAGGCTGCCCTTAAAGGGTCGCGAGAAATAGGTTTTACGATCTTATCAATGACATTATCGCTTGTTGCGGTCTTTATTCCCATATTGTTTATGGGAGGAATACTCGGGCGACTGCTTAATGAATTTGCGGTCACAATCGGGACAGCAATCCTCGTATCGGGTTTTGTCTCCCTGAGCCTTACCCCCATGCTATGCAGCAAGTTTCTGAGGCCTCACGGAACGAAACAGCACGGAAGGGCATATGAATTTTCCGAGAGGTTCTTTAAGGGCATGCTTAATGCTTATGAAACAAGTCTGCAATTTGTCTTAAGACATAAATTAGCTACTATGATACTAAGCGGTGTTTTACTTTTCGCCACAGTATATTTGTTTGCCACAATGCCTACCGGGTTCCTCCCAAGCGAAGATACCGGACAGATAATCGCGATCACCGAGGCTCAGCAGGGAACTTCCTTTGATTCCATGGTAAAGCACCAGAAGGAATTGGCAGCTATAGTCCTTAAAGACCCGAATGTGGATGGATTCATGTCTGCCGTGGGAGTAGGCGGGGGCGGCGCAAGCAATGCGGGCCGTATGATCATGCGGTTGAAGCCTCGCTCCGAGCGCCGTTTAAGCACTGATGAGATAATACAGGAATTGAGGAAGAAGGTTTCAAAAGTTATAGGCATTCAGATGTTCCTGCAAAACCCTCCGCCTGTCCGGGTCGGCGGGCAGTTTACAAAGAGCCAATACCAGTATACCCTGCAGAGCCCTGATACGGAAGAGCTTTACAAATATTCGTCTGTGCTCGAGGCGAAAATGAAGGAGGCACCGCAGTTTCAGGATGTGACCAGTGACCTGCAGATAAAGAACCCGCAGGTAAATGTGGAGATTGACAGAGGCAAGGCATCGGCTCTCGGGCTTACGGTCCTGCAGATAGAAAACGCTTTGAGCACCGCGTATTCATCCAGACAAATTTCGACCATTTATGCCCCTAACAATCAATACAAGGTTATTATGGAAGTCGAGCCTCAATATCAGTTGGACCCTTCGGCGCTCTCCCTGTTATATATCAGGTCTTCAGCAGGACACCTTGTGCCGTTAAGTTCCGTGGCCAGTTTGACGCCGGGCGTTGGGCCGCTGTCCGTTAATCATCTGGGTCAGCTGCCTGCAGTAACGATCTCGTTTAATCTGAAACCCGGCATTGCGCTGAGCGAAGGGGTGGCGCTTGTTGAGACGCTCGCGCGCGATACATTGCCGCAAACCATAAGCACCAGCTTTCAGGGCGCTGCGCAGGCATTTCAGGCTTCATCCAAAGGACTGTGGCTTCTCCTGATAATGGCAATACTCGTTATCTATATAGTCCTCGGAATACTTTACGAAAGCTTCATACATCCGCTCACCATTCTTTCCGGCCTTCCTGCCGCAGGGTTCGGAGCATTGCTTACCCTGTTGCTGTTTAAAATGGAGCTGAATGTCTACGCCTTTGTCGGTGTTATTATGCTCGTCGGTCTCGTGAAAAAGAACGGCATAATGATGATAGACTTTGCCCTGGCTGCCCAGCGGAATGAAGGCAAAAAGCCGCTTGACGCGATCTATGAAGGATGCATAATCAGGTTCCGTCCGATAATGATGACAACCATGTCCGCACTTATGGGAACACTGCCCATTGCGCTTGGTTTCGGCGCCGGCGCTGAGTCACGCCGTCCGCTCGGGCTTGCCGTGGTGGGAGGCCTGCTGGTATCTCAGGCGCTTACGCTCTATATAACCCCTGTTTTTTATGTCTACATGGAAGCATTTAAGGAAAGGGTGGTAAAATTGTTTGAGGGGCGGAAAAAGGCAGTGAATGCCGAATAAAGATGGACTCGTAAAAAGTCGTCATCTATGAAAAAGTTTTTCAAGTATAAAGTGCACACTCCATAAGTCTTGTCTGGAGGAAGCAAAGAGACTTCACTTCAGTCTTGGAGCTTCCGAGAGACAATTTCTGTTTTTCGTCTCCTCCGTTGAGAA
>JACRPZ010000046.1 GCA_016222905.1 Nitrospirota bacterium
CGATTTCTCAACGGAGGAGACGAAAAACAGAAATTGTCTCTCGGAAGCTCCAAGACTGAAGTGAAGTCTCTTTGCTTCCTCCAGACAAGACTTATGGAGTGTGCACTTTATACTTGAAAAACTTTTTCATAGATGACGACAAAGGAAACCCAAAAAGAATCAATCCCATTGCCATTTCTTTTATAAGTTTCGCAAATATTTTTATTACCATGTTGACAAAAAACAGCTGTCCTGCTATTTTTATTCTGTTTGTTTTTTCGCGCCTTGAAGTTTCTTCATTTTTATTAAATGGTTAGGAGCTTGGATGTTAGAACTCAATAAGTGGTTTTTTGCACAATTAGCTAATTTTCTTTTGTTGTTGATAATCCTCAATATTGTCCTTTTCAAGCCTATCTTGCAGCTCTTTAAAGAAAGGGAGAAGCGCACAAAGGGGTCCCTTGACGAGGCAAAGGCCATGGATGCAGAGAAGGACAATATGCTTGCTCAGTTTGACGCAAAAATAACAGAGGCAAACGAGAAGGCGAGGGGCATTCATGGTGAGCTGAAGAATGAAGGGGCAAGAGTTCAAAAAGAGACATTTGAAGCGGCCCAGAAGGACGCGGCAGCTATCAACATGAAGGCAAAACAGGATCTTGACGCTGTAGTGAAAGAGACAAAGAATAAATTGAGGACGGATGTTAAGGCCTTTTCAGAGAAGATTGTGGAAAAGATGGTGTCTGCATGAAAAGAGCTGCAAAATCCCAAATCACAATGCTCTTCATTTTGACAATCTTTGTAAATCTTATACTTGTTGCATCTGCATTTGCATTTAGCGGCGGAGGTCACGAAGAGCAGCACTTCACATGGAAAGACTGGCTATGGCCGATTGTTAATTTTGCCATACTCTTTGGCGTTCTTTTCTACTTCGGGCGCAAGCCGGTCAGGGAATTTTTACAGAAGCGCACAGAGTTAATAGAAAAATCAATAAAAGAAGCTGAGGAAGCAAAGGCGCTTTCAAGGAGGACGCTTGATGAGGTCCAGGCAAAACTGAAAAATACCGACAGCGAAATAAATAAAATACTTGAGAATTCAAAACAGGCCGGCGAGAGAGAAAAAGCGGCCCTTATTGCCGAGGGCGAACACATCAAGGAGAGGATAATTGAGCAGGCTAAATCAAATATAGATTTTGAACTGGAAAAAGCAAAGAAAGCAATAAAGACCGAGGCTGCGCTTATGGCGCTTGAGCTTGCTGAGAAGCAGATCAAAGAGAAGCTCGGACAGAAAGAGCAGGAAGGCCTTTTTGATGAATATATCAAGAAACTTGAGGTAAAGAATTGAACAAGACCTATGCGGCAAAAAAGCTCAGCAAGGCGCTGATAAATACTGTTGATATTTCAGCAGTGCCCCGTGTGATTGCAGAACTTGATGCATTTTCCGGGCTGATTGACGCGGACAAAAGATTTAAGCTCCTCTTCGTAAGCCAGATATTTTCCGAAGACGAAAAGAAGAAGGCGCTTGACCAGATACTTTCACATATGAAGGCGTCGCCTCAGGGCGCTAAATTCCTGACTTTGATAATTACGCAGGGCGCTGTTACAGCGATTAAAGAGATAATCAACGCTTCCTTAAATATATATGAGGGAAGAATCGGAAAGGTGACGGCAGAGGTGTCCTCGCCGGTGGCGCTTGATGAAAACTACAGCAACAGGCTTAAAGCAGTGTTAAAGACGATGACAAACAAAGAGGTTGAGATCGAGAGCAGTATTGATCCGTCGCTTATCGGCGGTTTTATTGTAAAAGTCGGCAGCACTATATATGACAGCAGCCTTAAAGGACAGCTTCAACTTTTGAAAGCTGAGCTTACAAGATAAATTACGATTGACAATTATTCGGGGGGTGACTTAATGGAGATTTCAGAGCTTAAAGCTGAGGAAATAAGTGAATTAATAAAGAGGCAGATCACTGATTTTGAGAAACGTGTTGACGTTAGCGAGGTCGGCACAGTTGTTAAGGTCGGCGACGGTATTGCGAAGATATATGGGCTCGATAAGTGCATGGCTTCCGAGCTTCTCGAATTTCCCAATAATGTATTCGGGATGGCGCTGAACCTTGAGACGGATTCAGTCGGCGCCGTTTTATTCGGCGAAGATACTCTTATCAAGGAAGGCGATCTCGTAAAACGTACAGGGAAGATCATGTCTGTCCCTGTTGGAGAAGCCCTGCTAGGAAGAGTAGTCAATGCTATCGGCCAGCCTATTGATGGAAAAGGGCCGATCAACTCGACAGAAAGCAGGATAGTTGATGTGGTGGCCCCCGGTATCATTGACAGGCAGCCTGTTCGTCAGCCTCTGCAGACTGGAATAAAAGCGGTAGACGCAATGATCCCCGTTGGAAGAGGGCAGAGAGAGCTTATCATCGGTGACCGTCAGGTCGGTAAAACCGCGATAGGCATTGACGCCATTATCAACCAGAAGGGCGGAGACGTTTTATGTATATATGTTGCTATCGGTCAGAAGCGTTCCAACGTTGTCCGTGTTGCCAAAAAACTCGAAGAAGCAGGCGCGCTGGAGCACACAATTATTGTTTCAGCTACGGCGAGTGAGCCCGCTCCGCTTCAGTACATTGCTCCCTATACAGGATGTACGATGGGAGAATACTTCAGGGACAAGGGCAAACACGCATTGATCGTATATGATGACCTTAGTAAACAGGCGACTGCATACAGGCAGCTTTCGCTGCTGCTCAGGCGTCCTCCGGGACGTGAGGCCTTCCCCGGAGACGTTTTTTATCTCCATTCAAGACTGCTTGAAAGGGCGGCAAAACTTTCTGATAAACTCGGAGGCGGTTCGCTTACGGCGCTCCCGATCATTGAGACACAGGCGGGCGACGTGTCCGGTTATATTCCGACAAACGTTATCTCAATCACGGACGGCCAGATTTACCTTGAGCCGGAGCTATTCTACGCCGGCGTTAGACCCGCGGTTAACGTCGGTCTTTCGGTCAGCCGTGTCGGCGGCGCGGCACAGACAAAGGCGATGAAGCAGGTGGCGGGAACTCTCAGGCTCGACCTTGCTCAGTTCAGGGAAATGGCTGCGTTCGCCCAGTTTGGCTCCGATCTCGATAAAGCGACCCTCTCTCAGATAGAGCGGGGCAAGAGAATGGTTGAACTCCTGAAGCAGGGACAGTATGTTCCTATGACCATGCAGGACCAGGTCATTGTCCTGTTTGCCGGAACACAGGGCTATCTTGATGATATCCCGGTTGAAGCCGTCAAGAAATTTGAAGAGGAGTTCGTGAAGTTCATGCGCGTATCAAAGGATGATATCCGCAAGGAACTCGGTGAGAAGAAGGCGATTGACGACAGCCTGAAAGCAAAACTGGTTCAGGCCATAGAAGAATTCAAGAAAGGATTTCACGCATAAAAAGAAGTTGTTAGAAATTAGTTGTTAGTTTTTAGACTGACAACTGACAACTGACAACTGACAACTGATATGGCTACGTTACGGGACATTAAAATACGGATTAAGGCGGTCCAGAACACCCAGAAGATCACCAAGGCCATGAAGATGGTCTCTGCCTCAAAGCTGAGAAAGGTGCAGAACCGGATGCTCGATCTGAGGCCATACGCGGAGAAGATGCGCGGGGTACTTATGAACCTTGCCAAAGGAGCGGACAGTGAGTCCCATCCATTGTTGGCCTGCAGGCCCAGGAAGACTGTGGAGGTTTTGGTAATCACTTCCGACAGGGGGCTCTGCGGGGCCTTTAATACAAATATCCTGAAGGCTGCACAAAAGTTTATTGACGAACATACAAAAAATGGGTTCCATGTAAGCATCAGCACTGTAGGGAAGAAAGCAAGGGATTATTTTAAAAGAAGGGGCGTTGCTACCCGGCATTCATGGACAGGCATTTCAGGGAATGTGAGGTTCTCAAACGCTCAGGAGATAGCAAAAGACGTAAAAGATAATTTTATAAATGAGACGATTGACGAGGTGACCGTGGTGTTCAACGCCTTCAAATCCATGGCTACGCAGACCGTGACAGTTGCGCATCTGCTTCCGCTCTCTCCTGAAGAAGATGGGAAGGAAGGGGCTGCTTCAGGAGCAGCTGTTGATTTTATTTATGAGCCTTCAGTGGAGGCAATCTTTGACGAACTGATACCGAGGAATATTGATATACAGATTTTCAGGGCGCTCCTTGAGAGCTCGGCGGCTGAGGAGGCCGCAAGGATGTCTGCTATGGAGAACGCGACAAAGAGCTGCAGTGAAATGGTCGGCTCACTTACGCTCAAGTTCAATAAAGCCAGACAGGCAGCCATTACAGGTGAGTTAATGGATATCGTAGGCGGTGTTGAGGCGTTGAAAGGATAGTAAACAGTAGTTAGCAGTAAGTAGTAAGCAGTTAAGGGAAGAGACATAAAGATGCTTGCATTTCCTAACTACTAACTACTGTCTACTATCTACAAAATGATAAAAAAATGGAGGACATAGATCATGAATGAAGGTAAAGTTGCACAGGTCATCGGCGCAGTTGTTGATGTTGAATTTGAAGATAAAATGCCTGAAATTTTAAATGCGCTTATTATTGCCCAGCCGGGAGACAAGGGAAAAGGCATACCCGATATCAATATAACACTTGAGGTTGCGGCCCACCTTGGCGATAAAATGGTGAGGACCGTTGCAATGTCGGCAACCGACGGACTTGTCAGAGGGACCAAGGCGGTTGATACAGGAAAGCCGATAACAGTTCCAGTTGGCGCAAAGACCCTCGGCAGGATCATGAACGTTATCGGAGAACCTGTTGACCAGATGGGGCCGATCGACTCAAAGGACAGGCTGCCGATTCACAGGGAATCCCCTCATTTTACCGAGCAGGATACTTCGACTCAGGTATTTGAGACAGGCGTCAAAGTTTTTGACCTTCTTGTTCCTTTTGTTAAAGGCGGAAAGATGGGAATGTTCGGCGGCGCGGGCGTTGGCAAGACAGTTGTTATTATGGAGATGATCCACAATATTGCCATGGTCCACGGCGGTGTGTCGGTCTTTGCAGGTGTAGGCGAGAGAACAAGAGAAGGAAATGACCTCTATCTGGAAATGAAAGAGGGAGGTGTTCTTGAAAAAACAGCCCTTATCTACGGCCAGATGAATGAGCCGCCCGGTGCAAGGGCGAGGGTTGCCCTTTCGGCGCTTACAGTAGCCGAATACTTTAGGGACGAGGGACAGGACGTTCTTATATTTTTAGATAATATTTTCAGATACACACTTGCAGGCGCCGAGCTTTCAGCGCTTCTCGGAAGAATGCCTTCAGCGGTCGGATATCAGCCGACTCTTGGAACTGATATGGGTGTGCTGCAGGAAAGAATTACATCCACAAATAAAGGCGCTATCACATCCATGCAGGCCATTTACGTCCCTGCCGATGACCTTACTGACCCTGCTGTTGCGACGGCATTTACACACCTTGACGGAACGGTCGTTCTATCAAGAGGAATTTCAGAGCTTGGGATTTACCCTGCTGTGGACCCTCTTGATTCAACATCAAGGATTCTCGACCCGCTTATTCTAGGTGAAGAACACTATATGGTTGCGAGAAAGGTACAGATGGTCCTCCAGAGATATAAAGAGCTTCAGGACATCATCGCCATCCTCGGGATGGAAGAACTTTCAGAAGACGATAAACTGATCGTGTCACGTGCAAGGAAACTTCAAAGGTTCCTTAGCCAGCCGTTCCATGTTGCGGAGACTTTCACAGGAACTCCCGGCAAGTACGTAAAGCTTGCAGATACGATAAAAGGCTTTAAAGACGTTGCTGAAGGCAGGTACGATGACCTGCCCGAGCAGGCATTTTACATGGTCGGCGGCATAGAGGAAGTTATAGAAAAGGCCAAAAAACTGGCCGGCGCATAAGAAAAAGAATAAATCCACAGATTACGCAGATTACACAGATAACTAATGAAGGCAAATCTGTGAAATCTGCGGATAATAAATCTTAGAGGATTATAAATGGCTGATAAACTGACGTTAGACATTGTAACACCATACGGGCTTGTTTTCACGGATCAGGTTGATGAGGTAGTCGCCGCAGGCAGCGAGGGTGAATTCGGTGTCCTGCCTCATCATGCGAGGTTCCTTACCACGCTTAAGATCGGGATGCTTACCTATAAAAAAGGCACTGAGACGGGATATATTTTTGTAAGCGGAGGATATGCCGAAGTCGGCCCTGACAAGGTTGTGATACTTGCCGACAGCGCTACAAAGGCCGCTGATATTGATGTTGAAAGGGCACGTGAAGCAAAGAAACGCGCTGAAGAGAGACTTAAACAGAAGGATAAATTTGATGAAGCAAGGGCAGAAGCAGCCCTCAATAGAGCAATAGCAAGAATACATATAGCGGAAAAAACAAAATAGCCTTATCTGCTTTAGCTCTCCTTATTGATGTTAAAACTTCTCATCTTCGATCTTGACGGCACGCTTGCAGACACAAGCCTTGATATTGCCGATGCCGTAAACTATGCTATTGAGCCGCTTGGAAAGGGCCCTTATTCTGTTGAAGAAATCAAGGCGATGGTCGGCTCAGGAATAACAAATCTCATGCGTTCCTTGATTCCTTCTGAATCATCAATTTCCGAAGAACATATCATAAAAAGGTTTCTTGAATATTACTCTGAACACCTCCTTGACAACACGAAAGCCTATCCTCACGTAAAAGAGATCCTTTTAAAGATAGGTGGATGTTATAAGAAAGCCGTAATATCCAACAAGAGAGAAGGCTTCTCAAGAGAGATAATGGAGGGTATAGGTATTTTGCAGTTTTTTGACATAGTCCTTGGCAGCGACAGCGTCAGGGAGCAGAAGCCGTCTCCTGTTCCGCTGCTTGAGGTTATGAAGAGATTCGGGGCTGCAAAAGATGAAGCTGTCATGATAGGCGACAGCAGTTATGATATTGAAGCTGCCAGAGCCGCTGGCATAAAGGTGATTGCAGTTACATACGGCTTCCGTTCGAGGGAAACTCTGAAAGATGCTGATTATATAATTGACAATTTTGATGAATTAGTAAAGATCATCCCTCAAATACATGAATCCAAACCCTGATGAAACCCTTGACATCATTAAAGGGGTAAAACTCTTTCAGTCAAAGAGGGGCTATCGCTTCAGTATGGATGCTGTTCTGCTTGAGAACTGAAGCTTTTTTCGTCTTTTCAACTTTTTTACGAAAGAACCATCTTTTTCGAGTCCCTGTTGTCGAGTCCCTTGACAGTAAAGTGTGTATTATGTATCATTTGAGCATAATCTTTGAGTCGGTTCACGAGGAATTGTTTGAAGGGGGGTGAGGACAAAAAACAGCTATCGATCTGTTCATTGTTGAGACAGGCAAAGATCAAAAATAAACAATAGATAAATTATTTTTGAAAGGAGGAAATTATGAAGAGAATTGTCTTAGTAGTTGCTATGGCATTAATGCTGTGTATGAGCGCCAATATGGCTGAAGCTTACGTATGGGGTACCGATTACCCCTATACCGGGGATTTTACCACGATTTATGACCGGTACAGCTGGGATTACTATAACCATCTGAATCTGACTTATAACTGGGGAAATGCGACCGCTTCCGCCACCGAAATTGATCCTAACGGGGTCCCGGGGGCGTATTATTGGGCAGACTATTACCCCGCTTATTTCGATCTGTATGTCTCGTTTGATGGTTATAACTGGTACTATTACGGATATTACTACATGTAACAGCTTTGCCTGTCTGTTAGAAATAGGCGAAAAAAATAGCATAACAGGGGATGTCCTTTAAAAAGACATCCCCTGTTATGTTATTGGGGGACTGTCTGTTTTTTTATAAGGTCATGAAACATATCTTTCAGTTGGGGCGGCACTTTGTCCCTCAGCTCAGGAGGCATTTCTTTGATAATTACTCCCGGAGGCAATCCGCTGCCGGCAGGTTTTTCCTCAAGAATTGAATTTAGGTCTTTTGTCTCCTCTATGGCCGGAGCAATAGTCACCTGTGCGATCTGCCCTCTTGATGGCTGGGTGTCGGATATTTTTACCTCGATTCTGTCTTCACCTCTGACCATAAACACCCTGTCATGATGAATTTCTGCCAGTGTATAATTGTTCAAAGATTTTCCCAGCAATACCGTCTGCTGCCTCTTTCCTCTCCCCGGACTGCTGTATGGGGCGTTCCGTTCTTCCATGTATGCGATAGCTGCCGTATCAGTTATTAAGGTGCCATAGAGTACAAACTCAGGTTTTACTGTGAGTTGTGTGTCTTTTGTTTCTGCCGGTATCTTCCTTTCAGGATGAAAAAGGCTCTGGTCTGAAACAATAAGATATTCCGTTGCAGGAGGGGACTGAAACCGGTCCCCCGCTGAAATAGTGTGCTGAGGTGTGCCAATTTTTTGCGCAGTCTGCGGGAGTGCTGTTTTCTCCCCGAGCGCAGGCAACAAATAGGAATTTGCTGATATATAAATTGCGCCCAGCAGGAACAGATTGAGCACATTTATGTGTCTTGTCACGGATTTTATCATCATAGTCAACAATTGCCGATATAAGTATACAACAACAGGCCCGCATGCCGCCTTGTCTCTCTTCTAACAATTGCACCACAGCGTTGATGAAGTTGCAATATTTTATCATTTTATTGTTTAGATGGGAACTGTTTTTTATGGATTTTTCAACAGCCTGTTGTTGCTTGCATAAGGGTAAAATATTGACCAAAATTTAATACTCAGGTTATTGACTCTTTTGTCCGATTCATATATATTGTTATGGACACAAGGAAATGTCCAAAGGATAAAATAATATGAGATTATCTTTTTTATTTACAGTCTTATTCTCTGTCATACTGATAAGCACTCAGGCTTTGGCGGATAAGATATATACTGTCAAGAAGGGGGACAGCCTTTATAATATATCCAAAAAATTCAAAACCAAAGTTGAGGCTATCAGCGAGGCTAATAAACTTGGTTCCAGCAAACTGTCTCCCGGCACAGAGTTAATAATCCCCTCCAAGGAAGCTCGAAAAGAAGACGCTGCTGAGATAAATGTGTTGCCCTCAATAAACACCAAGGCTGACAATACGAAGGATACTGAAAAAATCAAAGAGATAATTAACGCTCCTGAACCTCAGCGTTCAAAGCTGAAGGAGTTTCTGGTTTTTATCGCTCAGCAGACGATAGGGATCCCCTACAGGTTTGGAAGCAATACTTTTTTAGCTACGGATTGTTCTGGATATGTGCAGAACGTTTTCAGTCTTCTGGGCATAAATATCCCAAGGAGCGCGCGGGAACAATTTCATTTCGGCGAAGCTGTAGACAAAGGAGACCTTTCCATAGGAGATCTTGTTTTTTTCAGAACTTATGCATCATTTCCTTCACATGTGGGAATTTATCTTGGCAATAATCTTTTCATACACGCATCAACACTTGGCAAAAAGGTGACCATTGACAGCCTTGCAATGCCATACTTCGTAAAAAGATTCATAGGCGCAAAAAGGCTGCCGGGGCTTGATGAAGTGAGCGCCGGTGATTTCCAAGAATCATTAGAAACAGCTATCCGCTGATCCCCGGTTATAGTCACCATCATGCCTTCCATTGAGTAAACCGTTGTCGTTAATAACGCAGGATACGGATTTTTTGATAAAATAGTACTCATGGAAAAAGAGCTTATCAATGAAGATATTAAGAAGTCGCTGCGTGAGGCGTTTAAACAACTTAAAGATAGCGTTTTGATCGAGGTCTATACTCAGGCGGGTATGAATGAGCCTTTCAATGAAGCCGCGGTGAGCCTGCTGAAAGTCATGCCTGAACTTACGGACAAGATCAAAGTTAGTTTTTATAGACTGAATGACGAGTATGCCAAGAAGCGCGGGATTGAAAGGTCTCCGACAATCCTTATAGCGCCTGATAAATACAATATCCGTTATACCGGAGCTCCCGCAGGTGAAGAGGCCGGTTCATTTGTCCTCTCTTTAATAATGTCGTCAACAGGGAGGAACTTTATTTCAAATGATTCAAGAAAGCGGCTTGAAAGGCTTACAGAAAAAAGGCAGGTACGAATTTTTGTCAGTCCTACCTGTCCTTACTGTCCTCAGCAGGTGCTGTATGCGGTATCAGCAGCAATAGAGAAAAAAGACCTCGTTTCGGCGGAGATTATTGAGATTTACGAGAACCTGGACCTCGCTGAAAAATATGCCGCCATGTCTGTTCCGAAAACTTTTGTCGGTGAAACACTCATTGCGCCTGGACTCCTGCCGGAGGACCAATTCATAGAGTCCATCATTGAAGGGAAACCCGTTGAGTATGTAATGCCTGCCGGTAGGCAGGATCTGAGGGATTACGATATCGTTGTTATCGGCGGCGGCCCTGCCGGACTCACAGCCGCAATGTACGCGGAGAGGAGCGGACTGAAGAGCATTGTATTTGAAAGCGCGAATGCCGGGGGGCAGATATCAATAACTCCTGTAGTTGAAAATTACCCAGGCTTTGCAAGGATCGCTGGAAGGATGCTTGTTGATATGATGGTAAAACAGACACTGGAATATTCCATCCTTCTTCAGGGAGTTGGTGTAAATGAGATAAAGAAAAAGGACGGGGGTTTTGAAGTGAGCACGGGAAGGGGAATATACAGTGCCAAGGCGATTATTATAGCAACAGGGGCCGGCAGCAAGACGCTCAATGCGCTTGGGGAGACCAGCCTTGCGGGTAGGGGCGTGAGCTATTGTGCGACATGCGACGGATACCTTTTTAAGGACGGGAAAAATGTCATTGTCGTTGGGGGAGGCAACAGCGCACTGACTGATGCGCTTTATCTTGACAGCCTTGGGGCACATGTGACTTTAGTGCACCGTAGAGACTCCTTTAGGGCGGAAGAGAGATTGCAGCAGAGTATATTTCAGAGGAACATACCTGTTCTGTTTAACAGTGTAGTGAAAGAGATCCACGGCAAAAAAGTAGTTGAAAAAGTCACGATTGAAGACATAAAGACGGGGAATAAGAGGGATGTGGCAGCGCAGGGCGTTTTCATAGCAATAGGTTATGACCCCAATAATGAGATAGCGCAGAAACTCGGTCTGAAACTTGACGAAGAAGGTTATATAATAGTTGACGGGCATATGAGGACATCCATGCCCCTTGTATACGCAGCGGGTGATATAACCGGAGGGGTCAAGCAGATTGTTACCGCTGTTTCTCAGGGAGCGGTTGCAGCGCTTTCCGTGTTTGAAGATATCTCAAGCCCTTACTGGAAAAAAAGCTTATGATTTTGCCTGTTCCTGTTTTATTTTATCAGGCAATTGTCCGTAGAAATCGGCGCCTATCATTTCGGGCTTTTATTTAGATATAATAGTTCACATTAATTCTGCATCTGAACACGAAACTCTCACATATGATCAGCGTCATAATCCCGACACGAAATGCTGAAGGCCATATCCACAGGCTCCTTGACTCCTTAAAGAAACAGTCAGTGCCGAGCGAGACAATTGTCATTGATTCATCCTCTTCAGATAACACCGTCAGTATCGCAGAATCTTTGGGCGCAAAGACAAAGATAATTGTGAGGGGTCTTTTCGGCCACGGCAAGACGAGAAATCTTGGGGTTAATCTTGCATCTGGCGATATCATCATTTTCCTGACACAGGACGCATTGCCTGCTGATGAGCATTTTCTTAAAAACCTGATAAAACCGCTTGATAATCCTGAAATAGCCGCTGCATACGGCAGACAGATACCTAAGGCGGATGCAAAGCCTACTGAAAAGTTCTCAAGGTTCTTTAATTATCCCGATACCCCGCTTATAAAAGACAGCAGCGCGTTTTCAAGGCTTGGTATAAAGACCTTCTTCTTCAGCAATGTCTGTTCGGCTATACGCAGAAAGGAATTTGAAGAGTTGAGGGGATTTTCAGAGAATCTGATTATGAATGAAGATATGCTCTTTGCCTGCAGGCTGATAAAGAGCGGTTATAAAATAGCATATGTGCCGGAAGCAAGTGTTATTCATTCCCATAACTACTCTTTGAGACAGCAGTTCAGAAGATACTTTGATATAGGGGTATTCCTTAGAAAAAACCTTGAAACACTGAATTACGTAGATCCAAATAATGTCGGGGTCAGATTTTTAAGGGAAGAGATCAGGTATCTAATGAAAAACGGTTATTACAGATGGTGTCCTTATCTTGCAGGCGAGTCAATCTCCAAATTTATCGGCTATAAGCTTGGCCGGCATTATGATCTGCTGCCGCTTTCCATAAGAAGAAGGATAAGCATGCACAGCAATTACTGGAATGAATGATAGAGATAATGGGGGTTCAGCAGCCTGTCAAAATCTCTCCAATTTTTTTCTATGAAGACCGCTATTGTTCATGAATGGCTGATAAGTTATGCCGGTTCCGAAAGGGTTCTTGGTCAGATCGCCGGACTTTATCCGGATGCGGACATTTACAGCCTTTTAGATTTTCTCCCGGATGGAGAGAGGGATTTTATTTTTAATAAGCATGTAAATACATCATTTATACAGAAGCTTCCTATGGCAAAGGAGAAGTATCGTAACTATCTGCTCCTGATGCCTTTTGCGATAAAGCGTTTTGACCTGTCAGGATATGACCTAATAATAACAAGCTCTCACACTGTGGCTAAAGGGGTCAAGAAATACCCCGGCCAGCTCCATATCTGTTACTGCCATACCCCAATGCGGTATATATGGGATTTGCAAAGCCAGTATCTGAAGGAGTCCGGATTAGACAGGGGGATAAGAGGCGTAATATTAAAGGCGCTTTTCAGCGGTCTAAGAAAGTGGGATGTCGCAACCTCAAAGAATGTTGATCACTTCATTGCCAATTCTCACTATATTAAAGAGAGGATAAAGAAGGCTTATGGAAGGGATTCCGAGGTAATTTATCCTCCTGTGGATATTGAAAATTTTAAAGTTAATGAAAAGAAAGAGGACTTCTTTATTGCTGTCTCAAGGATGGTTCCTTACAAAAAGATGGATCTGATTGTTGAGGCATTTTCTGAAATGGGGCTGCCGCTCATTGTTATCGGCGACGGTCCGGACTTCGGTAAAGTTAAAAGAAAGGCAGCAAAGAATATAGAACTCATGGGACATCTGAAAGTCGATGTCCTGAAGATGTATATGCAGAAGGCCAGGGCGCTTGTCTTTGCAGCTGAAGAAGATTTCGGCATAGTGCCTGTTGAGGCGCAGGCTTGCGGAACTCCTGTGATAGCTTTCGGCAAGGGGGGGATAAGAGAGACGGTTATCCCGCTTTCCGAAAAGGAAGCACCAGGCATGGAGCTGAAGCACCCAACCGGGATCTTTTTTAATGAACAGACAACTTCGGCGCTGATAGATGCCATAAAGAGGTTTGAGAAGATAGAGGAGAGATTCAATCCATATGATCTGAGAAGGAATGCCGAAAAATTCAGCAAGGAAAGATTCGATAAAGAATTCAGAAATTTTATAAATGGGAAGACAGCGGGTTTTTCAAATAAAGCCATATAGGTTAGAAAGCTTGTGTAAGCAGGAATGCCATGATATTATTGATTTGACTCTCTGTGAATTACAAATATCATTGCCATAAATAGAAATATCATATTGCCGTAACTCTCCTGCCAGAAGCCGTTAGTCAAATTGATGATTACATATGAAACTATCAGACCGATACTGCATTTCAGGAAGTTTCTTGCCTCGCCTTCTTTTGAAATTCTGATCGCTGTTATCATTTTATGAATAACGGTAAACCATAACAATATGAAAACTGCAAGTCCAGTAACCCCTATCTCAAAGGCGATCTGAAGGAAGAGGTTATGAGGGTTGACCTTTCCATAGATCATATGAGTCTGTCTTGTAAAGTAATCATATGCGATCGGATATTCTTTTTTAAGCGGCTCAATAAGTTCGGAATCTTTTGCCACCCATGCCATCTTCTTCCAACCATATCCATAACCTGTAAGCGATCTTTTTTTGATTAAATTAAAGGTGACAAGCCATAATCCTTTGCGGCCTGAGAGGCCGATGTCAGAAACGTATGTATCAGCATCTGCTAATGTCCTGTATTTGGAGAATCTCTCAGCGTCCGATGTGATGATAAAGGACGTAATAAGGAGCGCGGCCAGCAGATAGCAGGCCGCAAATTTGTATCTTTCTGCAAGAAGAAGCGATATTAATACGGCTATGGGCACACTGATAAAGGCAGTTCTGGAGTTGTAAATATATAAAAGGATAAAGCCAAAACATAACGTGATAATTCCCAGACGCTTCTTCCATTTCTCCTCCTTTACAGATAAAAGCCATGCAGCAATAAAAGGGAGATAGAATGTCGCCTTGTTGGCATACCCTGAAAAGAAATATTCACTGAGTTGTCTCCATGATGTGGAGGGTATCAGTCTGTAGAAAGTATCCCAGTCTTTTGCAACGTTCTCAATAATGGATGCAAATGTTATGAATGCAAAACTGGAAATCAAAATCCAGAGCAGTGGCTTAATATCACGAAAACTTTTGAATTCGGAAATTACAACAAGAAAGACTACAACTTCTTTCATTAGATTTTTCCTGATAGCATTCAAACTCTCAAGAGGATAGGGTCCGGATATGGAAACCAGCAAAGACCATGATAGTAGCAAAGACAAGGAAATTATTGTT
The DNA here is from genome assembly GCA_016222905.1 of Nitrospirota bacterium. Lineage (GTDB taxonomy): Bacteria > Nitrospirota > Thermodesulfovibrionia > UBA6902 > UBA6902 > JACRPZ01. The sequence continues at coordinate 14,619 of JACRPZ010000046.1, forward strand.
TTATCATTTAACTCTATTTTCAGTGCTCCATTAACTAGTTTAATTACCAAAAGTATTAGCAAACTGTAAAAACTAATCTCTCTGATAGAATTAAAATGATTGAAGGGCTGAAAGAATATTAGCACGTACAAAAGTACCCTTGTAGCGCCGGAGATGGTTAGTTTGCCTATAGAGTTCATCATAGATTCAGTTTACCAGCAATATTTTTTTAGCAGCAGAGAATATCTCTTCCACCGACACTGCTGCAACGCATTCCCTTGTTTTCAGTTTGCAGTTATATAGGCTCTTGAACGCATGGGAGCACGGGACGCAGGGGAATTTATTCCGAATTATTATAGCACACTCACTTGTTGGCCTCTGGTCCTGCATGTCCGAAGGGCCAGCAACATTTATAAGGGGAACGGAGAGGGCGTCTGCCATATACGTTATCCCGGAGTCCACACCTATAAACAATGAGAGTCTCTCAAGGAGGGCGGGTATTTCGGCAAGACTGAACTGTCCAACCGCGTTAATAACTCTCTCTGTACGGCTGAAGGATTCAAACAACCTTTCCGCTTTATCTTTATCCTGACCCGACCCTATGAGGACTATATAAGTCCCGGTATTATCAAGCAATTTATTAACGATCTCCGTTATCTTACCCGCTTCCATTTCTTTCATTTTATTGCCACTGCTCACAGCGATACCGGTTAAGAGCTTATCGTTCGATCCTAACAGATCCAGAACCATGATATCCGAACCTTCAGACTTATACACATCTTTAGATATATCGTTACTTTCGACCCCGATCTTTCTTAACATTTGCATATAAGTCTCAATGACCATCCTACCCCTTATATGTTTTTCCAGATGGGTGAAAAGGACAGATGCAAGTTTAAAAGTCAGTCCGCAGAAATCAGGCATCACGGAAAGTCTGACAGGAACCAGTCCCCAAAATAGTGCAATTGCGTATGAGACATTCGGATTTAAGCATATTGCAATATCATATCTTCCTTTGCGAATGAGGTTTGATAGTCTTATCTTGCCTGCAAAACCCTTGCAGTCTGTTTTTTTTATCGTCAGTATTTTGTTAACATAAAAATTGTTCTCCAGCAGTTCTTTGTTAATTGGATCAATGATGGCTGTAAGATGAGAATCAGGATATTTTTTTTTAATCTCCCTGAATACAGGCGTAGAACATATTAAATCGCCTATCTTTGCGGTCTGGATTACCAGAATATTTCTGACTGCCTTCCTTTTATGCTGTAAAAGCAGCACGAAAAATACAGGGCTCAATAAATATGACAATAAAACGTAAAGCATATTTTTATACGGCTTTATTGGCGATTATGAAAATTCCTGTAGCGAAATCTATATCAAAAAATTTCATTAAGGGTTTAAAAAGCAAGGCCAATAGACGATGTTTAAGTTTTCTTTTAGTAGAGACTCTGAATATTTGAATATTTTTAAACCCGATTAGCAATAAAAGTCCTCCTAAATCATGATAACGGTAAGAGGTGGTATGTGTACAATCAACATAAAAAGCTGTTGGGTGATAGTTATTAGGAATTGTTAAGAAAATATTGCCGCCGGCTACCATTAATTGATTGCATTTCTGTAAGAGCCTGCCCCCTTCAGCTAATGACAAATGCTCCATGATGTCAAGAAGCAATATACCATTAAATTTCTCGTTTATTTCCTCCATAGAATAATAATCATGCAATTTTTTATTATCAATATCCATACTTTTATACTCAATTGTTTCTATACTATTGGAACAAATCTCTTTAACAAATCTGTCCCCTCCGCCAACATCCAGCAATTTACCGTTGAATTCGTATAATACGTTTTTTATCATGTCTTTTTTTGTGCTGTATATGACAGGGATCTTTAAAATGGAGGGAAAAAGTCTTCTTGCCTCTTCGCGGTATTTTTTTATATCACTCCATGTAATTGAATCTTCGTTAATAATATCAGACATTCATTACTCCAGAATCTCTTTAAAATTACTCTGAACATTCCTGGCATATGTTTCAATTGAATAATTATCAATAACCCGCTCATGTCCCATTTTCCCCATATCATTTCTTATTTGTTTGGAAGATAATAGACTTAATATGCAATCTGCCAGTTCTTTTGTATTATACTTTTCAAACAATAAACCTGTCTTTCTATTTATGATTAGTTCCGCTGCCCCTCCAATTCTTGAAGCAATAACAGGCTTTGCCATAAGCATCGCTTCAAGAATAACACGCGGCAACCCCTCTTTTTCAGATGTCATAATGAAAATATCCATAGCATTTATGTATGAAATTGCATCTGACTGGAAACCAGTCAATATAACCTTGCCATTAAGATTTTTTCTATTAACAAGCTTAAGCAGCTTATTTCTTTCATGGCCTTCCCCCACGATTAAACATTTAATACGGCAATCAGTTTTAATTGCGGCTATGTGCAAGGCGTCAATTAAATCGGAAATCCGCTTTCTTTTGATAAGGGAACCAACCGTGCCTATTACAATATAATCATCTGAAATACCCCATTTTGATTTTATTTCCTGAGAAGAGATGCTGGGTTTTGTTTCAGGATCTATTCCATTATAAACAACTACACATTTAGAAGGCTCAATCCTCTGCTGTAAAAGATTATTTTTGACTCCTTCAGAAACACAGATTATTCTGGCAAGTCCTTGATTAGCGTTTTTTATCACGAGAGAATTGAGCTGTGCCTCTATGCGGCTGTGCTGTATCGCAGGGATATGAGTTATCTTCGCCGCTATAATGCCTTCAAGATTTGATGACGGCTGGTTGTTCATATAAAGCAGGTCTATGTTTTTGCTCTTGATTATTTTCGATATCTCTGCCGCATTTTTCTTGATTCGGGTCTGATAATCAACAAAAAAAAGAAAATACCTCTTAAGGTTCTTACTGAAGAACAGGACATTCCTGAATATTTCTTTAATTATTTTTTCTGCAACCGCAGGCTTTACCTGCTTTATAAGCTGAAACTGAATCCCAAGTTTTTCAATCTCTGTTTTAATGTCAGAGTCATTTCCTCTTTTATAATTCTCATAAAACAATGCGGAAAAACTGTACGTGCTTTTATCGATCCTTCTCAGAAGTTCGAGAAGACTGTTTGTTCCGCCTCCCCATTCCTTGCCTGTGTCAAGAACCAGTATTTTCTTCATATAATGTGCATAAAAAATCTAACGTGTTTTTTTTGCTACAACAAAAAGATAGTCTCCCCGCCGAAACTTATAAACTAACCATCCGAGGAAGGCTTTCAGCGGGAGTTGGGCAGACCTGCGAATATTTTTTACATATTGCTTCCCCTCTTTATGTGGGGAGTTCTTTTTGATCTTTGTCTGCCTGATAACTTTTTCAGATTTCTTGATTTTAGCAGAAAAGGGCAACAGCTTACGCATGCTTTCCCCGATTCCGACACGGTACTGGTCAAAATCACGGTTGCGCGTTATCGCTGGAATAAAATTGTGTCGCTGAAGCAGTCCTGTCAAGGATTTTAATGTGAAGTGAAATCTATGCTCAGGGATTATCAACTCCCATGCCGGTCCCTTATATCTTGCATATGGGCTTGATATGTCAGGGACTTCTATCACAAGACAGCCTCCTGGTTTAAGCCAACGGGATATTTTCCCCAGTGCCATGCCAGGATCTTGGAAATGCTCAAGCACATGAAACATTGTTATTATATTAAAAGACGCCTCAGGGAAGTCTGTATCTTCTATCATGCCCTGTATGACGTCGATCTTCAGTTCTATTCTTGCATAATCTGCGTAGAATTCAGTAGGCTCCAAACCTTGAATATCTGCAACATATCTCTTTATCTCTTTAAGAAATAGGCCTTCACCGCAGCCTATATCAAGAACCGAAGCCTCTTTATACAGGAATCCTTTAATGAGGGCTGCTCTTTGACTGACGTTTCTTTCTCTTGATCTGATCTTGTCTTTGTCCACATGCGTAGACCGTTCTTTCTCGTAGTACTTCTTGTCCAATGAAGACCTCATATCGAATATGATCCCGCATCTTCCGCACTCTAATATATAGTCGATATCATTAAAGTAAGGCTGTGCCGTGATTCTGCAGACCGGGCAAGCAGGCGCATTATTATCCATTTCATTTAAAGAGGTCACTAATAAGTAGCCGTTTAAAAAAACTATATGGCGGTTCCCATTTTAAATAACTCTACAGATGAACAAACTTCATCTATCTCAAGTGTTGCACTTCATTATTGAACTGGCGACCTGACAATCCTTTCCGGAAATAAGATTAACGATTTCTTTGACCGCATTTTTAATTGGAAATTCCTCTGCCTTTGCTCTGGCCCTCTTGCCCATTTCTCCGCCTGAAGCTAATGCAGATATTATCCTCTCTGCAAGCAGTGTTACATCTAAAGGGTCAACTATGAATCCCTGGATCCCCTCTTCAATAATTTCTGAAACACCATTATGTTGCGTAGTAATTACCGGAAGGCCGGAAGCCATTGCTTCGAGCGTGGCATTGCTGAACGGGTCATAGATAGTCGGAAGTACGAATACATCAGAAATTGCATATAGATTTTCGACCTCTTTCTCAGGGCCCCAGAATGTGACTTTTTTATAGATCCCCAGCTTTTTTGCGCTTGATATGTATACGTTTTTTGCCGGTCTTCCGGCAATTATCAGTCTTGTATTGTTCAAATCCATAAGCGAAAAGGCCTTAAGAAGAGAAGATACACCTTTCCTTTTAAAATCAGCGCCGATGAACAAAATGATATTATTTTCAGTTATTTGATATGAATTTCTTAATGTCTTCTTTTTCTCGTCTCCGGCAGGCTTAAACCGGCTGGTGTCCACTCCGTTATAAATAACAGTTATTTTGTCCGGTGATATGGAATAGTTTCTGACAATATCATTTTTTACCATTATTGAATTTGCTATTATACAGCGGGAATTCTTAAAACATCTGCTTTCAAGATAAAGCAATACAAGGTGAAGGGGATTTATTTTATGACTAATTCTTTTCAAAAAAGGCTCCATGATTCCACGCTTCTTAAGCCATTCTTTATGACACCCGTCGCCCGCCCTATAAATATCTTGATATAACGTCCTTTCGAAACTCAGAATAACGTCGGGAGAAGCTTTCTTCAATTCCTTTCTTGACCTTAATGCAAATATACTACTTGAAAGAAATGATGGTTTCCGGCATGCGCTTACAATGCGGATACTGAAGGTGTCGTAAGCCATGGCATTTGTACTGAATATATCAATTTCATGTCCTTGTTCAGAGAGCTTTCCGGCCACAAGCCGCAGATAATTTTCAGCCCCGCCATAGGGATTATAATTCTTTCTGACAAGAGCAATTCTCATTTGGTGATTATCCTTAATATATTGATAATTAGGGTCTATCCATAAATTGCCATTATTTTGTCATAATATCAAAATATTAGGTGATTTAAAACCTCTCCTCGAGATATTCGCCGATGAAACTTTCTGAACTATAAGTGTCTGTATGCTTAATATGGCTTGTTTTCAGAATTGACGCGAACCATATGCCTGATAAAGAAGCGTAGGATGATTATTTGTTAATTTGTCCACGGTGTTTAATATAATCCTGATGAACAAACTTCTTCTGAAGTGGCGAAGCCTGCAATTATCAAAGAGAGAATAATATCAGCTATTCTTAAGCTGATGAATTCATCCTTTCTTGGAAATCTTAAAAGCGCAGACAGTGTGATATTTCATAAATAAAACGTTATAAAAATCAATAAGTTATCTTTAAAATTCAAAGTATTATGAGATTTTCTTCGCATAACATTAATGTGACTCGACACTAATTATGAGAGTTAAGTGGTCACCACCCTTATTAGCAGCATAAATATTAATGATATGCGGAATATATTACTATATTCTGTCAATAAAAAGATACGATAAACATCAGGAAGTTCGGATGTTATAACAGGCTTCTTCATTATCAGTTCTCATACCAACAGCTTAGCTGAAATCCCTTGTCTCATAGCCTTCCTTCCGTTTGACGTCTCTGTATGCAGAATAGTAAACTTCATAATTTCAATGCCTGTTGACGAATAAATATTTTAACGCGAATTTATTCCAGTGAAAATTCGGGGATTATAACAGCCACGCCCAATTCGCGCGGGTCGTCATTAACACCCCATTCTTTTGGACTCCATGTACGGGAAACATTCAAAGATCATACGAAATATTGTATTATCTTTTCATCAGGTTTTGTATAAGGGGACGCATAACGGAATTATCTCTCATTGGTGCTAATGAATTTTTTTATAATAACAGCAAAATGGAACTTTTCTTGAAATGTGTTCATGATTATATTGGGGAGAGACTTGTGAATATCATGCCCCATTGCTGATTGAAATATTATTAAAGAAATTTCATTAGGCATAATAAGCAGTAGCAAAACATATTACTTGAAACAGTCAATTTTGAGAACAAAAAATCATAACTTTTCAGGTCATTAGAACAGGGAGTCCGAAAGCTTTTGGAATATCCGGTGATGGTCGAGAATTGGGCGTTGCTTTGGCACTGTGAAAGGACAAAGCTATTCACAAATGAAGAGAAACATATAAAGGTTTTCAGGGAATTATTAACATATCCAAGCCGGTATCAATATGAGCGTAAGATACGCAGGTGTTTTATAATATGTCATCGAATATTATTCTTAAAGTTTTCATAGGCGTCTTCTTATGTACTAATATTCTATTAAGGTTAGATGCCTTTACCCACAGCCCCTTTCATAGAATCCTTTTTATATCTGCAATACTCTGCTGTTTTTTTGCTCTCTTATATCCGAAATTCCTAAAAAAATTATTGTTAGTTTTTGGGGCAAGTTTTATCTTTTACGGGGTTCATTCCAATTCAATATACAGCCATACATTCGAACTGCTGGTAACCCTAATTACGATAACACTGTTTATTTTGAATTTAAAAGAGAATCCTCCTCAAAAGAAGAACAAACACCTTGTATCTTTACTCTTTCTTTATGTAGCGCTATCAACACTCTCATTATTTATACTGCCGTTAGACTATATAACCAAGACTTATTTATTGTCAGGACTAAAGAGTTTTGCAAACGCATTAACACATGCTGATGCAGGGTCGTATCTTTACCCGATTGCCGGCGTTAATAGACTGATTCTCTTTTTCTTGTTTATCACGCAGATATCAAGCCTTACCGACAGCAAAAACAGTTACAAGTCACTTTTCATAGGAACATTTTACGGGGCTGTGCTTTCAGTTATTTTGGGTTTACTGGACTATTATTCTATTATGTCTTTGTCCGGTTTCAGAATGTTAGACCCCAATGTAAATCCGTTAGATATTCAGTTGCGCTTGCAATCTACTTTTGGACATCCGGGCTGGTTTGCGGAATTTATAATTATTTCAATCCCTTTTCTCCTGATAGGTTTTTCAGGTTGGCATAAAACATCTTCATGGAAATTATTTTTATTTGCTATTTTATTCTTATGTGAGCTTGCCTTGATTCTCAGTAAAGCAAGAGCGGTATGGGTAGCTTTTCCACATACGATATTCTTCTTCTGGTTGCTTTTTTTTAGGACAAAGCATGATAAACCTATAAGCTTTAAAATAGATAAAAAGGATTTTATTAAAATATCGTTTTTTGCATCAATTACCGTAGTAGTCGGTCTCATTGTTGCTTACATGGTACTGGGGGTAAAAGGTTTACCAGCGCAGGACATGGCAAAATATACAAACAAGAATATTATTACATTCGAAAAAAATGAGGGAGGTAAATTATCAGGGGAACAAAAACCTAAAAGCCTGTTAATACGAAAATTCACCAACCCTTTTCAGTCAAATGACATAGTAAGGCAGCACAATTTAATTATGAAAAGGTCGAATATTATTGAGAGTCTTAGGTCTCGTTCCGGTGTAATATGGATGCAAGGGATTGATGTTGGAGTTGAAAGCCCTTTCTTTGGATCAGGTTATGAATCCTATCGATGGCATACAGACATTCTCAGTAATATTCCTGAATTCACATCTGCCAGAGAAAGACAGCTATCACTGGATACCCCTCATAGTTTCTTTATTCAACTTTTTGTAAGCGGTGGTTTAGTTGGTCTTTTCCTGTGGATTTTGATTGTGATATACGTCATTTTAATATTACTGATAGATTTTAAGCAGGAAAAGACCTATTTAAATATTCCGGTGATACTTTCTATCGTTAGCTTTCATCTTTACGGCATATTTCAGGACATGCAGTACATTCCAGTGATCTGGTTCTTCATATTACTAAATATCGGTTACGCCTTAACTATAGGTGAAAACGTATTACCCATCAGACACTGTAGATTTTGGAAAATGCTTCTTAGTATATGCATAATTCTGACAGTGTTAAGCGGATTTGTATATTTTAAGTATCCCGTATCTAAAAAAATAAGTGAAAAATATGGCTTATGGGTATATGCGACAGATCAGAACCGTGATAACTATATTGGCTTTTTTAGCCCCGAGAAATGGAAAACTGGGAAATACAGATGGAGCCAGAAGGAAGGTATTTTAGTCATTAAAGGACACAGTATTGTTGAACTCTCATTTCATGCCAGCCACCCGGATATTGAAAAAAAACCTGTTATGTTAAACATTCTATTAAATAAAGAACCTTTCGATAAGGTGATTTTTACAAAGGAAGGGTCTATTACAAGAAAATATTATATACCAGACAGTTCCAACAACATACAAGAGTTGCTTTTAAAGGTTTCGAGGACATGGAATCCCTACAAAAATGGAGGAAGCAATGATAATCGTGATTTGGGAATCGCTGTGAGTGAGATTAAGTTCCTTGAAGAAATACCGGCAGATGGCATAGGTTTTTATAGCTGGGAACAATTAGGTGGCGGTCAGATCACGGGATGGCCTGATAGCCTGCCGGTGAAATTCCGCTGGGCCGGGATGCGTGCTTCAATGAATATAGGAGGAATATTGAAAGAAGATATCAAACTTTTTCTGTTTTCTAATCACCCTGATATTAAAGAGAATCCGGTTGGAGTTAAGATATTTGGTAATCATGGGCTTGTATGGGAAGATATTTTCATGGAAAGTAAGTGGAAAAAGGCAGTCATTAAACGAGATGAGATAAAAGATTCAAAGGTATTAACTCTGCAGGTGGACAGAACGTGGAATCCTAAATCGGTAGGTATTTCACAGGATGGCAGAGATTTAGGGGTTGCGGTGGCAATACCTTAAGCTCGATAAGTCATCAGCACAAGTGAAGATAGTAAATATTACGCCTAAATCACGGCCTCAAGCATCTTAAGTTTTTTGACTAATCCACGGCATAAGGGTGTCTCTCTCCTTATGTGACGCTTGCCGAGGTCGCCCCATGTACATCTTTGATTAATAAATATTTAGCCGCAACCAGCAGCGTAACGCCAAACAGCAATGGATAAAACGCGCTTAAGGCGTCCGGATACGATAAGGAAACCAACGAATATATAATAAAAACTCTCCAGGAAAACAATAACCCCTCCTTGCCATCCAATCTTAATCGGACAGTTTATGCGTTTTCTACAGTCTTACTGCAGGGTTCTTAACAAAACATTCGACTTAAGTTATAATATCAAATTGTTTCTAAATAAGAATTAGATCTGAACATTCACAGATGCGTAATATAAAAAAACCTCTCATAATATTATTGCTCTTTATAGCGCTTCTTTTATGCGCCGGGGCGGCCTTTTCCGAGATCCCTTCCGCCAAACCTGATGACGGGGTTGATTCTGTCAGGGATTCCGTTCTCTCATATTTCAGTCCTGTGAGCGGAGAGGTTAAAGAGTTTGCGGATGGAATTGTAAGTATCAGCCTTTCGGCTGAAAAGGAACTTAAGAACGGGACGCGTTTATCTGTTTACAGAGAGGGCAGCCCGTTCTATCACCCGGTTACAAAGGAATTGATCGGCAAGACTGAGAATTTTGCAGGGATGATAGAGGTCACCAAAAGCGGTGCTGATAACCGAACATACACCTGCCGGACAGTAAAGGGTGATATAAAACCCGGTGATATAGTCAGGGTCACATCTTCAAAGATAAAGCTTGCCTTTTTCCAGGATAGAAAATCCGCATGGGATCTCTCGGAACTCTTTTTTAACTCATTGAAGAACTCGGGCCGTTTTGAGATACTTGAGGCATATGCCGATAAATATGAACCGGAATATTTATCCGGTCTTGCCAGAGGGCTTGGCGCTGAGGCATTTCTCTTCTTTTCGACCCCTTCCAAATCCGGCAATAAGTTTCTAAATGTAAAGCTCTTTTGGGCTGAGGACGTATATCTCTTTGCAGAGATAGAAAAGGACGCGGGTTCCGCTGCCGCAGGCTCTGTATCTGATGAAAAATTTATAAATATTAATCTGGCAGGAACAGAGCCGTGGAGGAGCAACGATGTCGCAGGAGGGGAATTAATAGCAACAGGCGATGTTGACGGCAACGGCGAGAGGGAGATGGTGGTCAGCGACGGGACTAACCTGAGGATATATGATATTAAAGAGAAACCTCTGGAGAAGTGGTTCATAAACGGCGGCTCTCACGAGAGACATCTCTCCATTGATATTCTTGACCTTAACAATAACGGACGTGCCGAAATATTTGTTACCTCTTACATCCCGGGTAACAATATAATGAGCTCTTTTGTTCTGGAATATGACCCTTCCGAAGGATACAAAAGGATATGGGATAAGGCCTCTTATTTTTTCAGGGTCACAGGAAAGTCACTCCTTATGCAGAAGTTTACAAGTTTTGGAATATTCAGCGGCTCTGTTTTTGAAAGCATCTGGAAGGACGGGAATTATCAGACAGACAAACCGCTTGAACTTCCCAAAGGGGTAAATATCTATGGTTTCGCATTTGCAGACTGGAAAAAAGACGGACGCAGACAGATAATTTCATTTGATGATAAAGGGTATCTGAATTTATATATGAACGGGCAGTCAATATGGAAAAGCAAGGATACTTACGGAAAATTTACGATCTCTTTTTATAGAAAAGCTGCTTCATTGTTTGACAGCTCTTCGAAGAGTGATAACAATTCATTTGGCAATCAGGAATCGGAATGGTATGTCAGGGGCAGGCTGCTTGCTGTTAATACATCCCGTGGACAGGAGATCATAGCTGTGAAGAAGATCCCTTTGTTGTCAAATGTTCCCGGGCTCGGCACTAACAGCGCCGAGATCTATTCCTTATGGTGGGACGGCGCTCATATGGATGAATCGTTTATGATGCGCGGTATTTCAGGGCCTGTTACAGATTACCTGATAGAGGGAAACGAAATATTTATACTTGCCAGAAAGGGGCTGGCCGCTTTTCTTAAAAAGTCGTATAAGGGAGATTTCGCAAGGGGCGGAAGGCTCTATTATTACAATCTTGGTGAAAAATGAAGATTAAGCATGTTGCGATAATCATGGACGGCAATGGACGATGGGCGAGGCAGAAGGGGCTCCCCCGTATTCAGGGGCACAGGGAGGGCGTTAAAAGGGTAAATGAGATAGTGGAAGTATCCATTGAGAAGAAGCTTAAGGCTCTTACTTTCTATACCTTCTCCATGGAAAACTGGCAGAGGCCGAAAGCCGAGGTGAACGCCCTTATGCGTCTTCTGAGTGTTTATTTGAAGAGCGAAATGAAGAGGCTGGTTGACAAGAATGTGGTCTTCAGGGCGATCGGCGATATCAAGAAACTCCCTGACGGAGTGCAGAAACTGATAATGGATTTTGAGACATTATCAAAAAACAATACGGGTCTTTTACTCACAAGCGCACTCAGCTACAGCGGAAGGGAAGAGATAGTCAACGCCGTAAAAAATATGCTGAGCAATGATGTGAGGCCTGAGAAAGTTGATGAAAAAATGTTGGAATCCTATCTTTACACTGCCGGTATCCCTGACCCTGATCTGATAATACGCACAAGCGGGGAGATGAGACTCAGCAATTTTCTGCTGTGGCAGTCTGCTTACGCTGAGTTTTATTTTACAAATACTCTCTGGCCTGATTTTGGAAGGGAGAAGTTTATATCTGCCATCAAGGAATATCAGGGGCGGGAGAGGAGATTCGGCGGTCTGACAGAGAAGAGCTGAAATTAATCCCTAAATCTCTCAATGCTTCGTTTATTCCCGGACGAAACATGCCGGTAGAAATCTTCTGATATATGAGCACAATGCAAGCCGGAATAAAGAAGGGCTTTAATTTTAAGCGGGTGGCTGTGGCAGGGATATTAATCCCCGCATTGTTTGTATATATTTACTCATTGCCGGCTTCGCCGTATTTTCTGGGACTCCTTTTAGTCATCTCCATGTTGAGCATGATGGAATTCTTTGCAATGTATAACGTGCCTGCAAGGATGCGTCTGCCTGCTGTTTTAACCGGGGGGGCGGTTTTTTATGTTGTTTGCGTGTTCCCGTCCAGAACTCCGGAGGCTTTTTTTACAGGCATAATTTTTTTGCTCTTATTGAGGCTTTTTACGGGCGGTTCTCCGTCAGGGAGCATGAAGGAGTTAGGCCCTGTTGGGGTCGGCCTTCTGTATATAGCGGGGTTGCTCTCATATCAGTGGAGTCTGAGAAACTATTCTCAGGGCATGGAATATATATTTCTTCTTTACATTGCCGGCTGGTTTGCCGACAGCTCGGCATATTATGTAGGAACTTATCTTGGGAAGAGAAAGCTCTGTCCGGTCATAAGTCCAAACAAGACATACGAAGGCGCATTAGGAAGCATTATCGGAGGTGCGGCGGGAGTGGTTGTTGCAGTATCTGTATTTAATATGCCGGATATTACAACTGCAAAGGCTATAATAATCGGTGCATTGTTAGGAGCGGCAACGATCGCCGGAGACCTTATAGAATCCATGTTTAAGCGAGATGCTGGTGTAAAGGATTCAGGCAGTCTTATCCCCGGTCATGGCGGACTGCTTGACAAGCTGGACGGATTTCTTGTCTCAGGCCCGGTGCTGTACTTTATATTGAAATATTATTAACCCGGAAATGGCAATTAAACACAGAGGTCGCAGAGGAAATATATTGATAGTAAAATAAGAATTGAATTTTGTTAATGATTTTCTCTGTGCACTCTTTCATGCAAGGATAAAATTGATTATTTTCCAAAAGATAAGAAGAGAACGCAGAGAATGACTTAATAATAAAGGCTTTTTAAAAATCCATAATGTCTCTATGAACTCTGTGGTTTCTTAAAATGCATTTTTGGGGTTAAAAAGGAATTTTAGTGAAGAGACTCTCCATATTAGGTTCTACAGGCTCTATAGGCAAAAATACGCTTGAGGTAATCAGCCGTAATCCTGATACGTTTAAGATTGTTGCGCTTACGGCAAGGAATAATATCAGTCTGCTTGAATCCCAGATAGCGCAGTTTAATCCTGAGGTTGTGGCGGTCTTTGATGGGTCTGAGGCGGAGAGGCTAAGAAGCAAAAAACTTCCGGTGAAGATCCTTTCCGGCGAAGAGGGTGTGATCGAGGCGGCAACTCTTGAGAACGTTGACATGGTTGTCTCTGCAATCGCCGGCTCAGCCGGGCTCATGCCGACACTCGCCGCTGTAAAAGCAGGTAAGACAATAGCGCTTGCCACAAAAGAGGCGCTTGTAATGGCAGGTAGTATAATCATGGCAGAGGCATTGAAGAGAGGCGTAAAGATCATACCCATAGACAGCGAGCACAGCGCAATCTTCCAGTGTTTAAACGGAAGGGATATTGAAGAGGTTAAGAGGATCATACTGACAGCTTCAGGAGGCGCGTTTCTTGGCAAAAGCGCGTCCGAATTAGAGAGTGTGACCCCTGAAGATGCCCTGAATCATCCCAACTGGGATATGGGCAGGAAGATAACCATAGATTCAGCGACGCTGATGAACAAGGGACTTGAAGTAATAGAGGCGTATTGGCTTTTTAATATTCCGGTTGAGAAGATAGATGTGGTTATTCATCCGCAGAGCATAATACATTCGATGGTTGAATTTATTGACGGAAGTATTCTGGCGCAGATGTCAGTGCCGGATATGAAAGGGCCTATAAGCTACGCCCTTTCTTATCCTCACAGGACTGAAAATGTTATGCCTGCTTTGAATCTGACTGATGTGGCGAAGCTCACATTTGAAGAACCTGACCATGAAAAGTATCCCTCGCTCTCACTGACTTATGATGCGCTTAAGAGAGGAGGGACCATGCCATGTGTCCTTAATTCATCCAACGAGGCTGCTGTTGAGGCCTTCTTAAATAAAAGAATCTCATTTACAGCTATTACACGGGTAGTTTCCAAAACAATGGCGGAGCATTCCGTATTGAAGGGCGAGACTATTGAAGAGGTATTAAGCGCTTCCATCTGGGCGCGTCAAAAAGCAGAGGAGATAATCAATGAAACGGAGAATTAAAAAATGACATTATTGTGGGCGGTAGTTCTTTTTGGCATTCTGATATTCTTTCATGAGCTTGGCCATTTCCTGCTGGCAAAGATTTTAGGCGTGAAGGTCCTGAAGTTCTCTCTCGGCATGGGGCCTAAAGTTATAGGCAAAAAGATAGGAGAGACCGAATACGTAATCTCTGCGTTTCCTCTCGGAGGCTATGTCAAGCCTCTTGGCGAGGAGCCCGGGGAGGAGCTTACTGAGGAGGAGAAGCCGAGGGCATTTAATTTTCAGGCGCCGTGGAAGAGAGCGGCTATTATCCTTGCAGGCCCTGTCTTTAATCTCGTCCTGGCATATCTTATCTTTTTATTCTTCCTCGGCATTAATCAGCCCATAATAATTCCGGATTTAGACAGCATAACAACCTCGATTGAGAGCGTTCAGGATAATTCCCCCGCGATGAAGGCAGGGCTTCAAAAGGATGACGCAGTTGTTGCGATTAATGAAAAGCCTGTAAGCGACTGGAATGAGATGGCGGAGGTCTTTGCAAAAAATCCGGGGAATGAGCTGTCAGTCAGGGTAAAGAGGGGCAGTGAAATGATCAATGTCAAAATTATCCCTGAATCAGTAACAGCCAAGGATGAAGACGGCAAAGATACCGTTACCGGCAGGATAGGGATTTCAAAGAAGCTGAATGCTCATTTTATTGAGAGCAAAGGGATCTTTGAAGCCCCTTTTAGAGCTCTGGAGGCTCTTTACGGCTGGTGCGTACTTACAATTAAAGTTGTTGTAATGTTATTTACCGGTGGGGTGTCGGCAAAACAGGTCGGCGGGCCGATATTAATTGTTGATGCGGCAGCCAAGGCAGCCTCTGTCGGTGCATTTGCGTATTTCAACTTTATAGCGGTGATCAGCGTAAACCTTGCAATCCTCAATCTCATGCCTGTGCCTGTACTTGACGGAGGACACTTGATGTTCCTCTCAATTGAGGCTTTAAGAAGAAGGCCGCTGAGTGAGAAGGTGCTGAATTGGGCTAACAAGGTAGGAATGGCGCTGCTCTTAATGCTGATAGCCTTTGTCTTTTACAACGATATAATGAGGATAATTGTTCCGTGGGTCGAGAAGTCGCTTAATCAATAGAAAATTTCTTCAGGCGCGTTTATTAATGCTATGTCAAGACCTCCGACAATACGAAAACTCGCCTCTTCAGGAGGCGTCATATTCCGTGATTCAGCAAAAGGGGCTGAGGTTGCGCTCGTCTCTGTTAAAAAAAGAATTGTCTGGTGTCTGCCCAAGGGAATTATAGAAAAAGGGGAAGAGCCGGATAAAACCGCATTAAGGGAAGTAGCGGAAGAGACAGGGTTAAGCGGGAAGATACTTGAGCAGATAGGGCAGATATCTTACTGGTATTTTCTGAAAGAGAAGACTATCAGGGTTCACAAAACTGTCCATTTTTTTCTGCTTAAGTATGCATCAGGAAGTACAGATAACCATGACCATGAAGTGGAGGAAGCCAGGTGGTTTCCGGTTGATGAGGCGATAGAGAGGCTTCAGTATAAAGGTGAGAAGGATATCATGATGAAGGCAAAACAGATGATAGAGGCGAAATATATTAAACTGAAAAATGCAGATATTGCTCAATCATATAATTAACTTGATGAATTATTATTCACAAGGCCGATGTATTTATCAGACATCCTGTCTTCACGCCTTATTCATATTCTTCTTTGCTGTCTTCATGAAGCGTCCGAATGCCCTGTCCTTTTTCCGTTTATCCACATACGACATCTCGTGGTACTGAGATTCCTTCTTAAGCTTCATATAGCTGGAATAGCGTTCTTCACTCAACTCACCATTTGTAACTGCAGTTAGAACTGCGCAGTTAGTTTCCTGTGTGTGGCTGCAATTTGCATAGTGACATTTCCCGGAAAGTTCAATAATATCTTCAAAGCCCTGATTAACTCCATCGCTGGCACCAAGAAGACCCAGCTCCCGCATTCCTGGCGTATCAATCAACATCGAGCCTTGATTAAGGAAGATAAGCTGCCGGCGCGCCGTTGTGTGTGTGCCTTCTCCCGTTCCACTTACGGCATTTGTGTTAAAAGTGTTCTGTCCAATCAAGCGGTTGATGAGGGTCGTCTTGCCAACTCCCGATGATCCAAGCAGGCAATATGTTTTTCCCGGGACCAACACCTGTTGGAATTCGTCAAATCCGGATCCGGTTATGTTACTGAGGGCAAAGACCCTGGCTATGATGCCGGTCTGTTTAACAGCTGCAAGTTTTTGTTCCAGTTCACTGTGAGAGATCAAGTCCGTCTTGGTAAGAATAACCATCGGCTCAACGTGGCCGTCAGCTGCCATTACCAAATACCGGTCCAATCTTTTCATATTAAAGTCAAAATGACACGATTGAACAATGAAAGCGATATCGATGTTGGCTGCAATCATCTGGAAATCCACGTTTTCACCAGCGCATTTACGGCGTAAAAACGTTTTTCTTGGAAGAACTCCATGAATAATTGCCTCGGTATTATCGTTGTGGTATTGCACCGTAACCCAATCGCCCACACATGGCAGGTCAACTGGGGATTCAACCCGGAAATAAAATTTCCCTGCAAGTCCAGCTGGAATCTCCCTGAGTTCATTTTTGATAAGATACGAACCACGATCAACCGCTGATACACGCGCTATATCGTGACCATCTTGACGCAAGGCATTAAAATGTGTTTCAAACCACTGATCAAAACCCAGATCTTTCAATTTCATAATATTTTATCGCGAACATCGAAGTCTATCTCATTGACATCATTATGTTTTTCAGGTGACTAATATGCTATTTGTTATATTAGTCGCGTTATAAATCTGATAGTCTTTCAATGAAATATTATACAGATGACTAATACGCATTTTTTAATGTTAGTCATGCTCAAAAGTGAAGTTCTTTATTAGAAGGGGCAGGCCGCAACATGCCGCTAAAGATTTTTCCTGTTATCGCGAACGACTTAAGTAAATACTCGCCCTTCGACAAGCTCAGGGTGACATGTCATGGTGAGCTTGTCGAACCGTGGAATTAATTCCAAATATCGCCTTCAGCGCATCCTCTAAATCATGATATTTGAACTTATATCCTGACCTTACGATCTTCTCAGGCAAGACCCGTTGTCCTGTCAGAAGCATACCGCCGAGTTCTCCGAGGGTCAATTTAACGATAAATGAGGGAACCGCAAGCCATGATGGCCTGTGAATGGCATCTCCAAGAGTAGAACTGAACTCTCTATTTGTGACCGGATTCGGCGCGGTTGCATTGAGGGGCCCTGAAAGGGATTCATTCTCAAGAGCATATTTAATAATGCCGAGAACATCATTCCTGTGTATCCACGAAAACCATTGTTTTCCGCTGCCGACAGGGCCGCCTAAAAAGAATTTAAAAGGGGTCATCATCTTGGGCAGCGCGCCTCCGTCAGCTTCCAGCACACCGCCGATACGAATCAGCACAACACGTATGCCTGACTCCTGCGCCTTCAATGCTTCCTCTTCCCATGCTTTACAAACTCGTGCAAGGAAGTCAGAAGCAGGCAGAGTATCCTCTGTAACATATTCATCTCCGTGAGCGCCGTAGTATCCGATTGCAGACGCGCTGATTAACACCTTAGGTTTGGAAGCTGCTTTCTTAATTGATTCTACGAGAGAGCGGGTTGTATCAATACGGCTTGACATGATAAGCTCCTTGCGTTTCTTTGTCCATCGTCCCGGTGCTACAGGCTCGCCTGCAAGGTTGATGACAGCATCAAAGCGGGAAATTACATCAGAAGGAATAAGCGCGGGAGGATTCCACGTAAGCTTTTCTTTTGAAACAGATGTCTGTCTCGTGGTGACTACAACAGTGTGCCCTGAATTGCGAAGCTCACGGCTTAACGGCGTCCCGATAAAACCGGTGCCGCCTGTGATAAGTATGTTCATGGGATAATTATATCAATCATCATGAAAATTGTTCTGCAGTATCGGCGTCTGCTCTCTTCTGAACCGCTCGAATTCTCCATTTAAAATCGCCTCCCTCATCTTTCTGAAGAACTCAAGGTAGAAGTAAAGGTTGTGGTATGTATTTAACCTCATTGAGAGAATTTCACGACTCATATACAGATGCCTTAAATAGGCCTTTGAATAATTCCTGCATGTGTAGCAGCGGCACTCAGGGTCAAGGGGATTCGGGTCTTCCTTGAACTCCTCGCGCTTTATGCTTATCCTCCCCTGACTCGTGAAGAGCGTGCCGTTCCTTGCGTTCCTTGTGGGCATCACGCAGTCAAAAATATCAATGCCTGCTGAGACTGCTTCAATCACATCGTTTAAATCCCCGATGCCCATAAGATAGCGCGTCTGATCTTTAGGCAAAAGAGGGGTTGTGTAATTAATCATCTCATACATAAGCTCTTTCGGCTCGCCTACGCTGAGACCGCCGATAGCGTAACCGTCAAAACCCATTTTTATCAGTTCTTCAGCGCTTTGCTCTCTCAGGTCTTTATAAACTCCACCCTGCACTATTGCAAAAAGCGCCTGTCCCCCAGTCCTCGCTTCAAGGCAACGCGCCGCCCATGTAGTTGTTAATTGCAGTGACTTTAGCGTATATTCTCTTGTCGCAGGATAAGGTGTGCATTCATCAAACGCCATCGCAATATCCGAACCCAATGCAGCCTGTATCTGCGTCGCAAGTTCCGGGGTCAAAAAGTGGGTTGATCCGTCAAGGTGCGACCTGAACTCCACGCCTTCATCGCTTATCTTTCTCAAAGGCGAAAGACTGAAGACCTGAAATCCGCCGCTATCGGTAAGAACAGGTCCCTTCCAGTTCATAAATTTATGGAGCCCCCCGAGTTTTTTTATCACCTCATGCCCCGGCCTTAAATAGAGATGATATGTGTTGGAGAGTATTATCTCAGCCCCAATATCCTTCAACTCCTCAACAGTCATTGATTTAACAGTCGCGATTGTCCCGACCGGAATAAATGACGGGGTGTTGATTATTCCTCTTGCGGTATGGATCTGCCCGAGACGGGCATTATTGTCCGTAGCAGTAATTTTAAATTTCAAAGCGGTCTTCATCTTTCTGCTTTACTTCAAGGGACTATGAATAGAAATCTTTCTTGAGTTGATCTTCGGGAATAAATCGGCTTACATGGCTCAAGCACTCCAGCCTATTGTTTATTCAATCATTCTCAGAAAATGGCCGCAAGCTATTCGGGCTAACGATATTATTAACTGGTTTCTTGTTATCATACCAAAAAGCAAAGCTTTTGATAAGAAATTTGACAAATTTTTGAGGGCATGGATATATTTCACAGCTTGTAACCTTTCTTCCTTTGTTTCGTCTTATCTATAACATGACGGCTCATATTATCAGCAGTCGTGATCTAAATAATGAAGGGGGTGAAGAGATGAAGAGAACGAAATCTGCAGTTGTTGCAATAATCATTGCGTTAACGCTCACAATCGGCGCTTCCGCATTTGCAATGGGCACATGCAAGTGCACTATGGGCACATGTACCGGCTCGGGCACTATGGTCCCGGGTTCAGGCACCATGACAGGCAAATAGTTATAACATCAAGGGCAATATCAAGAGTTAGCTTTTGATATTGCCCTTCTATTTGCATATACTTTAATTGCTACATTACACAGCTTAAGTGAAGCTCCCCGCCTACAAGGCGGGGCTTCTTAAAAAACAAGGATAAGGGAACATCCTGTTCCCTTATAACCCCTTGGCAAGGATGCCATTCATCCCCGTGCACAGCACGGGGTATTCTGGCATAATTTCATAAATTCATACTCTCTTCATATAATTCCGCTAAGATTTGTTAATGAAATTAACGGAGAATACAAGACGGCGCTTCCTGCTCTCTCTCTTCCTGATCCCGGCAGCGGTTGCCGTTCTGTACGGATGCAGTTTAAAATACAGCGGGCCCCGGGTTGTAAAGGGCGGCGTAATGTTCCACATTAAGGCAGAGGACGCCAAAAGGGTTGCCGTCGCAGGCAGTTTTAACCAATGGAATGCCGATAAAGACATCCTTTCCGGCCCTGACAAAAATGGAGAGTGGAGCATTGTCATTCCCCTCGCTGACGGACGATATGAGTATCTTTTCTTAATGGATGGAACGCGCTTGTTCTTGGACCCTGATGCCCCTGTCGCGGAGGATAGTTTTGGCGGAAGAAATTCGGTTGTTTCGATAAAGCGATAATGGCATGCTGTAACAATTATGATTCCATTTTCGTCTTATTAACAGGAACAATGTGGAAATACAGAGAGATGAATACGCGCTTATCAAGGAATGCGTGGACGGGAATGCGGAGGCATACGCCGTCCTGGTAGACAGGTATAAGGATATGATTTACAACATAGCTTACAGAATGTTAGGCGATGCCGACACAGCTCATGATATGGCCCAGGAGAGCTTTATATCGGCATATGCCGGCTTGAAGAAATTTAAAAATGATTCCAAATTCTCCACATGGCTTTACAGTATTGCGGTAAATAAATGCCGGGACCATCTAAGAGGCAAAAGGCCTCACGTTCCGATTGATGAGATAGCAGAAGTTGCCTGTTCAGCGGCAAATCCAGAAGAGGGTCTGCAGAGCAGGCAGATGCTGGACGGTATACAAAACGCCCTTAATGCATTGCCCGATAATTACCGCGAGGCGATTATCTTAAAACATATTGAAGGCCTGGATTACAAAGAGATGGGGACCATAATTGGCATTGACGCAGGGACGCTCAAAGTAAGGACGCATAGAGGAAGAGAGATGCTGAAAAAATTATTAAAAGGGACCGGGGTGTTTGATGGACAACGATAGAGAGCTTATCCATAAGCTGCTGGATGGCGGACTTCCCTCTGATGAGACAGCAGCTCTCATGAAGAGGGTAAATTCCGATCCGGATTTGCTGGAAGAGTTCACCTTATTAAAAGAAGCCGTTACTGTTATTGAGAAGTCTGAGCGGAAACAGGCGTCCGCATCGTTCACTTCAGATGTTATGAGACGATTATCTTCAGGCGCAAAGGCTGAAAGGAAAGGGTGGAGGAATTTCTTTTTCGGAGAGAGGATATTCAGATGGAACATGGCTTATGCCGCTGCAGCGCTCCTTCTTGCCGTGCTGACAGCAGGAGGCATTTATAATTTCAGAAGCGGCGGGCAGATTCCTTATTCTGCTTTGGATAAATCTGCCGTTACAGTGAAATTTAACTTTTATTCCCCTGATGCGAAGAGCGTTTCCGTTGCGGGAGATTTCAATAAATGGAGGACCGATGCCGGGGTCATGAGGAGAGAGGAGGGAGGGATCTGGACTATCAAGATACCGTTGAAGCCCGGAGCATATAATTATATGTTCGTTATGAATGGAGATGCCTGGATAACCGACCCTGAAGCCGCAGCATATCACGACGACGGATTCGGGTACAAAAATTCTGTTGTAAGGGTTGATAAATTATGAAATCAATTAAGACAAGAATCTTCATTTTCTGCATAATTCTGCTTGCGGGTTGCGGCGTTGCCTCGGCAGACACCGGAAAGGATATGGAAGAGTTGAGGCTTTCGCCTGAGATGTCGGCGGTCCCGCTGGATGAGAGGGAAAGCCTCCTGAAGATCTTAAATGATGCGGTGAAGGCCGGCGTACCGTCAACTGATATTGCGCTCATTGTTAAGAGAGGGCTGGCAAGAGGATGGGAGAGCAAATCAATCAAAGAGTCAGTGCTCCTGCTTACCAAAACAGAGCAACAGGGTCTGCCATTGACCTCTCTGCTGGACAGATTTCATCAGGGGCAGGCAAAGGGAGTGCCTTTTGAGAGAGTCTCTGCTTCAGCAAACAAATTGACTGAAAAACTTTCGGCGGCTGACGGGATGGTCGGCAGTCTTATGAGAGGCGGCATGAAGGAAGGCAAGGGCGATGAAAAAGGGAAAACCATCCAGACTGTTGCGCGGGCCATGGAAAGATCAGTCCCTGATGCTGCTGTTATGCAGATAGGGGCTAAACTCATGAAGAGTAACAGTCCGTTATCGAAGTTAGACGCCGCCGTTTCAACCATGACCAATGCCATAGAGATGGGCATGCAGCCCGCGCAGGCATCAAAAATGATGAATATGGCGATAGACAAGGGTTATTCTGAAACCGATATGATGATGATGGAGAGAGAGATGTTCAGCATGATGAGAGACGGCGCAACGATGAATGATGTAATGAGGAATATGGAGACCATGATGAATAGCGGAGGGATGGGCTTCTCAGGCTCAGGCATGGGTGGAGGCGCCATGATACACAACGGCACCGGAATGAGCGGCAGTCCCGGCATGACTCACGGAGGTTCAGGCATGGGCGGCGGAGGCGGAGGCATGCACGGCAGGTAAGAAAAGGACAACGCCGCTGCTGCAATGAGTTTCAGTTCGATCTCTGTGGTGAGTAATGCGTTAAGGTTGCGCAGGGTAAGGCTTTGAGAATGTAAACTCCACCGGGTCAACGGCTTAAATCAGTGGGGCGAATTTCGCATTTGCTTGCTTGATTAGACAATCTTATATTTCTTCCTCCACTTAAATTCAAGTTTTAGATCTTTAGCAAGAAGCCTGTCTGGACCAAACAAATTTCCACTTGGAATAAGCACATAAAGACCCCAGATACCAACGAGTATTGAAATCGAGAACTTTAATAAAAATATTGGCATTGTTACCCATATTGTACAAGCAATAAAACCAACTATGCGTCCCCATTTAGTGCGTGTTACAAAACCAATAAATGTTAAAATGTTTAACAAATTTAGCGAAATATTCTTAGGATTTTTTAAGGATTTTATAACAACATCTTTTCCACCGAAATTATTAATTATTCCAGCCTGAATAGCCAAACCTACAATAGCTATAACGATAATAGCTGCTATTGATTTAATTGATTCAGACCTGAAATAAATCTTATTTAGCTCTTTAGTGCTTAATTCTTTAAAATCCTTGCGTTCCCTATTTTCCTGTGTTTCCATTTTTATTTATGCCTAACAATATTATTAACTATTTTCTTGTTATCATACCAAAAAGCAACATTTTTGATAAGAAATTTGACAAAATTTTGAGGGCGTGATTATAATTCCTCACTTACTAACCATGCAAAACGAAGAACTTATTCATGACTGGATGATCTCTCACCTTGCTCACAGGCTGTCAAGGGATTACACGGACATTAAAACAAACATCAGGAATGACAGAAGAAACGAATTCAAGGGCCGCTATCCTGATCTTATCCTCGCAAATCACGGGATGGTGCTTGCTATCATGGAAGTTGAGACTGAAAACACTGTAAGCCCTGAGAAGGCGGATGAGTGGAAGCTCCTTTCAGGGCTTGGGGCAAAGCTGATCATAATGGCGCCGAAAACTTTAAGAGCCAAGACCCTTGACCTTCTATGGAAAAAAGGGATTGCCGACAAGGCATCAGTGGGAAGTTATGAGCTTAGCGTAACCATGCCTTAACGCCTCTTACTATAAGTGTATTAGTAAGAAAACACATCAAAAAATCTCCCCACACCCCTCTTTGCCAAAGAGGGGCAGTTTTCCTCACTTTGGCAAAGGGAGGATAGGAGGGATTTTATAATTTAATGTCTTCATACTTACGAACTCCTTACTATACCTTCAGCATCTCCAGAGCTTTTCTATGCAGAACTTCATTCCCCGAGGCAAGAAGTGTGGTTGAGCGTTTAACATCTGCCGGAATATGATCTATATTTTTGCCGTTGATGTCTGTAATAATACCGCCTGCTTCTTTTATCAGCAGGTAACCGGCTGCAAAATCAAAGCTTCTTGACGGCGCAGGCGTAACAAACATGCTTACAGCCCCCTGAGCGAGAAAAGCCATATCAAGCGCAGTGGAGCCGAAGCACCTCACTCTGTTAAATAATGAAAGAAGCGGCAAGATACTGGGGATGTCTACTCTTGGGG
Organism: Nitrospirota bacterium; assembly: GCA_016222905.1. Classification (GTDB taxonomy): domain Bacteria; phylum Nitrospirota; class Thermodesulfovibrionia; order UBA6902; family UBA6902; genus JACRPZ01. The sequence continues at coordinate 38,928 of JACRPZ010000046.1, forward strand.
TCTGGGCTTCATAGGCTATGACACTGAAAGACTCATCCTGCTGCGTTCTGACAGGTTTTCCGTTGAAGATGCTTCCCTGACCCTTTATCGCCCAAAACTCATCGCCGCTTATCAGGTTTATTACATAACCGGTTGAGACATCCCCGACAGTATCGCCTTCTATGAGCGCGATCGAGGTTGAAAAGAGCGGGATGCCGCTCACGGCATTCCTGCTGCCGTCTACAGGGTCCACCAAAAGCCTATGGCCTCCGCCTTTTATCTCTTTGGTCCCGTACTCTTCCGATACAATGGTGACAGGCTTGCCAAGTTTTTCAATCTCTTCAAAGACTATATCTTCGGCCTTCTTGTCAATCTGATAGGTCTTGTCGCCGCCTGCTCCTCTCCCTATTGGCGCGCTTCCGAATTCTTCCCAGACAAGAGGAGGAATCTCCTCTTTCAGCCTTCTGCCTATCTTCCTAATGTCATTAATATTCACAATCTGCCTATCAATCACCCTCCCCTTAATCCCCTCCCCTCAAGGGAGAGGAATTTTAAAAGAGTTCCCTCGCCCCTTGGGGGAGAGGGTTAGGGAGAGGGGTATTCCCCGTTCAATGCTAAAAAACAGTTACGCATTACTCGCTGTGAGATATTCATTCACTTTATCAGGGTTAAAACTTCTTGCCCTCAATACATTATGCATAAAATTAAATATCTTTCGCCTTTTTGCCGGTGTTACATCAGGATAAAAAACAGGGTTTGCAACCACCGCGCCTCTGAACGCATAAAAAGGCGCAGTTACTTTCAGAAGATCTTTGTCGCCTGTCCTTCTGATATATTCTTTATAAAATAATTTCAGCGCCTCAAGATAAGGCCCCCGGACATCCCCATAGTGATTTATTGAGAAGAAGATGTAATTTATCGTAAGCGCGGTCACATCATCCGCCGCATCACCCCACGGCCCCCGGCTTCTGTCAAGTAGGATGAAGTCCCCGCCTTCTTTAAACCATATATTCCCCGGGTGAAAATCACCGTGTATCTGACAAAGCCTGCCATGTTTTGGTTTCAGACGCATCCTCCAGTCAACGCACATCTTCTCAATCTCAGCCATCTCTTTATGACTTATTGCGCCTTCAGGGTATGTATCAAAGACACCCATAAGACACTCACCGTGCCCGATAGTGTCTCTCACTTTTCTCCAGTAAAGTTGCTTTGATTCCTTCCTGACCGCATGTATCTCAGCGAGATACAATGCCATCGCTTCTATCTTCTGAATATCAATTGGATCAAGCCTATCCTTTTTGGAAAATCCTGAAAGGTCATTGAAGTAATGCTTGCCTTCAGCCCTCTCCATCAGGAGATAATATTCTCTGCCGCCGCCGATGGATTTTATTGAGCCGTCTTTAAGCTCTGCAAGCACTTCAACCGCCTTCACATGCTTCGGCAGATTCTTGAATTCATCGAGGTCGAGCAGAAATACCCCTGCCCGGTCAGAAGGGTAATCATGCTCCAGCCCTTGAGGGAAGAGCCCCTTTATGACATATTGCTTGATCCCTTCGAGCCTCTTTATCTCTATCAGAAAACCCGCGCCCTGCACGCCCTCGCCGAGTTTGCGGATATTCACCTGTCTGGCATCAACGCCGAAAAGATTTTTGATGTACTGCGTTATGCTCTTTTTATTGATCATGCCATGCTTCCCCCTTTAACAAAGGGGGATTGAGGGGGATTTTATTATTGCAAAATCTCCCTGACCCCTCTTTTCCTAAGAGGGGAATTATCTAAGTGACTTCTTTATCAATTCAGCAGTCTTTATATTTATACCCTTCAAGGATGCTATGTCGTCTATAGTCGCGCTTCTTATTTTATCAATGCTCCCAAAATGTTTCAGAAGCGTAAGCCTCCTTGTCTTTCCGATGCCCTTTATATCTTCAAGCGGGGACCTGAGCGTCCTCTTTGTCCTGAGTTTCTTATGATAAGTAATTGCGAATCTGTGAACCTCATCGCGTATCTTCTGGAGCAGGTGCGTCATAGGCATAAGAGAGTCTAAAGAGATCGCATCTCTCCTGCCGGGCAGAAATATCCTGTCAGGCTCATGCTTACTCTTACGCGAAGCGGAGGTTTTGCTCTTAATTGTTTTTGCCTTGGCGATAGCTGCCAACTCAACAGGCAGATCAAACTCTCTCATCGCCTTCATTGCGGAGGTGAGCTGTCCCTTTCCGCCGTCAATCAGGATAAGCTGGGGCATCTCTGTATCATCTTCTGAGATGCTCTTCAGATGCCTTACGACAACTTCCTCCATCATCGCAAAGTCATCAATGCCTTTTACTGTCTTTATCTTATAAACCCTGTAGTCGTCTTTAACAAACTCTCCGTCCTCCCATACGACAAAAGCCCCCACTGCCTCAGAGCCGGAAATGTTTGATATATCAACTGCCTCTATCCTTTCAGGTATATTCTTTAATTTCAGAAGCTCTTTTATAGAGAGAAGTGTTTTATCAACTCTCTTGTCTTTATGTTTACTAAGGGCAAAGAGGGCGTTATGATTGGCCATATTAAGCACTTTCTTTTCTTGCTCCCCTCTTGCGTATGAGAGCCTGACAGGCCTGCCGCTTCTTTTTTCAAGCCACTCTTTCTCAATAGTCAGTTCAGCCTTAACCGGTATGATTATCTTTTGAGGAATGAGTATCTCTTTGGAATAGAACTGCTCTATGAAGCTTGATATAAGCTCGATCTCCTCAATATCGCCGACATTCTTCAGGAAGAAGTCTTTCTGTCCGATAACCTGTCCGTTCCTGATAAAGAGCATAAAGACCAGCGCCTCGTTATCTTCCTTGAATAATCCGATGACGTCTATGTCTCCAAGTTCCGGCGCGATGACACGCTGTGACTCCCAGGCCCTCTCTATATTGTTTAAGGTATCCCTAACCTGCGCCGCCTCTTCATACCTTTGCTCTTTTGCAAGGCTCGTCATTCTCTGATGAAGGCTTGACAGAAGCTCCTTCTTCTCCCCCATGAGAAAGAACTTCACATCGTTTACGGTCTTTATGTAAAGATCATGGTCTTTGTCTGAGCGCCTTGACTTGTCGCAGGGCGCGAGGCACCTGCCCATCTGGTACTGGACACACGGCCTTAAGGGCTTATCCATGCTGTATCCGCATGACCTGATAGGAAAGCCGCGTTCTATGAACTTAAGCATTTCCCACATCGTTGCCGCAACGACATAAGGGCCGAAATACAGGGAACCGTCCTTATCTATCTTTCTGACAACTTCGAGCTTCGGCCACCTCTCTTTGAGCGTGAGCTTGAGGTATGGGTAATTCTTGTCATCCCGCAGGATTATGTTGAATTTCGGCTTGAACTGCTTGATGAAGTTCGCCTCAAGAGCAAGCGCTTCTACCTCGTTCTCCGTAACGATATATTCAAAGTCCCTGATCTCCTCGACCATCTTTGCCTTGCGGTTATCAAGCGGCGCGGACTTCTGGAAGTATGACCTGAGCCTGTTCCTTAGGTCCTTGGCCTTTCCGACGTAAATAGTCTTCTCTTTCGCCCCTTTCATTATGTAAATGCCGGGCGAGGATGGGGCTTGCAGGAGTTTGTTTGTTAAATCCATAGGGTAATTATAACTGAAATCTTACTCTAAGGATAGAACGAATTGAGAAAGCATGGAAACATCTAAAAAGACTTTAGAAAATATTTTTTGATATAATGTAAATGGTTTCTTTAACCTTCATACAGACAAAGGGGAGATATGACTGAAGAACTTTATGATGTTGTGATTATAGGAGGAGGGCCTGCCGGGCTGAGCGCAGCGCAATATGCCGCCCGCTCCAACCTAAAGACAATCGTGCTCGACAAGTCTCCAACAGCAGGAGCACTCGCATTTACAAGCAAGATAGAGAATTATCCTGGACTGTGCTCTCCTATGAGCGGCAAAGAACTGCTTGATATCTTCCGTAAACAGGCGATAGGATTCGGCTCCGAATATGTAGAAGCACAGGTCGTGGGCGTCAACCTGGAGGGTGAGGTAAAAGAAGTCATAACAATGGACAAAACATATAAGGGAAAGTCTCTGATAATTGCAACGGGATCTATGGGCAGAAAACCCGGTATAAAGGGCGAAAAGGAGTACCTTGGCAAAGGCGTAAGCTACTGCGCAATATGCGACGCTGCGTTTTATAAAAATATGACCGTATCTGTTATCGGCGACTCAGAGGAGGCTGTAAAAGAGGCCGAGGTATTGACACGATTTGCAAAGACCGTACACCTGATAGTCCCGTCAAGCGAGTTGAAAGTGGAGCACCCTGTGCTTCAATCGGATAAACTGAAAGTTATTGCAGGACAGAGGGTGGTAGAAATTACAGGAACAGATTTTGTCACAAATATCAGGATCAAGGATATCGCGACTGATGAGGAGAAAGATATGCCGACAGACGGCGTCTTTGTATATCTGTACGGCAGCAAGCCCGTAGTGGATTTTCTTAACTTTGCAGTCGATCTTAGCGATGAGATGTGCATCCTCTCGGACAAGATGATGGAGACCTCCACCCCGGGCGTATTCTCAGCCGGCGATGTCACATGTGTTGAGGTGAGGCAGGTTGTTGTCGCGGCAGCATATGGCTGCATCGCGGCCCTTTCCGCTGAAAAATACCTGCATCACAGAAAGCGGAGAAAGTACGACTGGTCGTAGAGAATGCAAGGAGGGTAATAATGGCAAAAATATTATTAAAGGGTCAACCGATTGAGACTATCGGTGAACTTCCCGCAGTAAACAGCATAGCCCCGGCTTTTACTCTAACAAAGACCGATCTCTCGGATGTTTCGCTGGCTGACTTTAAGGGCAAGCGGATCATCCTGAATATCTTTCCAAGCATTGATACAAATGTCTGCGCAGCCTCGGCAAGAAGGTTTAATGAAGAGCTCAATAAACTGGATAATACCGTTGTGCTGTGCGTCTCCGCTGATCTTCCGTTTGCTCATAACAGATTTTGCGAGGCTGAAGGCTTGAAGAATATCATACCTCTTTCAGTATTCCGGGCTGCGAATTTCGGAAGAGACTACGGGGTGACTATCAAAACCGGGCCCATTGCCGGCCTCCTTTCAAGGGCTATTGTAGTCATTGATGAAAAGGGAAAGGTCATTTATACGGAACAGGTCCCGGAAATAGCCCAGGAGCCTGATTATGATGCAGCGCTTAAGGCAAGTGGTTATTTTATATCTGACTGTGAGCCCGGCTTGTCAGGAATCTTCATGCAGTGATATGAGTTATAAAGGAATGATTCCCGACAGCGGCTAACTCTCCCGATTAGCTTCTTCCTTCTCCTCTATTTTACAGGCAGCAATCTCATCAAGGGTACGGCGTTGCGCTGCAGCGCCGAGACGGGCCGCTGCATATACTGCTGCTATAAGCAAGATAAAGGCTGCGCCAACCGACAACGGAGTCCAGAAATCCTTCGGAAGGTTTTCGTAAAGCCCGTATCCGCCGAAAGCTATGAAGATAATCGCCGCAGCCCATTTGATCGTCCGCTCCGGTATATGTTTTCCCATAACATTGCCGACAATTATGCCGAAGCCGTTTGAGATTATCATTCCTAAGGTTGTCCCCATCCATACGGAAATGATCGCGTTGTATTCCACGGCAAGGGCAATGGTGGCAAGCTGAGTCTTGTCGCCCATTTCCGCCATGAAGAATGCAATAGTAACCGTCCAGAAAGGGGCCAAAATTATACCGCTTCTCTTCGTCTTCAAGCGTATCGCCGCGGATAGTCCAGAGGCCGAAGATGATGAAAGATACGGCAGCTGCAATCTTTATGTATATAAGAGGGACAATTGCGGCAAGGTAATTGCCTGCCGAAGCAGCAAGCAGATGATTGGCTGCTGTTGCGACAAATACCCCCCACATGACCGTCTGCCACCTGAACTTGCAGGCAAATGCCATGGCGAGAAGCTGGGTCTTGTCGCCCATCTCTGCCAACACAACAAATATCAGTGATGCAATAAATGCTTTCAATTAATTCTCCTTAATCCAAGGGATGCATTAAGAAAAATGCAGGTGTTGTGAAAGCAGATAATTTTCGATACCTTAGTTGCAATATTAACCAACCTAAGCATGCACATTTTTCTTCAACGCCTTCTATATATTATTTAAATAAATCCATCGAGTTAATTATCTGATTGAGCAATATCTGCATTTTTCGGGTTAATCTTCTCAAGTCTTTACCCCGATCTCAAGCTGTCTCTTCTTGATCGCCTTTATCCTGTCCCTTATCTCCGCTGCCTTTTCAAACTCCAGTCTCCCGGCGGCCTCCTTCATCTCATCTTCAAGCTTCTTTAAAGCCGCGTCATTGATATACTCCGCCTTCTCTTCCGCAACTGCCGGCACTGTCCAGTAGTCAGCCTCATAGACTGAGCGGAGGAGATTGGTTATATCTTTTACTATCGACCTCGGCGTTATCTTATTATCCTTATTATACTTCTCCTGGATCTTGCGTCTCCTATCTGTCTCATCCATAGCCCTCTGCATTGAGCCTGTTATATTATCAGCATAGAAGATGACCTTGCCGTTTATATTCCTTGCGGCCCTGCCTGCGGTCTGTATAAGCGAGCGCGCCGATCGGAGAAAACCCTCCTTATCCGCATCAAGTATGGCAACGAGCGAAACCTCCGGAAGGTCCAGCCCTTCCCTTAAAAGATTGACCCCTATCAATACATCGAACTTGCCCAGCCTCAAGTCCCTGAGTATCTCTATCCTCTCAAGTGTATCAATGTCCGAATGCAGGTACCTCGCCTTTACGCCAAGCTCCGTATAATAATCGGTTATATCTTCCGCCATCTTCTTTGTAAGGCTCGTTACCAGCACCCTCTCTCCATTCCTGGATCGTTCCCTTATCTCTCCAAGAAGGTCATCAAGCTGTCCCGCTGCAGGCCTCAGATCTATCACAGGGTCCTTTAATCCGGTTGGCCTGACTATCTGTTCAACCACCCTGCGGCCTGATTTTTCAAGCTCGTACTCTGACGGTGTGGCAGATACGTAAATTGCCTGCTTTATCTTCTCCTCAAACTCGCTGAACTTCAGCGGACGGTTATCAAGGGCTGATGGAAGCCTGAAACCGAAATCAATGAGCGTCTGCTTCCTCGCCCTGTCGCCTTCATACATGCCGCCTATCTGCGGGATAGTGGCATGTGATTCGTCTATGATCATGAGGAAGTCTTTGGGAAAATAATCGATCAGGCATGAAGAAGCCTCTCCCGGCAGCCTGCCGCTCATGTGTCTTGAATAATTCTCTATCCCATGACAATAGCCGAACTCCTTAAGCATCTCCATATCAAACCTCGTCTTCTGCTCGATCCTCTTCGCCTCAACCATCCTGTCCTGCCGCTGGAAGTGATATATACTCTCCTCAAGCTCCTGCTCGATCGCGGAGAATGCCATCTCCAGTCTCGGCCTTGGAGTTATCCAGTGGCTGTTGGGGTAAATGGTCTCCTTATCTATCCTCCTCAAAACCCTGCCGGTCAATGAATCGAATTCATAAATACCATCAATATCATTACCGAAGAATTCAACCCTCAGGGCATTATCGCCGGAGAATGACGGGAATATCTCAACAATATCTCCTCTGACACGGAAGGCGCCTCTCTTCAAATCATCGGTGCGCTCATACTGCATATCAACGAGCCTTCTCAGGAAGGCGTCTCTTTCTATACGCATCCCTTCTTCGATCAGGAAGTGCATTGCCTGGTAATCTTCCGGAGAGCCTATGCCGTAAATGCAGGATACGGACGCGACTATGATGGTGTCGTTTCTTTCGAGTATGGAACGTGTTGCCGAATGCCTCAGTCTGTCAATCTCTTCGTTTATCATCGCGTCCTTCTCAATGTATGTGTCCGTAGTCGGCAGGTACGCCTCAGGCTGGTAGTAGTCGTAGTAGCTCACAAAGTATTCCACGGAGTTTTGGGGGAAGAAGGTCCTGAATTCGCTGTAAAGCTGTGCCGCAAGGGTCTTGTTATGGGCTATGACCAGCGCGGGTTTATTCACGTTTGCTATCACATTGGCAACAGTGAATGTCTTGCCTGAGCCTGTGACGCCGAGGAGCACCTGATGATTGAAGTTTTTATATAAACCTTCCGTAAGCGTTTTTATAGCCTTCGGCTGGTCGCCCGTCGGTTTAAAATCAGATGTTAGTTTAAACTTGTCTGAAGTTCTTCTCAATGTCGTAACATGCTTGCGAAACGCTACCCAACCGCATAACTATAATGATAGCAAATGGTTATGTCAATTTGATTTCACTATATATTTCCTTATTGCGCTATTCAACCTGCTATGGTATAACATATGACAAACTAATTGTAATTAAGATTACTCTCTTCTATTGGAAGTGAGCATAATTTAATCAGAAAGGAGAATATCGCATGCCCTTATTTCAGATTGATAATTACAAAATTATTTATTACAGCCCCTGCCACGACGAGAATTATTTAAGTACTGCAGCACGGATCACGTTATATAGAGGTCAAGCTCCGGTGGGAGATTTGTTCTTCATAAAAGATGAGGAACCAATGCCGCCCCGCAATTTACCCCTTTCCCCATTTAGGATATATTTTCCCCTCAGTCATTTCGATACGATAATGTCTATCCTTAGAAATGAGAAGCCGCTCTATGCCAATATAACGTCAACGGGATATGCTTACATAGGCACTACTCAGTATGAGCCGGTGGGAGAGGAAGAAGGGGTTTGAGCAGCAGTTAAATATTTTATGTGATACATGTTCATATATAACCACAATAACAAAAAGGGGCATGTATAATTCTCCATTATTTCTCTACAGAATTGCCTGTAGGCCTAACATGTCGGGAACTTCTTCATACCCAACAACAGCCCTCGTAGTCAGCCAGCGGAAAGCACGCGGAATACCAATCCTTAACAGCGAGGAGCTAGGAATTGAGAGGAGGTTTTTTCATTGACTGATCTGATGCCGGTAATCTTCTTCGGACATGGCAATCCGATGAACGCATTATCGAAGAATGCTTACACTGAAGGCTGGGCTTCTATCGGCAAATCAATCCCCCGTCCCACGGCCAGTGCTTGCCGTTCAACCTTTCGGCAATGAAGGCCGGCCAGAAGTTCAAAACGAACCATTTATAATGGGCTCATTTTAATCATGTTAATTGATCCTGAAGCTGCAACCGCTTGATTTCCACCCGTTTTATTTTCTGGCATGGCTATTGCATTGTTGTTAACTGACAAGCAATATATTATCTATAAAAAATATGAAACATAAAATATTAATCAGGAGGAACTGATATGAATAAGTTATACGCAGCCTTTCTGTCCATAATCATTCTCTATTTATCTGTTTTGCCGTCCCATGCTGCAACCGTTGAAGTTTCCATTATTGACAGCAGCTTTCAACCCGCCAACATAACTATCAATGCCGGCGACACGGTCCATTGGACAAACAACGGAGCCTTGCCTCATACAACAACAAGCGGCGTTGACGGCAACCACATTGACGGTTTATGGAACTCGGGAACTCTGAATTCCGGGCAGAGCTTTTCGGTTATGTTCAACGAGGCGGGAACATTTCCGTATCACTGCTCTTTTCATTGGTTTGCGGGAATGAAAGGCACTGTGACCGTAAATCCTCCGGTATCTTTAATGCCTCTCCCGTCAGGTCATCAGGGGTTTGTCTACCTTCCTGTAACTGCGCCTGAGTTCAGCAATAACCCTGCGCAGGCAAAACCCGTTGGCGTCGGACCGGTTGCTGTTGGGGGGAGCATGCTGGATGTTCAGATTGGACTGAACGGCTTTACAGGCACTGTTGACGTTTACGGAGCATACTCGCTTGAGTCAGCTCCCGGAGTTATTCATGTATTGAACCAAGACGGCGTCTCCTTTACGGCTTTCACCCTTGGGGAGATACTGAACTCCGTAGCTTCTGGCATTCCGCCTGCCGGAGCACAGCCGTGGATGGCGAATACAATAGGGACTATAAATGTGAGTCTCTTTAATACCGCTGTCTCCAATCTGCCTTCCGGTACATATATAATTTATCTACTCGTGAGCACCCCCGGCAGCCTTGCAGACTATTATTTATGGCAGACATTATTTATAGTACCGTAGAGCTGTAACAAATGGTATTATCATGCCTAATTTTTGCTTCCACTACGGAAAGCATCACAAGACATATGTCGAAAACCTGAACAAGCTGATAGCAGGAACTGAGTTTGCAAACCTGACGCTGGAGAAGATCATCACCGGAACAGCCGGCAAGGCTGACAAGACTTCGGACATGGCAATCCGATGAACGCATTATCGAAGAATGTTTACACTGACGGTTGGGTTTCTATCGGCAAATCAATCTTGCGTTAGAGCGCATCTGTGGAAATTCTTCCTCTCAATTTGATTATCGTGTAACCAATTTGTACCTGGTTAATTTCACCAACTTTGGCTATGATAGAATTTAAATATACATCAACGATCTCGCGTGGAGAACTTATATTGAATAGAGCAATTCTTTTATCAGTCATTCTGATTGTTTCCATCTGCCTGTCTCTTCCGGATGCTGTTTTTCCGGCTGATGACCGGTCTTTGTCTGAAAAAGTCAGCGAATTTATAAAGGCTCAGGTTGAGGAAAACAATAGAGGGACCGGGATCACGCTCGCAGGAGAACCTGTCTATACTTCAAAAATGCTTGCCCGCTTCTACACAAAGAGAAATTTTCTCCCAGCCTGGAGCGAAGATCATGGACCGCTTGGACAGGCTGAAACACTTCTTAAGACAATAAAAGGGGTCAATCAACAGGGACTCGTGCCTGAATATTATCATTTGGAGGCGATAGAGAACCTGCTTCAGCTTGCGCGTTCAAAAAATAGAAAGAAGTTCTTAATTGAGCCGGTTATGCTTGCTGAACTTGACCTGCTCCTGACAGACGCATTTTTGATGATGGGGTGTCATTTCTCGGTCGGCTGTGTCAACCCCGTATCGGCTGACGCGGATTGGTTTGCCCTGAACTCGGATCTTGAGGTTGACCGCATTCTTGAGGAGGCTTTGAAAAGGAACCGCGTCAATGAAATGCTGCTTGCTCTGCTTCCTTCTCAGGATGACTATACCAAACTCGCGCAGGAACTCGCTCATCACAGGGAAATAGCAGATAGCGGCGGCTGGCCTCCGGTATCAGGCGGCCCAACCCTGAAAAAAGGCATTAAAGACAGCCGCGTCATTGAACTCAGAAAACGCCTTGCCGTCACAGGGGACTTACCCCTGGAAGGAAAAAAGACCGGCCTCTTTTTTGACAAAGAACTCGAACAGGCCGTGCTCAATTTCCAGCAACGCCACGGACTGAAGGCTGACGGAGCTGTCGGCCCCTCAACACTTTCCGCGCTTAACGTTACTGCCGAAGAACGCGTAAGGCAAATACAGGTCAACATGGAACGCACTCGCTGGATCTCCGGGAACCTCGGCAGCCGGTATATCAGAATAAATATTGCGGATTACAGGCTGGATGCAGTTGATAACGGGCGGACCGTGATCTCCATGGCTGTTGTAGTGGGAAAACGATACTGGTACACCCCCGTATTCAGTGAAAAAATGACTTACCTTGTGCTTAATCCTTACTGGAACGTTCCGGAAAGCATCGTGGAGGAAGAGATACTGCCCGGGATCAGAAAATCGCCTGATTACCTTGCTAAACATGATATGAAGATCTTGAGCGGCTCCTGGGATAGCACAGAAGAGATCGATCCGCTTAGTATCAACTGGGACACAATAACAGGAGACCATTTTCCCTACAGGCTCCGTCAGGAGCCCGGGCCGAAGAATCCACTTGGCAGGATCAAGTTCATGTTCCCGAACAAATTCAATGTCTACCTGCATGATACCCCGAGCAAGAACCTCTTCTCAAAAAATGTCAGGGCCTTTAGTCACGGATGCATACGAATAGAAGAGCCTATGGAGCTTGCTGAATATCTTATGCTTTCTGATCCGGCTTGGACCAGAGAAAAAATCGAAGCTGAAATTAAAAACGGTGTTGAGAAGGCCGTTCCTCTTCCCGTACCGATCAGCGTTCATGTGATTTATCTAACAGCCTGGGTTGATGAGAAGAGTATCATGCAGTTCAGAGACGATGTGTACAATAGAGATATGCAGCTTTATGAAGCCTTGAGGAAAAAACCTGCCGGGCCCAGATCTTCTTTGAAATAACCCGGAAGCCTCTATCATATATAAAATCAAACTGGCGCCATTGTGTTATAATAAAAGCGTCTGTTGTGATCTATTACCATAGGAGGGTTTTATAATGATAGTGGATAATAAAGATAATGATACGACACCATTAGGGATAAGCCGCAGATGGATCATTAAATTAGGGCTTTTAACCGCGGCAACTTGCCTTATCCCTTGTAAAGCACTTGCATCTGTTGCTGATTTCTTTTCAAATGAACGGGCACTCTGTCTTCATAACATGCACACAGAAGATAAAATCGAAGCTGTTTACTGGCAAAACGGGAATTACATTCCTGAAGTCCTCAACAAGATTAACATTCTTTTCCGTGATCATTATACTGAAAAAGTTGCAACAATTGATAAAAAACTGCTGGATCTTTTATCTGCCATACAGGCCAAACTCAAATCCACAGAGCCGTTCCAGATCATTTCTGGTTACAGGTCGCCGGAAACAAACACCCTTCTCAGAAAAAAGAGCAGTGGTGTTGCAAAGAACAGCATGCATATGCTGGGCAAGGCTGTGGATTTCCGCATTCCCGGTTTTAGCCTTTCAGATGTGAGGAACGCCGCTTCTGAGCTTCAGGCAGGAGGAGTAGGCTATTATGCGAAATCAAATTTCGTCCACGTTGATGTAGGCGAAGTGCGTTACTGGTAGAACCGGAATACTCTAATATCCGGGCATCTCTTGAATTTTCTCCCATTCCTACAGGTCTTTTGCGTGAAGCAGATACTTTGAGCGTAAGACTGTCAGTAGTTCCCGCAATTTTTCCGTCATACCCGCGAAGGCGGGTATCCACCCTTCGACAGGCTCAGGGTGACACATTGTCTGTCATGGTGATCTTGTCGAACCATGGTTTCCCGATTACGACCTCGAGAATGACAACCAACGCGTCACAAATGGAATATTATCCAACCGTATAACTAAAATGATATCAAATAGTTATGTCAATTTGATTCTAGTATTTATTTGACCTTGCATGGTAATTCTGATATCATCCAGAAAACTGATTAAATAACTGGTTGTACATTAAATAATAACGGCAAAATTAAATGCAATTGAAGACCCTCCGCCGATAATGCTAAGCTATAGCAAGATGGCAAATCGTAACGGTAAAAACGGCAAAGCAATTCGATTTATTGATTTATTCTGCGGCATCGGCGGCTTCCGCATCGCTGCTGAACAATTAGCCGGTGACTTAGGCGTGCCAGTCAAGTGCGTTTTTTCGAGCGACATTGATGAGGACTGTCAAAAGGCATATGAGGAAAATTTCGGTGAAAAGCCAGCGGGAGACCTCGCGGCTGTCAAAGCTGAAGATATCCCCGATCACGATATCCTTCTTGCAGGGTTCCCTTGTCAGCCATTCAGTATAATTGGTCACAGAAAAGGTTTTAATGACACTCGCGGCACACTTTTCTTTGAAATTGCACGCATAATTGAAGCAAAGAAACCAACTGCATTCATACTGGAAAACGTCAAATTATTAGCAGGCCATAATAGCGGCAAGACGCTTAAGCGCATCATGGTTGCTCTAAGAGACTTAGGCTATCATGCCGACTTTCGTATCTTCAATGTAGCTGCTTGAGTTATTTGTAAATGAAAAATGTTTTTTCAATAAGAGATAAATCAATTTTAGTTGGACTTTATTTGTCAAAATTTGATGATGAAGCATTAAGTGCACTTGGATTCAGAGGATTTAACGAAGCATTCAATACACTTGGCTATTCAATCGGTTCAAAACCCGCTTCAATAAAAAATTACCGCGATGAATTTGACCCTTTATTCCCTAATCAAAGAAAGGGCTGGCATAAAAGACCAATCAGAGAATATTGCAAAAAATTTTATGATGATTTTTCTAAATTAAAATTTGGTTCTTTCACAGAATTGATTAAGAGCCTTGTTTTTGATAATTACGATATAGAAAAAATTACGGCAAAAGTTGAGAAGAAAGACATGTCTGAAACTGTTGCCAAGCGACTTGTAACAGGGAAAGCAGCGGAAGAATATTTCAAAATAAATTACAAACTTGTCTCCAATTTTATGAATTATGAGTTGAAAGACACGACAAACCTTGCTTGTGGATTTGATTACAAGTTATCGTTGGAAAAAGATTTTTATTGCATTGAAGTAAAAGGGTTAAATGCGAATTCAGGAGGAATCGCATTAACAGAGAAAGAATTTTATGTTGCCTCTGAATTGAAGAAAAAATATTGTCTTTTTGTTGTAATGAATTTCATTGAGAAACCTAATCATCAATTTTTCTTTGATCCATTGAACAGCAAGTTAACTTTTAAAAAAGTTGAAAGGAAAGTAATTCAAATAAATTACTCTACTACGATATGAATAAGCATTGGGAATGTTATTTATGTGGTGAAGAAGATGTTTTTGACAATCCAGCGTCAGGATTTCTTGGCAACTATCATCCACTATGTTTAAACTGTGCCAATAATGTATTCCATTGTGCAAATCATACAGACAGGTTTCGTTTAACTTATCATTCAGAATATGGTGATTTGAAATTTGTGAATAATAAATTGGTCTAAAATATAAGACATAACGCTCAAGAATAATGGCGAGTGTAAAGTCCAGAAATTCAAAATCCACAGAACTTAAGTTTATTTCATGTCTCAAAGAAAAGGGCATTACCGGATGGCGTCGTAATTATCCTATGACTGGTAAGCCTGACTTTATCTTTTCAAGAATCAAGACAGCAGTATTCATTGACGGATGTTTTTGGCATGGCTGTCCCAATCATTGCCGTATACCTTCATCAAATGTAAATTACTGGAACAACAAAATTGAGAAGAATAAAATTAGAGACAAGCAAATAACAAAGGCACTGAAAGTGAAAAACTGGAAGATAATCAGAATTTGGGAGCATGAAATTAAGACAGGAAAACTCAATCAAAAACTGAAACAAATAATAGAGATTGTACAACAATAGGAAGGAAAGAGAGTCAAGTCTTGTTTATTGCAATTTCTGAAGAGCATAGAACTATCCAGTGCCGATCCTGAACAACGAGGATTTATGAATTGAGAGGAGGGTTGTTCAGTGACTGATCTTATGCCGGTTATCTTCTTCGGACACGGCAATCCGATGAACGCATTATCGAAGAATGCTTATACTGATGCTTGGGTCTCTATCGGCAGATCAATCCCGCGTCCCAAGGCCGTGCTTGCCGTATCTGCTTTAAATACGCCTGTCCGTAGCCACTGTTCAACCGCCGCATTATTTTTCCTTTGCTTCAATATAGCAAATACGCTATAATATTACAGTGAACTGGACAATCACCTATTATAGCGAATCTGTGCAGCAGGAAATTCTTGCCATGCCCGCAGGCTTTCTTGCCCGGTATCTTCGATATTCAGACAGGATGGAGGTTTTTGGTCCGGATCTGGGTATGCCGCATACTCGCGCAATGGGTGACGGCCTGTTTGAGTTGCGGTTGAAAGCCGCGGAAGGAATTGCGCGGGTCTTCTACTGCACTATGGTTGGCAAAAAGATAATGGTGCTGCACCAGTTCATAAAAAAAACAGATAAAACCCCGCCCAGAGAAATTGAAACAGCCCGACGGCGGATGAAGGAGGTAAAAAATGCTCACACATAAAGAACTTAAGGCTCGCGCTCTCAATCGTGCAGACGTTAAGGCCGAATATGCCCGGCTTGATGAGGAGTTTACTCTTCTCGATGAGTTTCTGAAGGCACGCGCCGCCGCAGGCATCACTCAGGCGGAGGTTGCCGAACGTATCGGCACAACTCAGTCGGCAGTAGCACGTCTGGAATCCGGTGGGGGGAAGCACTCGCCATCACTGGCCACATTACAAAAATATGCTCATGCCCTCGGTTGCAGACTTGAGTTGCGGCTGGTCAATCAGGCTATGAAAGCAGGCGGTCTAAAAAAACATTCTATCGGAGGCGCAAAAAAACTGCGTATCGGTTAGTTATCTTGTTATCTTAGCAAAAGTGAGAGGAGGGTTTTTCGGTGACTGATCTGATGCCGGTTATCTTCTTCGGACATGGCAATCCGATGAACGCATTATCGAAAAATGCGTACACTAACGGAATAATTAGTGACACATCCCGTGTTTCGTCAAACACAAAGGAGAGACTATGGCTTATAACTTCCGCAATTTGAGACTGCTGAAAAAGACTGGCATTAAGTTTGCATAAATAAAGCAAACATAAAGTCAGGAGGGACGATGATAAAGAAGGATTACGGGCAGGTCAGTTTCTACAGCTATATATACGACGCGGTAATACCGAAAGA
>JACRPZ010000006.1 GCA_016222905.1 Nitrospirota bacterium
GCCTCAAGATACTCCCTCTTGGATCGTGAACTCATAATGCTCTCCTTTTATCTGCATGTTTTTTCGGTAACATGCATTATGAGTCAACGATAGGTCTTTACTTCTGCCTACGGTAACATTTATTGTGAGTCAATTCGTCAGGACTTGTAACTATTGAAATAAAGGCAGCGCTTATGATAGGCTATGTCATCTGCAACCCGGAAAAATCTTATTTTTCTTTAGCAGAAAAACACACGCCCATCCAATCTTCTCTCTGTCAGTGTCCCGAAGTCAGGGAATTCAGGGAAAAAGGGCGGAGGAAAAAACTGAGGAGGCACATATGGTAATCACAATGAAGGAACTTCTGGAGGCCGGTGTCCATTTTGGACATCAGGTCAAGCGCTGGAATCCAAAGATGAAGAAGTACATCTTTGGGGAGCGTAACGGCATCTACATCATTGATCTTCAGAAAACTGTGAAGATGTTTGAAGAGGCCTATAACTTTATCAAGGACATATCCAGCAGAGGAGAGTCCGTGCTGTTTGTAGGCACAAAAAAACAGGCGCAGGATGTAATAATCGAAGAAGCCCAGAGGGGGCAATCTTATTTTGTAAATCAGCGCTGGCTCGGCGGCATACTCACAAACTTCAAGACAATAAGGCAGAGCATACAGAAATTGAAAAATATCGAGAAGATGCAGGAGGACGGCACCTACGAACTTCTTACCAAGAAAGAGGTTGCAAAACTTGAAACTGAAAGACTGAAGCTCGTGAAGAATCTGGGCGGAGTGAAAGATATGACCTCTTATCCGGGTGCCATCTTTATAATCGATCCGAAAAAAGAGAGGCTGGCTATTGCAGAGGCAAAAAGGCTCTCGATCCCTATTGTAGCTGTTGTTGACACCAACTGTAATCCTGATGAGATAGATTATGTCATCCCGGGCAATGATGATGCGATAAGGACCATAAGGCTCTTAACCTCAAAAATAGCTGATGCGGTGCTTGAAGGCAAAGGCATCCTGAACAAGACAGCCGGAGAGACTTCCGAGCAGAAAGGGATTGAGGAGAAGAAGGCAGCGGACAACATAGAAATCGGGGAAGAGATCGGGGAGGAGACAGCAGTATGATAACAGCAGACGCGGTAAAAAAACTCAGGGAGCAGACAGGCACCGGCATGATGGAGTGCAAAAAGGCCCTCACCGAGAGTAACGGTGATTTTGAAAAGGCCGTTGACCTGTTGCGTCAGAAGGGACTCGCGGCTGCTGCAAAGAAGGCCGGCCGTATCGCCGCCGAAGGCATTATTGCCCTGCATCTCGCCGGAACAACAGGGGTGCTTGTAGAAGTCAACAGTGAGACCGATTTTGTCGCAAAAAATGAGGATTTCCAGAAATTTGCAGGAGACCTTGCTGAACTTGTCTCGACACAGAACCCTGCTGATATTGAGACCCTTTTAAATCTGCCGCTTGGAAGCGCCACTGTCGAGGCAAAGAGGCAGGAACTTATACAAAAGATCGGCGAGAACCTGTCTGTCCGCCGGTTTGTCCGGTATGGGACCGACGGAAACATAGCCTCGTATCTGCACGGTACGCGCATTGGAGTCATAGTTGATTATGAGGGAGGAGACGAGCAGTTAGGCAAGGATATCGCAATGCAGATCGCAGCCACCAACCCGCTTTATCTGAGCCGTGAGACTGTGCCTGCCGAAGACCTTGATCGGGAGCGCGCTATTTTCGAGGCGCAAGTGAAGGAGTCCGGCAAGCCGGCCAATGTTGTCGGCAAGATAGTGGAAGGCAAGCTGGAGAAATTTTTTGGAGAGACCTGCCTTCTTGAGCAGCTCTTCATCAAAGACCCTGACGGCAGAAAAAAGGTCAAGGATGTTCTCAAGGGCGCTGTTATCCGCAGGTTTACCAGATTTCAGGTCGGCGAGGGCATTGAGAAGAAGAAGGAAAATTTCGCCGAAGAGGTTGCCTCTCAGCTATGTAAATAACATAATGGCACGAGCACGGTTTAAACGCATACTACTCAAGTTAAGCGGTGAAGTCCTCATGGGGGACAGAAACTTTGGAATTGATCCAAAGATAGTTCATTTTATGGCAAATGAGCTTAAAGGCATCTCCGGTTCAGGAGTTGAGGTCGCTATCGTCATCGGAGGGGGTAACATATTCCGGGGGCTTGAGGCGAGCGCTGAAGGTATGGAGAGAACATCCGCAGATTATATGGGAATGCTTGCAACAGTTATCAACGCCCTTGCCTTGCAAAACTCTCTTGAACTGGCTGGGATACCGACAAGAGTACAATCCGCAATAGAGATGCATCAGCTTGCCGAACCGTATATCAGGAGAAAGGCAGTCAGACATCTTGAAAAAGGGAGAGTTGTTATCTTTGCCGGAGGCACCGGCAATCCCTATTTCACTACCGATACAGCAGCTGCGTTAAGGGCTGTGGAGATCGGGGCGGATGTTATACTTAAGGCAACAAAGGTTGACGGAGTCTACAGCAGCGATCCCGTCAAAAACTCCGCAGCAAAAAAATTTTCTGAGATCACATATATTGATATTCTTAAAAAAGGTCTTAAGGTGATGGATTCCACTGCCATTTCTCTCTGCATGGACAATAACCTTCCCATAGTTGTATTTAATATGATGGGAAGCGGAAATATAAAAAAGGTCTTAAAAGGGGAAAAGATAGGAACACTGGTGAAAGGGGGGAATTCAAATGCAGGCAGAGGTAAAGAAAAGACTGGCAGATAAAATGGATAAAGCCCTTCAGTCCCTGAAGAAGGATCTCACGGGGATAAGAACAGGACGGGCGTCTTTATCCATCTTTGAAGGCATACACATTGATTATTACGGAACCCCTACCCTGATTGAGCATGTTGCAACAATGGCAGTCCCTGAGAGCAGACTGATAACCATACAGCCGTGGGAGCCTAAGCTGATATCCGAGATCGAAAAGGCTATCCAGAAGTCTGATCTCGGCCTGAACCCTACCAATGACGGAAAGATTATAAGGGTTGCTATCCCTCCACTTACCGAGGAGCGCAGAAAAGAGTTTGTTAAGCATGTTCATAAGAGGGGAGAAGAGGCAAAGGTCGCCATAAGGAATCTAAGACGCGACGGCAACGAAGAAGTGAAAGATCTTGAAAAGGAAAAACATATAAGCGAAGATGAGACAAAGCGTTCAATTGAAGAAATTCAGAAGATGACCGATTCACACATAAAGAAGGTAGATGAGATCGTCTCTCATAAAGAAGCCGAGATAATGGAAGTTTGAAAAAATCAGGTAACTACTAAGGTGGATAGTCTGTAGGTAGTTAGTCCTAACAGACTACGGTCTAAACAACCTGATTAGTTACAAAATCAGATACTATTTTCATATAGGAGGTTTTCATGGCTATAAGAGTAGGTATCAACGGATTTGGAAGGATAGGCAGGCTCGTTTTTCGTGCCGCGGTTGATCGTCTGGATATTGAAGTAGTCGGGATCAATGATCTTATTGATGTTGAATATATGTCATATATGCTTCGGTATGATTCCACTCACGGCAAGTTCAAGGGGAAGGTAGAGGTCAAAGGCGGGAATCTGGTTGTGAACGGCAAAGAGATCCGTGTTACGGCGGAAAAAGACCCTGCAAATTTAAAATGGGATGCTGTGGGCGCTGAATTTGTTGTTGAATCAACAGGCCTTTTCCTTTCAGATGAAACAGCGAGGAAACACATCCAGGCAGGCGCCAAAAAGGTTGTCATGTCAGCCCCTTCAAAAGATAATACCCCAATGTTTGTTATGGGCGTTAATAATGAAACCTACGCAGGCCAGGATATTGTTTCAAATGCATCATGCACAACAAACTGCCTGGCTCCCCTTGCCAAGGTCATCCATGACAAGTTTGGAATCATCGAAGGGCTCATGACCACTGTTCATGCTGTTACCGCAACGCAGAAAACAGTTGACGGGCCGTCTGCTAAAGACTGGCGCGGAGGCCGCGGCGCAGGGCAGAACATTATCCCCTCGGGCACGGGAGCTGCCAAGGCTGTGGGCAAGGTCATCCCATCACTTAACGGCAAGCTGACAGGCATGGCATTCAGGGTCCCGACCCCTAATGTTTCAGTTGTTGATCTGACATGCCGCCTTGAGAAGGGCGCAAGCTATGATGAGATAAAGGCCGTTATCAAGAAGGCATCAGAAAATGAACTGAAGGGAATTCTCGGCTATACAGAGGATGCAGTCGTCTCAACAGATTTTCTTGGTGATGCGCGCACATCGATATTTGATGCCAACGCAGGTATCGCCCTTAATAATAACTTTGTAAAGCTGGTTTCGTGGTATGACAATGAGTGGGGTTATTCTAACAAGGTTGTTGATCTGATACAATATATTGCAGGCAAAGGTTAAGAAAAATCATGAGAAAGAATGACCATGCAGAGCCGATAAAAGGCGTCATTAATAAACTCTGCCTCAAAGATATTGAAATTAAAGGGAAGCGGGTATTTCTGCGTGTAGATTTCAATGTCCCTTTAGATGAGAATCTTAATATAACCGACGACGGTAGGATACGCTCCACACTACCGACCATTAATTATGCGATAGACGAGGGCGCAAAGATAATCATCGCATCACATCTTGGCAGACCAAAAGGCAGAGTTGACATGCACTACTCTCTTGCGCCGGTGGCGAAAAGACTCCAGCGCCTCCTCAAAAAAGAGGTGACTTTCCTTCCAGACTGCATTGGACCTAAGGTGGAAGAAGCTGTAAGCAAAATGTCTAACGGCGATATAATCCTTCTTGAAAACCTCAGATTTAATCCCGGAGAAGAAGCGAATGATGAAAAATTCAGCAAGGCGCTGGCAGATCTCGCCGATTATTTCATATGCGATGCCTTTGGAGCCGTTCATAGAAGCCACGCCTCAATAGTAGGGATT
Source organism: Nitrospirota bacterium (assembly GCA_016222905.1). Classification (GTDB taxonomy): domain Bacteria; phylum Nitrospirota; class Thermodesulfovibrionia; order UBA6902; family UBA6902; genus JACRPZ01. The sequence goes on from JACRPZ010000006.1 coordinate 4,897, forward strand.
ACAAAGTTTCTTCCATCTGCGTGCGGCTTCCTGCTCCAGAAGGAGATAGAGTATCTTCAGGGTGTTGTGAACAACCCGGTAAGGCCGTTTGTCGCTATACTTGGCGGAGCAAAGGTATCTGGCAAGATAGATGTGCTTCTGAACCTTACAAATAATGTTGACAAAGTCATCGTTGGCGGAGGCATGGCCTTCACTTTCCTTAAGGCTATGAAGTATAACGTCGGGGATTCTCTTGTTGAAAATAATATGCTTGACCTTGCCCTCACAATACAGGAAAAACTTGCCTCAAAGGGGATAAAATTCTATCTGCCTGTGGACTGTGTTATTGCACAGAGCATTGAGCCCGGGGCTGAAACAAAGCTTGTCACAACACAGGAGATACCCAATGGCTGGAGGGCGCTTGATATAGGCCCTGCTTCGGTGAAACTCTTCTCGGAAGCGCTGGAGAGTGCCAAGACCATACTATGGAACGGGCCCATGGGAGTTTTTGAAATTGACGCGCTATCAAGGGGGACCTTTGCGATCGCGCATGCTGTTGCAGATGCGTACGCGCTTACAATTGTAGGCGGCGGCGATACAGATCTGGCCGTAAGCAGGGCAGGCGTAGCAGAGAGCATATCATTCATCTCAAGCGGCGGCGGGGCGGCGTTGCAATTACTCGAAGGAAAAGAACTGCCGGGACTATCCGCGTTGACGGATAGATAGTAATTATCCATAATTTTAAGTTTGATGTCTGTTTATGTATTCTTATTTATGAATTCCTTAGTAACTGTCAGAATTGGCCTTTAGCACTATCTTGTTAGCCATCCGATTTCATCAATTTAGTTCCCGGATATGGCTGCGGCGCGTTTTTCAAGGACCTCCGCGGTGGTATCCCGCCCCGTTTTTCTATAGAGAAGCGCCATATTTCTAAGGCAACTGGCCACATTGGGATGATTCGGGCCGAGGGCCTTCTCATTGATCTCCAGCGAGCGCTTGTAGAGCGGCTCTGCCTGTGCGTAATGACCTTGGGTGTGATGCAACGCCGCAAGGTTGTTCAGACTCGTGGCCACATCGGGATGATCCCGGCCGAGGAACTTTTCCCTGATCGCCAGCGAGCGCTTGTAGAGCGGCTCTGCCTGTGTGAACTTGCCTTCAGCGCTGTACAGCTCCCCAAGGTTGTTCAGGCTTATGGCCACATCGGGATGATCCGGGCCGAGTGCCTTCTCTCTTATCGCCAGCGAGCGTTTGCAGAGCGGCTCTGCTTGTATGTACTTGCCTTGGAAGTCGTATAGCAACGCAAGGTTGCTCAGGCTCGTGGCTACATCAGGATGATCCGGGCCGAGCGCCTTCTCCCTGATCGCCAGTGCGCGTTTGTATAGCGGCTCGGCCTGCGTGTACTGGCTTTTGGTTCTGAACAGGTCTGCGAGGTTGTTCAGGCTCGCGGCTACATCGGGATGATCCGGGCCGAGAACCTTCTCCCTGATCATCAGTGAGCGCCTGTATAGCGGCTCGGCCTGTATGTACCTGCCTTGGTTTTTGTAAAGCAAAGCAAAGTTGTTCAGGCTCGCGGCCACATCGGGATGATCCGGGCCGAGAACCTTCTCCCTGATCATCAGTGAGCGCCTGTAGAGAGGCTTGGCCTCTTCGTACTTGCCTTGAATTTTGTACAGTTCCGCAAGATTGTTCAGGCTCGTGGCCACATCAGGATGATCCGGGCCGAAGGCCTTCTCCATGATCTCCAGTGAACGCTTGTAGAGCAGCTTGGCCTGTGCGTATATGCCTTGGGTTCTGAACAGTTCCGCGAAGTTGCTCAGGCTCATGGCCACATCAGGATGATCCGGGCCGTGGACCTTCTCCATAATCGCCAGTGAACGTTCGCAGAGCAGCTTGGCCTGTGCGTACTTGCCTTGGGTTTTGTACAGCAACGCAAGATTATTCAGGCTCATGGCCACATCAGGATGATCCGGGCCGAAGGCCTTCTTTAAAATCGTCAGAGAGCGCTCATAGAACGGCTCTGCCTGCGCGTACTCGCCCTGAGTTCTGTACAACTCCGCGAGGTTGTTCAGGCTCGCGGCCACATCAGGATGATCAGGGCCGAGGACATTCTCTCTGATCAATAGCGAGCCTTTGTAGAGCGGCTCGGCCTGTGCGTACTTGCCCTGGTCGTTATACAGCCCCGCGAGGTTGTTCAGGCTCGTGACCACATCGGGATGATCCGGGCCGAGTGCCTTCTCCCTGATAGCCAGCGAGCGTTTGTAGAGCGGCTCGGCCTGTGCGTACTTGCCTTGGTTTCTGTATAGCAACGCAAGATTGCTCAGGCTTATGGCCACACCAGGATGATCCGGGCCGAGTGCCTTCTCCCTGATCTTGAGCGAGCGCTCGCAGACCGGCTCGGCCTGTGCGTACTTGCCTTGGTTTTTGTAAAGCAACGCGAGTTTGTTCAGGCTAAAGGCCACATCGGGATGATCCGGGCCGACGTTCTGCTCGGCCGCCTCCAGAGCCTTATTCGCCGCAGAAACGGCATGGTCATAGTTCCCCGCGCGATAAAGGTTCTTGACCGCGTGAGTAAGGATTTTCCATTCGCTGATATGTTTTGTCATGTATTTGTCTCCTTCTTGCTTTGGCTAACATTTACTTTTATGCTTATTTTATTTTTGTAAAATTATATCTTTGCTGCAGATCATAAAGCAGGCCGTACAACAAAAAGAAAATCTCTGCTTAAAATCACATAGAAGGCATGACAGAGATATACATAACAATCAAATTTATGATTACAATATTAGTTGAGAATTAGAATCGTTTACCTATCTCTTTAAATACCGCTGCATCTCCCTGTCTGCTTCTTTTGCTTTTATCGTCTCTCTCTTCTCATACTGTCTTTTGCCTTTGGCAAGCCCTATCTCAACCTTTGCTTTTCCTTTCTTAAAGTATATCTTAAGAGGAATTAGCGTAAGACCTTGCTGGCTTAAAGCGCCCCACAGTTTATTTATTTCCCGCTTGTGAAGAAGCAGCTTCCTTGTCCTCAGAGGGTCATGATTCTGGAGATTGCCGTGAGTATAGTGGCTGATATGACAATTAAGGAGAAAGGCTTCATCCCCTTTTATGACTACATGGCTGTCTTTAAGGTTTGCCTTGCCCTCTCTTAAAGACTTTACTTCTGTGCCAAGCAGGGAGATTCCAGCCTCATAGGTCTCCTGAATGAAATAATCATGGTAGGCCTTTCTGTTTGAGCTGACGATATTTTCCATCACTAAGAGAGGATACCCTGATGCTCTGCAGGATTTTAAAGGATATTCCTCTTATCCCTCTATCAGGATTAAAGCGGCGCTGTCGCCCTTAAAGGATACTAAAGGATAATATATGGCTTTTCTTCCCCTTAGGAGGTTATAAACGTTGCCTGAAGAAACCGCCTCCTGAGGAGGGGAAAGATCCATCTCTATGCCGCTTATGGATAGTTTGGAGATGATATTACCGCATACAATATTACAGAACTCTTTTACGCCGTCTTTAATCATCTCGGTTGCCGAGTCATCAATAGATTCTCCTATTATCGCAGAAGCGATCATTGCAGACATCTCACGCGAGAGCGAAAGGGCATATTCATATTTAAGGCTTCCATGCAGAGATATTGATGCCAGCAAAAAACTCATCAAGGGTTCGCTGTCGGTTACAAAGCCGTCATCAACCTTTACCTGTAAACGCGCAATGCGCTGAAACATTTTTTGTGTTATATCAACTATGCTCTTAACCGCATCAGGGTTCTTGATTCCAGCCGGAATTATTATATTGCCTGTAATGTACTTGCTTTGATCCTGCTTAAACAAAGACAGCTCGCTCTCTAAAATATCAGATGTTATAATACCTTTTTCTACCAAGGCTTCTCCAAAAAAGATATGATTATTTTTCTGCATAGTGAGGACATCTTCAACCTGCTCAGGGGTCATAATATTCAGTTTTATCGCAACCTCTCCAAACTTCATATCAACCTGTTTCTGGGCGCTTTTGAGATTGGCAAGATCCTTGTCCGTAATGTAGCCCTTTTCAAGCGCGCATTCACCGAAATCCATATTTTTCGATTTCTGGAACTCTAAAGTCTCCAAAAGATCTTCCCGCGTAATAATATTTTTTTCCAGAAGAAATTGACCGAAGAATTTTACAGCCATTCCAACTCCTTTAAAATCTCTATAAGTTGTTCAGTATCTCAATAACTTTTTCTGGGTCCAAAGGTTTTGAGATTGCGTTTCTGGCTCCGAACTTCATCGCTTCCGCCACCTTGCTCTCAACGCCGGCAGCCGAAGAGACAACAACTATTTTCGCATTTTTATCAAGGCTTATTATTGTCCTGATAGCCTGAAGCCCGTCCATTTCCGGCATGATTAGGTCCATGCATACAATGTCAGGTTTCAGAGTTGTATATAGCTTTATCCCCTCTATCCCATTTACAGCGTGACCGATAATTTCAAACAAACCGGAATCTTCAAGGATCTTCTGAAGCAGACGCGCAAAGACAATGCTGTCATCAACTAAAAGAACCTTCTTTTTATCCATTTGATTTCTCCTGACACATTTTGATTTTATTTATAAAATCAGCCATTCTGCTGCCTGTACAGGCTGACAGGTAACATCTATTTAAGCATATTTTTACAAATGCTACAAGTTGTATTTTAAAGCATATTTTAAAGCAGCGGTCTCTTACCAGACCAGCGATAAAACAGCATCGATATCTGTCTGAAGACGGTTGAATTTACACTGGATTATCCTGCACTGCTCGGAGCGGTAGCAGTAACCGCCTTTTATAACTACATGTACATTTACGCCCGTTTTCTCGCGATAGGGGCAGGGCATATGCAGTTTGCCCGTCTCAACAGAGAAGGACTTTTGCAAGGGAAGTTTTCTCATGCTTTATTTTATGCTTAAACCAAGGTTTTTTGAAAGCTAAAACTCAGCATTTCTTGACACCCATTTCTCAATCATGTAGTCTCTCTGTATCAAGTTATATATCCAAAAACCAATAATATAGAGGAGGAGTTCATGAGAAAACTGACGACATACTTTTTAAAGGGACTTGCATTGCTGGTGCCCATGATGGTAACAATCTATGTAGTCTATATTGTTTTTGCAAAGATAGACAAGCTCTTTAAATTTCCGATCCCCGGCGTCGGCTTTATAATCACTATTATTGCCATAACCGCCATAGGTTTTATAGGTTCAAACTTTTTGCCTAAAAAGTTGGCGAATATTCCCGACATCATTTTAAGCCGTCTCCCATTTTTAAAGATGATTTATTCTTCGGTAAAAGATATTACGGGAGCATTTGTAGGAGACCATAAGAAGGGTTTTAAACCTGTAGCGGTTACGCTGTCGCCCGGCAGCGGTATCCAGGTTGTAGGGTTTGCAACAAGAGATAATCTCGATGAATTTGGACTTTTGGACAGCGTCGCTGTTTATCTCCCCCAATCGTACAACTTTGCCGGCAATCTCATAATAGTGCCAAAAGAACAGGTGAGACCGCTCAGCGCAGACAGCGCAGACATAATGAAATTTATAGTCTTCGGCGGCATCGCACAGACCCATCATGACAGTTAAAAGATAAAGTCATAAAGCCCTTACATTAAGATTGAGTTATGATACAATAGTGAAAATATTTCATTTTTAACCTTAATAAGGAGGGAAAATGGCACAAGCAAAGAAAGCTTCACAATGTTCTGCAAAGACCAAAGAAGGAAAGAGGTGCAAAAACACTGCGTCAGGGAAATCCAAAAACTGCGCAACTCACAAGTGTAAATAAAAGATACGCTGGATTTAGATAATACAAAGACCCTCAAGGATAAGCCCTTGAGGGTCTTTGTGTGCCATGTGGCAGCTCTTTTGTTTGACCAATATTTTCAGATCCGCTTTCCAACTATGCTTCTGTTTACACAGTTACAGCCTGCCTGAAATCCCTCTTAGCATCGCCTGTCAGCTTCAGATTAAAATTTTTCTGCAGAACACTTAGCACGCCCGGCGATACAAACTCAGGCGGCTTTGGCCCAAGATAGATATTCTTCACGCCAAGGTTTAAGAGTCCCAGCAATATAGCCACAGCCTTCTGCTCAAACCATGAGAGAAATATGCTTAGCGGCAGGTCATTTACAGAACAGTTAAACGCCTCTGCAAGCGCGGAAGCGATCTTTACCGCTGAAATGGAGTTGTTGCACTGCCCCAGATCTATCAGCCTCGGGATCCCGTCTATATCACCAAAATCAATATCATTAAACCTGAACTTCCCGCATGATGTTGTCAGGATAACGCCGTCTTTCGGCACAAGCTCGGCTATCTCCCTGAAATATTCTCCTCCGTCACCCGGCGCATCACACCCCGCTATTACAAAGAACCTCTTGATCTTCCCGGCCTTTACAGCCGCAATTATTTCAGGCGCAAGCTTCAGGACGTTCTCATGATGAAATCCGGTTGTAAATGTTTTGTCTGATTTTATATCAGCGGCAGGAAGGGAGAGCGCCTTTTCAATAAGCGGTGAAAAGTCATTCCCTTCAATCTTCCGGACGTCCTCCAGCCCTGTTATGTCATAAGAGAACATCTTTTCACCATATAGGCCCCTGACAGGCATAACGCAGTTGGTTGTAACAAGGATAGCGCCAGGGAAATCGTCAAAGACCCTCCTCTGGTCATACCATGCTTTTCCGACATTGCCTTTTAAGTGGCTGTATTTCTTCAACTGCGGATAGCCGTGCGCGGGCAGCATTTCAGAGTGAGTATAAACATTAATTCCCTTGCCCTCAGTCTGTTTCAGCAGCTCTTCAAGAGCAAAGAGGTTATGTCCTGTAACAAGAATGCCCTTGCCCTCTACCTTATCCTCGGAAACTTTTACGGGCACAGGTATGCCGAATCTGCCGGTATGGGCTTTATCAAGCATATCCATCACCTTGTTAGTCGCGCTGCCGACCTTCAATGCCATCCCCACAGTATCCTCAAGGCTGAAATTGACATTTGTAAGTGTGGAATAAAGCGCCTCCTGAGTAATCGCATCAACTTCAGGGTCCGTATACCCGAGCTGCCGGGCATGGTGCGCATAGGCCGAAACCCCCTTTAACGCAAAAATAATTATGTCCTGAAGACTCGCGATGTCCTCGTTCTTGCCGCAGACACCGATCCTCTTGTCGCAGCCGCCTTCCATAGTCTGTTCACATTGATTACAAAACATTCACTACCTCCTTTATGAAATTAAGATGTGTTTATTAAAACGCATTTGGATACGGATTACTATGATTTATGTCATACATTCAAACAAAGAAACGAAGAGCTAAATTTGGCATGTCTGGCGGGACTGAGGCATGATGAAAGGAAGGCACTTCAAAATGTCTTGGAAAAAGGAGTCTTGAGGAGTAAAATACGTTGAATCAGGAGGGAACTAATGGAAACAAGTATTGCTATTTTTAAAGGTAAGGAAATCAGAAAAACGATTCACAAGAATGAATGGTGGTTTGTAATCAATGATGTTATTGAATCATTGACTGATTCCAATGATCCGGCACAATACTTTAAGCGATTAAAACAGAGGGATGAGGAGCTTGCAAAACTTACTGATAAAGGGGGGGTACAATTTGTACCACCCCTTATGCTGGAGGTAGAAACTACTGGCGGGCAACAAAAAATGTATTGCTGGAATACGGAAGGGATATTTAGACTTATTCAATCCATACCTTCCCCGAAGGCTGAGCCTTTCAAACGCTGGCTGGCTAAAGTGGGATATGAGCGTGTGCAGGAGATAGAAGACCCGGAATTGGGGACAAAGAGGACAAGGGCTTTATACAAGGCAAAGGGTTATTCTGATGACTGGATAGAAAAGCGGATGCGCGGCATTGCCATCAGGGAAGAACTGACAGACGAATGGAAAAAGAGGGAAGTGAAAGAGAAAAAGGAATATGAGATACTTACCGCAGAGATTGCAAAAGCAGCATTTGGCGTAAACCCAAGTCAGCATAAGAAATTAAAAGGGTTGAAACGTGAAAATCTGAGAGACCATATGAACGACCTTGAACTTATTTTCTCTATGTTAGGTGAAGCTGCAACAACTGAGATAACGCGGGTTGATGATGCAAAGGGTTTTCATGAGAGCAAACGTTCAGCACGCAAGGGCGGGGAAGTTGCAGGTAAGGCGCGAAAAGACCTTGAGAAAAAGACGGGTAAGAGGGTTGTCTCAAAAGAGAATTATCTGATTGAACCTGAGAGCCGGAAGAGGTTGGAGAGAAAAAAGTAAAAGACATAAGGAGCATCTATGGCTTACGAAGCAAAGAAGACCGAACATGCAGGCGCAAAGAAAGGCTCCGGCGCTTACTGGGGCAGGAAGGTTGAGGCCAAGAAGGAGTCGAACAGGAAAAGACGGGAGAATGATAAAGGAAGTGTAAAAGAACAACTGAAGTTTAAAGAAACATAGAAATAAACATGACCACATATCTTGCACATAGCGCAAATAAACAGGGAATAACTCATTCGGCAAAAGATCATTTGTCCGATGTAGCCTTACTTGCAAAAGGCTTTGCCGGGAAAAGTCCTTGGAGCGATGAAGCCGTCCTTGCCGGAATTCTCCATGATCTCGGCAAGTATGCTGATCTTTTTCAGGCTCGTTTGCGAGGTGAAGTAAGCGGACTTGACCATTGGTCGCCGGGGGCATGGGTGGCTCTTGCAGAATGTCATTCGATAGCGGGTGCATTAGCGATTCAGGGGCATCACATAGGCTTACAGCAGGGGAGCAAAGATGCTCTGCGTGGACTGAACCCGGTGGACCTTGCCCTGCGCCATCCACTCAACCTGAAACTGAGTGACAACGGTCTTCAGCGACTCAAACAACGGTTCGCAGATGACGGTCTTTCTGCTGTCAAAACAAACAAAACAGTGATCAACGTCAACAAAGGTATTGAAAACCCTCTTGCGACCATGCTCGATATTAGGATGCTCTTCTCGTGTTTAACAGATGCTGACTTTCTGAACACCGAAGCCCACTTCGAAGGTGACGAACATGGCAAGAGATATCGCGTGTTTGGGCCATCGCTGAATCCAAAGGAGGCACTTCGAGCATTGGAGAAACACATGACCAGCCAAGTACGCAGCACGAGCAAGGCGGACATAGTAGTGAATGATGCCAGAAACGCGCTTTGGGATATGGTCATTACGTCAGCTGCCGCAAAACCGTGCCTCTTTACTTTGACCGCACCGACCGGTAGCGGCAAGACACTGGCCATGCTCAAATTCGCCTTGGAGCACGCGAACCGCAACGGGCTGAAACGGGTCGTACTTGCAGTGCCATACCTCTCTATTATTGAACAAACTGCGGCGATCTATCGGGCCGTTTTTCAGGAGTTTCCAGACAACTTTGTGCTTGAGCATCACAGTCTTGCAGGCTTGGGGAGCGAAGAAGCGAAAGACGACGCTGAGGCCGGCAATGAACGTGCCCGAAGGCTACTTTCGGAGAATTGGGATGCCCCGATTATCATTACTACCAATGTGCAACTGCTGGAGTCGTTGTTTTCAAATCGGCCTTCGGCCTGTCGCAAACTGCACAATCTGATGGAGTCGGTTATCATGTTCGATGAGGCTCAGACTTTGCCACAGATGCTCGCCGTGCCAACGCTGGCGGCACTTTCCCATCTTTCTCAAGCATACAGTGCTACGGTAGTTTTTGGCACAGCTACACAACCTGCATTCGACGCACTGGATAACGCGGTAACGAAACTCGTTCCTGTAGGATGGCATCCCGTCGAGGCAGCGCCCAATCATGCTCGTCTTTATGATGCACTGCGCCGTTACGACATGCGATGGCCAAAAAAAGGGGAAACGAAGGAGTGGTCGGCCCTTGCGGATGAGATTCGGAATGAGAAGCAAGTGCTCTGTGTAGTGAACCTTAAGAACCATGCAATGGCACTGCTTGAAGAGATCAAAAGCAATGATGCTGTCTTTCATCTTTCCACCAATCTCTGTGCATACCACCGCCGCTTTGTTTTGGATGAGGTTCGCGCCAGATTGAAAGGGGGCGAACCGTGCAAGCTGATCTCGACTCAGTGCGTAGAGGCTGGCGTGGATGTCGATTTCCCCATAGTATACCGTGCGCTATCACCGCTTGACGCCATTGCCCAAGCCGCAGGACGCTGCAACCGTGAAGGGCGGCTTAAGGACAATATTGGAAACCGGAAGATGGGCGAGGTGCGAGTCTTCGAACCTACCGTTGAAGGCAACTATCGGAAGTGCTATCCAACTCATGCTTATTTTCAAGCGGCTGAGGTAACGCGAACTATGCTCATCACAGCGGGAGAGACAGGTCTCGATTTGAATGATCCAGCGGCATTCCGTGACTATTATCATCGGCTCTATGACCTGAGCAATCCAGAGACCCAGAGCAAGGAACTTGCAGAGGCATTTGCATCCGTAGATTTTGTCCGTGTAGCACAGGAGTATAGATTGATTGATAAGGCAGCCATCCAGGTGCTGGTTCCTTATCATCCATACCTTGATCTGTTCTTTGAGTTGCAGCGCGAGCAGTACGAGCAAGGAATAAACGCCAAATGGATGCGCCGCGCTCAAGGGCTCGCGGTTAGCATTTTTCGCCCTAACTTGGATCATCCCGCAAGGGAAGTATTGATTCCGGCGAAACTCCGTTACGGAAATGGCGTATCGGATGAATGGTTTATACTTGAAGATCGTAACCAAGAGCTTTACGACAATGTTATGGGACTACGGCTACCGCAGTCCCAGCAAATTCTGATTGGTTGAAGAAAGGAGGAACAATGTGAGCAGACGAACACACACACTTGAAGTCTGGGGCGATTTTGCCTGTTTCACCCGCCCAGAAATGAAGGTCGAGAGGTTCAGCTATCCAGTTATTACTCCATCTGCGGCGAGGGGGATATTCGACGCTATCTATTGGGAAGGGTTACGCGATGGTCAGACCATGCAGCCATATTTCCATTGGCAGATCGAACGGATTGAGGTGCTGGAAATGCCTCGCTATATTGCCCTGCGGAGGAATGAGGTCAAAGGTATTGTTCCAGGCAAAACTATTCTTAATAAGTGGATAAAAGGCACAGAAAAGCCCGAGCCGCTCTGGGCTGACAGCGATGACGCTACGACTGGTCGAACGCAACGCCAGACTATGGCACTCAAGAACGTTCGTTACCGGCTTACTGCCCATATAATTCCCAAGCCTAAATTCGGAGGACAGATTATAAAGTTTGATGAGATGTTCGAGCGCCGGGCAAAACATGGTAAGTGTTTCCAGCAGCCCTTCTTTGGATGCAGCGAGTTCCCGGCCTTTTTCGAGTATGTTCAGTTAAACGATGCTCACAAGCAACCAGCACCATTCGATCAGCATATTGGCTGGATGCTCTATGACGTTTTTGACCTACGACGGGAAGTCGTTCGGGACGACCGGCCATTTATCTCACTGTTTGACGCTACGGTGGTGAATGGTGTGGTAGAAGTTCCTGCCTTCGAGAGTGAGAAGGTACGTAAGCCGAAAGAGGGAGGTGACTAAATGCTCCAGCGTGTTATTGAGTTTGCAAAGAAGAATATACCCTATTTGCAGCCCGGTTTTGGGCCGAAGCGGGTGAAGTGGCGTATTTCTATAAACATAAACAGTACTGCTGTTGTAGAACCATATGGTGATGGTGACTATGGGAGCGAGTTGGAGAGGTGTCCCGAATATCCTGCTAATCTTCTTCAAGGCGGGGGGCGTTGTCACTTTCTGGTCGATACTCTTCAGGTAATGCTTCTGTTATTGGATAAGAAGGATGACCCTGAAAAGTATCAAGAGAAGCACACCTATTTTACTGAATTGCTCAAGATGGCCTCGAATACAATCCCCGAGTTGATCGTAGCGGCAGATTTATTTGCTGACAGTGAAAAACTTCAACTGTTACGGGAACACCTTAACACGTCAGGGGCTAAACCAACTGATAAAGCATTTTTCATTGTCGGTGGGTTCGATCCGCTCAAGAACGAACCATGTCTTGCATGGTGGACAGATTTTAGAGAGTCATTATCTAGTAGCGGTAATACGTCATCACAGATGTTGTGTTTTTTGAGCGGAGATAATGTCGTTCCAGAAACAACACACCCCAAGATTTCTGGGCTCAAGTCGGTTGGTGGGCGAGGTCAAGACATCCTTATTGGTTTTGACAAAAAGGCTTTTGCGTCATTTAGCCTGGAGCAGTCCACAAATTGTGCCATGTCAGAAAATGCTGTGAACTGCTATTCAAAAGGCCTTGATTTTCTTATTTCTAAACACTCAAGAACGTTGGCTGGAACTAAGGTAGTCCACTGGTTTAAAGAGGCTATTCCGCAGGAAAATGACCCTCTATGGTTTCTCTCTGAACCGCCGGAACTGACTGAAGGTGCAGCCCAGCAATCTGCCCGTGAAATTCTTGAATCGCTAAGAAAAGGGCAACGACCGGTACCAGCCAATAACCGTTTTTATGCGATGACGGTTTCCGGTGCATCAGGCCGGGTTATGGTGCGCGACTGGATGGAAGGGAGTTTTGAGGATCTGGTTTCCAGAATCGAGCAATGGTTTGCTGACTTGGAGATAGTAGCCAGGAATGGTGAAAAATCAGCACCTGAACCTAAATTCATGGCAGTATGTGGTGCAATGGTGCGGGATCTGAAAGATCTTCCCGCACCAACTGCATCTACTCTCTGGCGTGTCGCCCTTGCCGGGTTGCCGATCCCCCAACCGTTCATCGCCCAAGCGTTGGCCCGTTTTCGGGCCGACATCATTGAAGATAAACCGTTCAATCATGCCCGTATGGGGTTAATTAAAGCATACTTTATCCGAAAAGGAGGAAATCACAACATGTGTACCTATCTGAACAAAGAACATCCAGATCCGGCGTACCAATGTGGGCGTTTGCTGGCAGTTCTGGCAAGTCTACAATATTCCGCTCTTGGAGATGTCGGAGCAAGTGTAGTGCAGCGTTACTACGTTGCAGCAAGTCAGACTCCTGGCCTAACTATCGGGCGGCTCATCTCTAACGCCAAGAACCACCTAAACAAACTGGATGGTGGTCTTGCATTCTGGTACGAAGATCAGATCGCTGAGATTATGAGTTGTATTCAAGACCGTATCCCGGCAACACTTGATCTTGAACGGCAGAGTCTCTTTGCCCTCGGTTACTACCAACAAATCGCTGCCAATCGTGCGGGATCAAAGAATAACATCACTAACGAATCCAAAGAAGGAGGCAACTAATGAGTATCCAAAATCGCTATGAATTTCTTTACCTGTTTGACTGTGAAAACGGCAATCCCAACGGTGACCCGGACGCCGGCAATGCCCCCCGTATTGATCCAGAGGATATGCACGGCCTTGTTTCCGATGTTGCGCTCAAGCGTCGCGTTCGGAACTATGTTCAGACGAAATATGAAAATGTAGCACCGAATGCAATCTATGTTGAGCACTCGACCAACCTCAACAAGCCAATAGCCCTGGCGCATGAAAAAGCCAATGGAGCGGTTCCCAAAGACGGAAAGACAACAAAGGGGCAGTCTCTGAACGCACGGACGTGGCTGTGTGGAAATTTCTTCGATATACGGACATTTGGCGCAGTTCTCAGCACTGGTGCGAATGCGGGACAAGTTCGAGGACCTGTGCAGTTTGCATTCGCCCGTTCAGTTGACCCAATCATGCCTTTGGATCTCTCTATAACGAGAATGGCCAAGACCCCAACTGGAAAAGACATCAAAAGCGATGCGACTTATCAGCAGCACGTAGAGTGGGAAGAAAATGCCCCTGAAGATTCTCTACGCACTATGGGGCGCAAGGCGCTCATTCCTTACGGCTTCTATGTGGCCAAGGGTTTTATCAGCGCCAATCTCGCCAATGGGACTGGATTTTCTGATACAGATCTTGCAAATCTCTGGGAAGCTTTGGCCAACATGTATGATCACGACCGCTCCGCCAGCAAAGGGATGATGTCATGTCGTGGTCTCTACGTTTTTAAACATGTTGGCACCGATAACGGCAATTCGGATCAGAGGGCGAGGCAGGCAAAACTCGGCTGCGCTCCTGCTCAAGCTTTGCTTGATCTTGGCAAAGTGATTGACATCTGCAAGGATGAAGCTGCGATGAGCATAGACAAGGTGACGAGCCCACGCAAATTTGTTCATTACTCGGTTAAGGTAAACGAAAAGAAAATTCCTACAGGAGTTGAGCTTTGGAAGTGGGATGACAACAACAGCGGATTAACGCAGGTTTAATAGAATGTCAGATAATAATTTCATTGGTGACGCAGAGCGGGAACTTATTCCAGTTTCCGCTCTGAACCAATATATTTACTGCCCACGTCGCTGTGCTCTTATTTTTATCGAGCAAGCGTGGAGCGAGAATCTTTTCACTGCCGAAGGCAGGGTCATGCATGAGAAGGCAGATAGTAATAAGTTTGAATCACGCGGGAATGTCCGTATCGACTACAGCGTTCCCCTGCGGTCGCTGAGGCTTGGATTAATCGGCAAAGCGGATGTAGTGGAGTTTCATAAAATGGGTGATAAATGGATTCCATTTCCTATTGAATACAAGCGTGGCAAGCCGAAGCTTGATGATTGCGATAAGGTTCAGCTTTGCGCTCAGGCAATATGCCTTGAAGAAATGCTCAATGTCGAGATACCGGAGGGCGCGCTTTTTTACGGACAAACACGGCACAGGGAGGATGTAGTTTTCGATAATGTTTTAAGAATGGAGACAGAGAATACGGCAAGAAAAGTTCACGAGCTTATTGAATCTGGCATTACTCCGAAGGCTGAGTATTCAGCAAAGTGCAAGAAGTGTTCCTTGCTTGAATTGTGTCTGCCGAAGGTTAGCAGGAAGGCAAGTAAATATTTACTGACTGCGATTGAGGAGGAATGACTGTACTGAAAGATTCCGGACAAGCCGGAATGACAAGATTGGTAAAGCTCAAGTGAAGTAGGGGAAAGGAAGCCTATGAAGAAAAAGAAAGAGCCTGCTTCTGAGAAAGGCGAACTTGTTTTATATCAGGCAGAAGACGGCAAAACTAATATAGAAGTGAGATTGCAGAATGAAACTGTCTGGATGAGCCAACTGGCGATGGCGGAACTGTTCCAAACGACTGTACCTAATATCAACATGCATCTGACAAATGTATACGCTGAGAGCGAACTTTTAGAGATGGCAACTATTAAGGATTACTTAATAGTTCGACAGGAGGGCACCCGACAGGTTAAGCGCTCTGTAAGGCATTACAATCTTGAAGCGATAATAGCAATCGGCTACCGGGTGAAATCCTCCCATGGCACACAATTCCGTAAATGGGCGACAGAGCGGTTAAATGAGTATCTTGTCAAGGGCTTCACCATGGACGATGAACGTCTGAAAGAAGTCAATAATATCGGCTCAGATTACTTTGATGAGATGCTTGAAAGGATACGTGATATCCGTTCAAGCGAAAAACGCTTTTACCAGAAAATCCGCGACATCTATAAACTTGCGGCAGATTACGACCCGACTGCTGAGGAGACGCTGGAATTTTTCAGCATTGTCCAGAACAAGCTGCATTTTGCTGTTTCGGGTAAAACCGCAGCAGAGATAATTTCTGAACGGGCGGATGCTTCAAAGCCCAATATGGGATTGACTTCGTGGAAGGGCACCAAAGTCCGCAAGGGAGATATTACCATTGCCAAGAATTACCTGAACCATAATGAAATCGAGCATCTCAACCGCATTGTTGAAATGTACCTGAATTATGCAGAAGACCAGGCCAAACGCCGCAGGCAGGTTTTCATGCGTGACTGGCGGGAAAAGCTGGACGCATTTCTACAGTTTAACGAGAGGGACATTCTTACTAATGCCGGCAAGGTGACAAAAGAGATTGCTGACAGGCTGGCGGTTGAGCAGTATGAAACTTTTCACAGTAACCGGCTCTCAACCGAGGCGCGAAATGAAGCCCTTGCCGACGATGAAGAACTGAAAAAGATAGAATATGCTATCGAAAGAAAGAAGAAACAGAAACGTAAATAAAATGAAGAGACATCTCAACACATTATTTGTCACAACACAGGGCGCATATCTCTCTAAAGAAGGCGAGACGGTTGCTGTCAAGGTTGACGGTGCAATCTGCTTGCGTATCCCGATTCATACGCTTGGCGGGATTGTCTGTTTTGGACAGGTATCATGCAGTCCATTTCTCATGGGATTCTGCTCGGAGCACGGAGTGGCTATAAGCTTTCTCACAGAGAACGGCAGATTCCTTGCAAAGGTTCAGGGGCCGGTATCAGGCAATGTCCTTCTCAGGCGTGAGCAATACAGAAAAGCTGATGATCTTGCGATATCTGCCGATATTGCAAAGTCTTTTGTCAGCGGAAAGCTGTTGAATAACAGAGCTGTGTTACAGCGTTTTGTGAGAGATCATCAGGACAAGCCAAACGCTGACAAGGTAGATTTTGCATCAAAACTTATTGATTCATCATTGAGGCGATTACAAAATGAAAAATCTTTAGACGGAATAAGAGGGATAGAAGGGGATTCCGCTCATACTTATTTCAGCGTCTTCGATCATCTCATTACAAGCCAGAAAAATGAATTTAATTTTAGCGAGAGAAACAGAAGACCGCCGCTTGATAATGTGAACTGTTTGTTGTCATTTATTTATACGCTGGTAATGCATGATGTGCGGTCGGCTCTCGAAACTGTCGGGCTTGATCCGGCAGTTGGATTTTTGCACAGAGACCGTCCGGGCAGATATGGGCTGGCTCTTGATATGATGGAGGAATTCAGGCCGTTCCTTGCAGACCGCCTCACTCTTTCATTGATAAACCTTTGCCAAGTGCAGAACAAGGGATTTAAAAGCAAAGAGTCGGGAGCTGTGTTGATGGATGACGATACAAGAAAGACGGTGCTGGTTACATACCAGACCCGCAAGCAGGAGGAGATAATGCATCCGTTTCTGAAAGAGAAGGTCACAATCGGCTTGCTGTTTCACACGCAGGCATTGCTCATGGCACGGTATCTGCGCGGCGATATGGATTCATATCCGCCGTTTGTATGGAAGTGAGGTTCTATGTTTGTACTTGTAAGTTATGATGTTTCAACAGTCGAAAAAGGAGGCCAGCGCCGCCTGAGAAGAGTGGCACGTGCGTGTCTGGACTACGGGCAGAGGGTTCAGAACTCTGTCTTTGAATGTATTGTTGATCCTGCTCAGTGGACGATGCTTAAAGAAAGATTGATTTCAGAGATTGATACTGAGAAAGACAGCCTGAGATTTTATTATCTTGGCTCTAACTGGAAGCATCGTGTAGAGCATGTCGGCGCGAAGCCTGGGATAGTGCAGGATGGCCCATTGATTGTATAAGATGACTTTGCGCGAACCTCATGCATACACACATTCCCGCATGGATTCGCAGGACATAAAATTGGATTATAAAACATGACCGTATGTAACCTGATCTTTGACAACTTTACAATTCGCTGGCGCAAAAAAATGATGTTCGCAAAAAGTGGCGGATTTGTCTTTTAATATTCTTTATTTGCAAAGTAACAGTCGCGCCCCGTACGGGGCGCGTGGATTGAAACTTTTTGTATCATACATAAGAAAATTGCCTTTACGTCGCGCCCCGTACGGGGCGCGTGGATTGAAACCGTATCTCTGCCCTGTGGTTGTTCTGTGGTCTCTAGTCGCGCCCCGTACGGGGCGCGTGGATTGAAACAGGATAAAAACGGGAAAGATATTTGTGAAGGGGTCGCGCCCCGTACGGGGCGCGTGGATTGAAACTTATCTGTTCTTGTGGTCAGTTGTAGTCCAAAGTCGCGCCCCGTACGGGGCGCGTGGATTGAAACTTCAAGACTATGTTTTCCACATCGCCAACAATTTGTCGCGCCCCGTACGGGGCGCGTGGATTGAAACCGCTATCGTATCAACCTGCTCCTGCACCGCCTGTCGCGCCCCGTACGGGGCGCGTGGATTGAAACGCTTCAAACGCCGCCTCGCAGATCAGCCGCTGCGTCGCGCCCCGTACGGGGCGCGTGGATTGAAACCTATTGGTGAGGAACGCTCTTGGGAGGATCAAGCTGTCGCGCCCCGCACGGGGCGCGTGGATTGAAACATTTAACTTTTAAAGATTATCCGCATTCCGAGCAGGTCGCGCCCCGCACGGGCGCGTGGATTGAAACCTTACAGACTGATAAATTCGGTCTTCCTTGTCACTGTGTCAAAAATCATGACTGTTGCTTTCCCCATGAAACCGTGCGATGTTCCGGGGTTCAGAACAAGCGTATTGCCGGACTTTTTGCTTACACACTCATGCGTGTGCCCGCACATGACAACATCATATTTTCCGCATTCAATAAGCGAATTCTTCAGTTGCCACTCTGTACCGTGATAGCAGGCAAATTTTAAACCATCCTCTTCGAACTCGTAGAAATCACCCTTTATCTCGCCCCCGATATCTTTAAACGCGTTTATCAGCCTGAACTTGTCGCCGTCGTTATTGCCGAATATTCCTGTCAGTTTCAGCCCTTTAAACGCCAATACGGAGTTTGGGTTAACATAATCGCCAAGGTGAATTACGAGATCAACCTTATTATCTTTAAAGACCTTCACGCTTTTTTTTATATTCTCAAGATGGTCATGTGAGTCTGAGATCAATCCTATCTTCATAACGCAGTCTGCTCCTTTATCAGATTACCTTGTCAGCTTGTAGATTATAAACTCTTCAAATACCTTTTTCTTGCGGGCTATGACCGTATGCCTCCAGCCAAGCCCGTCAGAGATATTTAATATCATTTCAGGATCTGCGATTGATGAATAGATCATCTGCACGTATCCGTTCTCTTTAAGATATTTTTTCGCGTCCGTAAAAAATCTCAGAGCAAGCGTTTTGTTTTGGTCAAAGAGCGCATGATCGAAATGCGTCTTTACAAAACCTTTAAGATACGGCGGGGTAAAGAGGATTATATCAAACCTCTCATCTTTGCTCAGAGGAGAGAAGAGGTCACCCTGCAAGACCGCAACCCTGTTCTCTACGCCGTTGATCTCCGCGTTTCTTCTCGCACATCTCACAGCCTCGGGATTAATATCCACGGCAACAACCCTGCATCCTCTTTGAGCTGCTGTAATTGCCTGAATCCCTGAGCCTGTCCCCATATCCAGCACTTTATCTTCAGGCGAGGCATTTATGTGTCTTGCCATAAATTCGCTTGTAATATAATATTTCGGGTTGAAGACCTCTTCGGAGATCTCAAAGGCCTTCCCATGAACGCTGACACTGTGAGGGCCGTGTTTCTGGATCTTCCTGATGCACCATACTCCAAATCGTTGTTTCAGGTTATTAAACATCCTTATTACTCAGCAGGCTAAAACTTGTATATAACCATTCCGGTAAGGAGCTTGGGATAAAAGTAGGTTGATTTAGGCGGCATTCTTTCGCCTGCGAGAGCGACTTCTTTGACGTCATGAATATTAGTTGGATTCAGAAAGAAGACCGCCTCGAAAGAGCCCTTCCTGGCCCTTTCAACAGCAATATTGGCGTCCATCTCATATTCATAATGCTCTACCTTTAACAGCTTCTCAAATATCAGCTTGTGAAGAACCGTAACATCAAGACTTCTCAGACACTTCGGCATATCCAAATCTATTTTCAATCCGTTTACAGAAAGAGCGTAATAATTATTTGAGTTGGTAAGAAACATACCGAATGAATGCGTCCTCTTCTGCATCGCCTCAAACATCTGATGCCGCGTCTCTTCTTCGGATACGCCGGGTGCGCTTATCTTCTGTATGTCAAAATATTTCTTGAGAGTCTCTTTTATGTTGATGTTTGAGTCCACTTCAACGATCCTGTGCGTTGGAAGTAGCGTCAATCCGTCGTCTTCCATGTTTGCAAGAAACATAAGCGTGTAATTAAAAGGCTCGCTTCCTGTCTTTGCAAGTCCTTGCTCTTCCATCTCTTTCTTGAACTTAAGCGAGGTCTCATACCGGTGATGGCCGTCAGCAATAAAGATATCTTTATCCGACATCTCTTTTTTTATTGTCTCGCTCTCTGCTCTGCCGCTTATCTTCCAGAGGCGGTGCGAAAAACCGTCTCCGTTCTTTGCCTCAATAAACGGTTTTTCTCTGGTAATATTCTCAAGGATGGAAGAAGTGCGTTTCTCAACACTGCTATAGAGGGAAAATATAGGGCTGGTATTTGCCTGACAATATCTGAGTATATTAAGCCTGTCCGACTTCGGCTTTGAGTATGTCATTTCGTGCGGATGAATCCTGCCTCTTCCCAGCTCTTCAATCTTTACCGCGCCTAAAAAACCCCTCGTCTTTTTTGTCTGCCCGTTTATCACATAACTTATCTCGTAACAGTAAAATGAGGGTTCCTGATCATGCATTAAAGCGCCTTCTTCAAGCCAGCCGGAGAGATGTTTTGAAGCCCTTGTATACCGGTTTTCATGATCGTTATCATCGTCGCTGTCTTTGCCGAAATCAATGCGGATAATATTGCGGGGGTCTTTTTTATACAATGCTTCTTTATGCTCAGGCGTGATTACATCGTAAGGCGGCGCCATTACAAGATCGGCATTTACCTTCGCAGGATTGTACAGTATGCCTTTAAATGGGATTACGTCAGCCATATTAAAATTATGAACTCGTTGGTTATTAACAGATTTCAGCGGGAAACGCTAAGTATGTTAACATTGGGTATCCGCAAATTTCAAACTGCTGATACGGCAGAGCTATCTATATATGAAGGCGTAATTAAAGGCGCCGGGAGGTATTCAAAAATGAAAAAGATTGAAATCAAGAAAGTTGTGAGAGAATCATATGGAAAGATTGCAAAAGAGCAGAAAGGCTGCGGATGCGGCACTTGCGGCCCTGACGCCAGAGAATTCGCAAAAGGCATAGGCTATTCGGAGAGAGAATTAAGTGTTATCCCCGTGGATGCTAATCTCGGCCTTAGCTGCGGAAACCCGACAGCATTGGCGAGCCTTAAAAAAGGCGAGACTGTTCTTGATCTCGGCTCAGGCGCAGGCTTTGACTCTTTCCTGGCTGCTAAAAAGGTCGGCAGAACCGGAAAGGTGATTGGCGTGGATATGACGCCTGAGATGATCGAAAAAGCAAGAGAGAATGCCCGCAAAGGCAAACGCCTCAATGTTGATTTCAGGCTCGGGGAGATAGAAAATATTCCTGCACGAGACAGAACAGCGGATGTTGTTATCTCC
The DNA here is from genome assembly GCA_016222905.1 of Nitrospirota bacterium. Taxonomy (GTDB): domain Bacteria; phylum Nitrospirota; class Thermodesulfovibrionia; order UBA6902; family UBA6902; genus JACRPZ01. The sequence goes on from JACRPZ010000006.1 coordinate 26,084, forward strand.
AATTGCGTCATCAATCTCTCATATGATAAAGAAAGAGTCTTCCGCGAGATCAAGAGGGTTTTAAAACCCGGCGGCAGGATTGCAATCTCGGATATCGCCCTCAAGAAAAGTCTTCCTCGAAAAATTCAGAAGAGCATGGAGGCTTACATCGGCTGCGTAGGCGGAGCAGTGCTTGTTGAGGATTATAGAGAAATAGTTAAGGCTGCTGGATTTAAAGATGTTAAAGTAACCGTCAAAGGAACTTCTGCATGCATTGACCCGGACACAAAAGACCCAATAGGCAGGGCTATTTTAGACAGCCTGAAGAAAGATGAATCCCTTGATGATTACGTGGTTAGTGTTTATGTTGAAGGACATAAATGAGGATTGCATGGCATTTCCAACTTTCAAGCCATACTTTTTTATATATAACGCCCTGATGACTGACGAGTGCCTGTGAATAAAAGCGTTCTCTCATTGGCCAGCAAAGTCCGATCGATAGCTAATTTATCTCGCAGAATAAGTTTATTTTTATCGAACTCTGAATACGGTGATTCATTCATATAGTTTTTATGCTTCTTCCTGATTATTTCTTGGGTTCAGTATAGCAAAAGGCGGAGGTGTGGAGGATATTGCTCATGAACTCTCTTGTTCTCGGGTGTTTGGGGTCTACAAATATATCTGCGGGCTTTCCTATCTCAATGATTTCGCCGTCACTCATAAATGCGACCTTGCTGGCAACACGCTGAGCAAAGGCCATCTCATGGGTGACAACGACCATAGTCATTCCTTCTTCCGCAAGTGAGATCATGACATCAAGCACCTCATTGATCAGCTCAGGGTCAAGCGCGGATGTAGGTTCATCAAAGAGCATTATCTTGGGCTCCATGGCGAGGCTCCTTGCTATTGCAACCCTCTGCTGCTCCCCGCCCGATAACTCGGATGGATAGGAATTGTGCTTACTGGCCAATCCGACCTTTTTAAGGAGGATAATCGCTTTTTCCTGTGCCTCTTTTTTGCTGAGCTTCCTCACTTTCATAGGCGCAAGCATTATGTTTTGCAGGGCTGTTTTATGGGGATAGAGATTAAAATGCTGAAATACTATGCCGACTTCCGCCCTGAGGGCTGTCAGGTTTGTCTTTGGGTCGGAGAGGTGCATGCCGTCAACAACTATCTCGCCGCTGTCTATGGTCTCAAGCTTGTTTATGGTCCTTATCAGAGTGCTTTTTCCGGCTCCGCTCGGGCCGCATATAATAACAACCTCGCCTTTGGAGATCGTCAGATTGACATTTTTAAGGGGCGTGCACTTGTCGCAGAATGTTTTATTGACGTTTATAAATTTGATCATTTATTAACGACCTGAGAGTTTAGTATTCAAAACTGTTGCTGACAATAAGCTATTTGCGTTTTACAGCAACGTTTTATTGTATAAGAATAGACTCTCTTTTTCAAGGACAGTTGGTTTGATAGTTGGTTTGTATTTTGCAGCCTTTACACTGTTAAGCCTTTTAGTTAAACTACCTTCAGTGAAGGTACTTGCAATTGAAACAGCAACTATGGCAGGCAGCATAGCGGTTATTGAAGATGACACTCTTATAGGAGAAGTCAGGATAAATGTTAAGATCGCCCATTCGGAAAGGGTGATGACTTCTGTTGAATGGCTCTTAACAGCTTCCACTCTCTCAATAAATGATATTGACGCCTTTGCCGTATCAATAGGCCCCGGTTCTTTTACAGGACTGAGGATCGGTCTCAGCACTGTAAAAGGGCTCTCTTATGCGGCAAAGAAGCCGATTGTGTCTGTGCCGACGCTTGATGCCTTTGCAAGGAGGCTTCGGTTCTCTTCATTGCCTATATGTCCTATGCTTGATGCAAGAAAGAATGAGGTGTATGCCGCGCTATACAAATGGGAGAATGATCAATGCACAAAGATTATCCCTGAAACCGCAATCGCACCCTCTGATTTTCTTAAAGAGATCAAAGGGCATACGATATTTATGGGTGAAGGCGCTAAGATTTACAGGGAGCTTATAAAGGAGAAGCTTAATGGCAACGCGCTTTTTGCTTCTCCGTCTGAGATGACTCCTTCAGCCTCAAGTGTGGCTGAGATAGCAATTGAGAAATTGAAAGAAGGCATAACTGCCGACCCCGTAAGTCTTGTACCGTTCTATTTAAGAAGACCCGAGGCAGAGATTCTTTGGAAGGGATAAAGCTCAGAAGGATGACCCCGGCAGACCTTCCCCAGGTTCTTGCCATAGAAACGGAGTGCTTCAGCTCACCGTGGTCAATAAGGTCATTCAAATTCGAAATAGAGCAGAGCGAGTCTATTTTTAAAACGGCTGTTTTGGATGAGCAGGTTGTCGGTTATGTCTGCCTGCGCACCATGCTCGATATAACGCATGTCATGAATCTCGCCGTCCTTCCCCAATATAGACGCAAGGGCATAGGAATAATGCTTCTTAAGGATGCCCTTCTGGAGTTGAGGCGTTTAAGGCCGGATATAAAGTTCGTAACGCTTGAGGTCAGGGAGTCAAGCGGAGCCTTGAAGCTTTACGAAAAGGCCGGTTTTGCGGCTATCGGAAAGAGAAAAGGTTATTATCATTCGCCGGATGAGGATGCAATAATAATGGGAATGGAGATAGTGGAATAATCCTGTTGTCTTTGCCCTGTGATATACTTGAAACAAGTGAAGATTTTGAGAATCTATAGAAAATAATTTTCTAATTAAACGATATGCCTGATAAAAATAAGAGAACAAAACAAATCATAATGGACTGGGTAAGTGAGGGAGTTTTCGATGCCTTCGAAGATGTCATCAGCATTCATGATACTGATTTTAAAGTTTTATATCAAAACCAGGGACATAAAAATATGGTTAGCAGGCATATCGGAGAATATTGTTATAAGGTATATCAGAGTAGAGATAACGTCTGTGAAAATTGTCAGCTTGCCATCGCTTTTAAAGACGGTAAAGTTCATACCAGGGAACAAGTTAGAACTACTGATGATGGAACATTTTTCTTTAAAATCACGTCATCGCCGCTTAAAGATTCTACCGGAAAGATCATAGCGGGGTTGGAGGTTGTAAAGGACATTACTAAACGCAAGAGAGCTGAAAAAGCACTCGCAACAAGCAGCGAAAAATATCGCCTGCTTGTTGACTCTCTTCAGGAAGGCATCTGGGCGCTTGACGCAGAAGAAAAGACAACTTTTGTCAACAATCGCATGGCAGAGATGCTTGGATATACTGTAGAGGAGATGCTTGGAAAGAAAGTCTTTGATTTTATGGATGAACGAGGGGTAAAACTCTGCAAAGAGAAGGTGGAGGCGCGTAAAGCAGGAGTAAAAGAGCAGCATGATTTTGAGCTTATCAAGAAAGACGGGAGCGTCCTGTATGTACTTATGGAGGCTTCTCCGATTAAGGATGAAGACGGAAATTACATCGGGGGCATGGCTGCCGTTATTGACATCACCGAGCGTAAAAGGGCGGATAATGAAGTATGGGAAAGCCGCTCGACGCTCAAACAAATATTGGATACGGTGCCACAGTCCATATTTTGGAAAGACCGTGACAGTGTCTATCTCGGCTGCAACAAGGTCTTCGCTATCGCGACAGGGATCAATGACCCGGAAAAAATAATAGGCAAGACCGATTTCGACCTTCCTTGGCCACGAGAAGAGGCCGAAGCATACCGGATGGATGACCGGGAAGTCATCACTACCGGCCGGGCGAAAAGGCATATTGTCGAGCCGCTTCAGCAGGCGGACGGATCGCGTCTCTGGATCGATACCACCAAAGTGCCGCTGGAGGACAAGCAGGGTAGAGTGTACGGTGTTTTAGGCGTCTACGATGATATCACCGAGCGCAAGAAGACAGAGCAGAAACTCAGTGCTTCTGAAGAACAATACCGCATACTTTTCAATAAAAACCCCATGCCAATGTGGATTTACGACGCTGAAACCTTTTATTTTCTTGATGTCAATGAAGCGGCGATCATCCACTATAGGTACTCTCGAGACGATTTTTTGTCCATGACAATTAAAGACATCCGACCTGTCGCAGACGTGCCGGATCTTCTTCGCGCGCTTTCAAATATCACAAGCGGACCGTCAATGTCCGGCATTTGGAGGCACAAGAAAAAAAACGGCTCGATCATCACGGTGGAGATATTCTCACATGGGATCACTTATCTAAATCGTCCCGCCAGGCTTGTATTGAGCAATGACGTAACCGAGCTAAAGAAGGCAGAATACGATTTAAAAAAATATCGTGACTACCTTGAAAAGTTGGTGAAAGAACGCACCAATGAGCTTGAGTTGCAAAAAATTACTTTAGAACAAAAGAACATAGCGCTCAGGGAAATAATAGGGCAGATTGAGCTTGAAAAAAACAAAATAAAAGAGAACATTTTGGGCAATATTGAAGAGCTTGTAATTCCTATCTTAAGGCAAGCCAAGGTAAAAGGCTCCGGAGATAAACTTATAGAGTTGATCGAGCAAAATCTGAGAAAAGTAACATCATCATTCGGCGTCAGATTGTCGAGTAAAAAACTTAAATTAACACCAAGAGAGGTTGATGTCTGCAATATGGTAGAAAAAGGCATTACAAATAAGGAAATGTCTGATTTATTAAGCATATCTATTCAGTCAATAGAGGGGTATCGCAAAAATATCAGGAAGAAGTTGGGATTAGCCAATAAAAAAGTTAATTTAATCAGCTACTTAAGAAATTTGCGTTAATTTCTCATGGCATAAATGGGGTATTTTTACCCCTATTCCTACCCGTTTTATTCATTGTTGACAATGATGCCTGCATATCGTACTTTTATACTATGGAGGTATTAAGATGGATATTGAGATTTCTGAAGATTTAACTGTTCAAGCTGTAAAGTGTGCAACATCTTTAGGGTGCATAAAAGATAAAGACTATGAACTATGCCGGGTTGTTCGCTCAGCAAACGGAGGCGGCGTAATCTTTATTGAATGTAAGGAAACAAAACATTGTAATTACAAAAATCCTTTTGGTTACTCCTTATCTTTTTGCAGTTGTCCTGTGAGGAAGGAAATATATAAAAAGTATAAAATATAGAATTTCTATTACCCTTAATAGAATGAGGAGGTGCTAACAAATGACTTCGAGACTCTTTGTGTTTGGGGCGATTCTATCTTCAGCAGTATTGTCAGGATGGTGCTGGTACAAGGCTACATGTATTTGTTGGAATTGGATTAGCGCTTTGTTGTAAAAGAAAGATTTTAATGCGGCTGATTACCGTCAGGAATTAAATTTAACTGACTATACTGTTAAAACGAAACCCTCTGTCCCCTTGTCCCATTTAAAACATTTCATACCTAAAATTTTTCTTTTCACAACTGAAACCACTAAATGAAGCGCATTTGGGAATTCAGGCTCTCCAAAAACTGTCTGCGCAGCTATGTCAGTATCTGAAAAGTAGGCATCACAGTCAATATGAGAGTGATAGAAAGCTAAAACCTCTGCCCCTCTTTTCCCGGCGTCAGCATAAATCTTATCCGCCTTTTTCCTGTCAATAGCATATGCTGTGCGCGCATCTCTCGGATGTCTTTCAGGGTCTTCCGCATGAAGTTCGTTCTGGATATTACCGCACTTATGAAGGGTCTGCTTCTCTGCGCTGCCCGTTACAATTCCGCAGCACTCATTCGGGTACTCTTCAACAGCATGCTGATATATTCCTTTGATGATATCTTCGTTTATAATCACTTCAAAAACCTTTTACTCTTAATCTTCCCCGGTCTTTTTATTCGTCTGCCCTGCTAAACGCTTATTTTCCCGCGTGACACGGCTCATCTGTTCTTTTAATTGCAGAATCTCCTGGCGGAGTTTTGCGGCATCAGAAGAGAGACGGTCTTTCACATCATTATAATACGTACACCTGTTCCTGCCGTCTTCCTTACTTGCATACAGGGCCTGATCAGCCCTGTCAATGGCATCCATAACAGAACTCATATGTGTTTCAAATTTGGATATGCCTGCGGAGATCGTTATGCGGTACTCCTGCCCTTTTATGGAATATACGGTCTTTTCTATTCTCTTGCGCAGACGCTCCATAATCTCAAGTGTTCTTTCCTTGTCAAATCCGTAAAATACCCCGGCAAATTCCTCGCCCCCGTACCTGTAGGCGAACGGCAGCTCTTCCTTAAATATGACCGCTGTCTGTTTTAATATCTCGTCACCCACCGGATGGCCGTAAGTGTCATTTAGGAGTTTAAACTTATCAATATCTATCATCGCAATATAAAGCTCCTTATCGCCCCGCTTGAATTGCTTGAATAGTTTCCCCATCTGCTCATTCAGCTTCCTCTTGTTATACATCTGCGTCAGGTCATCAATGTAAACCTTGCGCGCCAGGATCAGGTTTCTGTTTGACTCAATAACACGGGCAAGCACAGAAGTTATCCACTCAACATCTCTCTTCCATTTTACTTTATCAAAGTCACCCGAAGCCTGCCGTTCAAGACGAAAATGCCCGATCTGTTTTCCCTCCACAACGAGCGGGACATCAAGCGTAGTCTCCTTCTTTTCCTGAAGTTTCACTTCACTCACTATTTCAGGAATCTCAGGTTTTTCTTCTTGCTGGTTATAAGTAAATGTCTCGCCGTCAGTCTTTAGCTCCGTTGCAAGAAACCTGTCATCATCAAAGAGAAAGACCTCAATCTGTTTCGCATCAAGAAATGACATGATCTTCTTCATCGCATCTTCAAAAGGTTCAAGAGCAATTTTCATAAGCATCTTGTATCCCTGCAATTGAGTCTCAAGCATCTCCACCTCATGTATATGCGAAACCTGTGATTCGATCAGCTCGTCCTTTATCTTATTAAGGCGCTCCACCTCAAGGGTTTTTGCCCGGGCCTCTTTTTCGTAATGCAGATATAGCGCAAGAAGCGACGCAAGCCTCTGATATATTCTCTCAAGCCGCTCTTTCCCTTTCCATACAAGCGGGCCTATCTTACCCTGATCTAAGATGTCTATAAATTCGTTCCCTAATATCTGCCTTATTCTTGCGACATGTTTCCTCGGCACGCCGCCGGAAAAATCCTGCAAGACCGCATCTTCAATCTCTTTCTGCTTATCTTGAAATTCTTTAAGGAGGGCTTCGTCAGAGTGCGGTGAAGAGACTCTCTCTTCAATCTCTTTTACAATATCGTTGACAATGGATCGGGCTTTTTTCATATTTTTCAACCAAAAAGTTATCTAAAGTATATCAAAACAGGTAGGATTATAGATTGGATATCAAAATTTAGCCACAAAATTTACCAAGGGGAAACATACTAGTAGTGGGTAATGATAAAATACGAAAAATCTCGTTACAATGTCGTGGGATAATTTTTTCACAACAAACCATAATCACACTCCGAGCCCGCAGGATAAGGCGAAATGACATATATCAACCCTCCACCCCACCACATATCATTACCCCTTAAAGGATAAAATCCCCAATAATACTCATCATATCCGGGATATACCCTGCACGGGAAATTTCCTCCGCAGAATTCGCTGTCC
>JACRPZ010000052.1 GCA_016222905.1 Nitrospirota bacterium
AAAAAATCGTAACAAGGCAAGAAAGTTTAAGTAAAAACAGGAAATAACGATAGACTTATAAAAACAGAAGACGGATTTTAAAAAATCCGGCATGGAAAAACTGAAAATCTCTAAATGACTTTTTCAGGAGTCTCAATTTACGATTAAATCGTAAATTAGTCATATTTGTATAGAAATAGGTATCTTGAGCCGCATATTAAACGGCTTACAAAATCATTTCCTGTTATCCTACTGACCCGGGCCCAGGCAGGTTGGAAAGACAACACTTCTCGAATATCTTGGCAAAAGAGAATCACCCGGAAGAAATTAGGCATAATTACTTTTTTCGATGTCTGTTTTAAAGGAAGAACAGCTAACTCTTTAAGGTGTTTAAAATGATACCACTGATGAATCTAACCGTTTCAGGTTCCAGTTCAGGATATATAGGGAGGGAGAGGACTTTCTCAGCAGCGGCTTCACTTTCAGGGAAATCGCCCTTTTTATGTCTCAGATATTTAAACGCGGGCTGAAGATGAATAGGAACAGGATAGTAGACCACAGATGAGATGGAATTTTCTTTCAAAGCTTGTTTGATCTCCTCCCGTCTGTGACTTCTAATGGTATATTGATGATAGACATGGGTTACATCAGGAATCTCTTCCGGACACTGTACGGCGCCGCAGATCATGGATGTGTATAGCCTTGCTGTCTTCCGCCTCTTCTCGTTATACGTATCAATATGCTTCAGCTTTATCCTCAGGATTGCCGCCTGTATCTCATCAAGCCTGCTGTTGAATCCGATGAATTCATGCTGATATGCGATTGCGCTCCCGTGGTTTCTGAGGAGCCTCGCTTTTTCGTATATTGCAGGGTCATTGGTCGTTATTATGCCGCCGTCGCCATAGGCCCCGAGATTCTTGCTTGGATAAAAACTGAAGCATCCTGTATCGCCGATGCCTCCAACTACTTCATTTCCATATCTTGCGCCAAAGGCCTGGGCGCAATCTCCGATAATCTTCAGATTATACTCTTTTGCTATCTCATTTATCCTCTTCATCTCTGCAGGCTGCCCGAAGAGATGTACCGGCAGAATAGCCTTAGTTCTTGATGTTATCTTCTCTTCTATCTTTGCGGGATCAATGTTCAACGTTTTCCTGTCTATATCTGCAAAGACCGGCACTGCCCTGTTATAAGCTATTGCCTCGGCCGCTGCAATAAAGGAAAAAGGCGTCGTAATTACCTCATCCCCTTCTTTTATATCGAGCGCTTTAAGGCTGAGATAAATGGCATCTGTGCCTGAGGCAACTCCCACAGCATATTTTGTATTATGGTAAGCCGCGATCTCTTTTTCAAAGGCGTTTACATTAGGCCCAAGAATGAAATGTCCGCTTTCCAATATTTCTGCGAGGGCGATATCAATCTCATTCTTGAGACTCCTGTACTGCGCCTTGAGGTCCACCATCGGTATGTTCATTTTCGAATCACTCATCCTATAACTCTGCGGTTAATTATCAGCATTGTTGACAAGTTCCGACACCTTAAGCGCCACCTTAAGCGCTTCTCTTCCTTCTTGTCCTGAGACAACGGGTCTGGTTCTCTTTCTCACGCATTCGACAAAGGATATTAGCTGCTCTTGCAAAGGCTCTTTCTTCTCAGCCCTTTTGACCTCTCTGCCGACACCGCCGTCAAGTTTCTTATAGCATGATACTTCCTGGGTTTGATAATCGAGACTTAAGAAGGCATTGTGCTGAAAAATCTTCAGTTCCCTGACTTTTTCGTCAGCGATCCTGCTTGTTACAGCTTCGGCTATACAGCCATTTCTGAACTCTATCCATGCATGGGCAACGTCTATATTATCAGTTAAAACCTTGGCCCCGGTTGCCCTGAGATCTGAAATATCTGAGTTGACAAGACTGAGTATTATATCTATATCATGTATCATTAAGTCAAGGGTAACATCAACGTCAGTCCCTCTTCCCAAAAACGGGGAAAGACGCCTGGATTCGATGAACTGCGGACTGTCAACCATGCTGCTTATAACGGAGATACCGGCATTAAACCTTTCCAGATGCCCCACCTGAAGTATGAGGCCCCTTTTCCCCGCCTCTGCGATCATCTCATCCGCTTCATACATGGTGGATGTTATAGGTTTTTCAACAAGTATGTCTTTGTCGTGCTTCAGAAAATCCATTGAGATCCGGTGATGCAATGTTGTAGGCGCCGCAATGCTGACCGCATCAACGCTATCTATGATTTCGGTGTAATCCTTAAATGCTTTGCAATTATATTTTAATGCGATCTTCTGCGCCTGTACAGAGTTAATGTCAACAATGCCGGCAAGCCTCACGCCTTCAAGTCCTGAATATATCCTCGCATGGTGTTGTCCTATTGAGCCCGCGCCGATAACCCCTACTCTGAGAAGCGTCGAGTTATTATTCATCTATGAGCCTCTTGCAAAAGTATAGAGAAAGTTACGTTTTCCGTCATACCCGCGAAAGCGGGTATCCAGAAGTATTTGGTTTTTAACAATACTGGATTCCCGATAAAAACCTCGGGAATGACAAATAAAGACTTTTGCAAGAGCCTCATATGACTTAAGGTTTGTTCCTGTAGATTCAGATTGTTCCATATCCTTACAACATCTCTCTTAAGCCAACTACAGCTATCTTTGCCTTATCAGCCTCTTTTATGAAGTTTTCAATATCAATTATAATGGTCTTGCCGGCCTCAACAACCAGCGCCGCTACCTTTGCTTTCTTCATTGCGTGGAGTGTCTCAAACCCTACAACCGGCACATCAAAGCGCATATCCTGTCCTGGCTTGCTGACTTTTACAACAACTGCTCCTTCTTCAGCGAGATGTCCGCCCCTTTTGATGGCCTCGTCAGTTCCTTCTATGGCTTCAATGGCCATGACCGCTTTGTCCTTTATAACCACTGTCTGGCCTATATCGAGCCGCCCCATCTCTTTTGCGATCTTCCAGCCGAACTTGATATCCTCCATCTCATTTTTTGACGGCTTTGTCCGTGTAAGTATTCCTTCACCGGCCAGGAGTTCTTTTGTAAATGCAGTCGTATTGTGCAATTTAATGCCCTCCTTCTCAAGCTCCTTAACAACAGCTTTCATAATAGTATCATCTGAACGGTCCTTTAATGATAATAGGAGTTTTGCGGCTCTAATATCAGGAATGAGAGATCTTTTATTTTTATACAAAAGGGTTTTCGGAACTTTGCCTGCCATCACAGCATCGGCTGCATATGATTTTTTCAGAAGAGCTATAAGTGTGCCGAGGTGTCCGATCTTTACTCTATGAAAATCATCGCCAAAGGGTTTAATGGAATCATCGGCAGGTGGCTGCAGGGCTATCACCACAACCCTGTAACCTTTTTTTTTAGCCTCAGACGCGATGACTCTCGGCAGTTCTCCCATCCCTGCCACAAGGCCGAGGGTCTTTGAAGATTCAGAATTACGGAGCGCCTTTAACGGCATACTCCTCTTTTTTTGCTCTTCTCAAGGAACTTGATGAGATGTTTGATCTCCTCAGTCTGTTTCAACTCTTTCTTTACTTTATCTATCGCCTCGTTAGATGTAAGCTTGCTGCGGAATAATATTTTATAGGCAGACTTAAGCTCCTTGATTGCAGACTCCTTAAAGCCGTGCCGTTTAATGCCGGTTGTGTTTAAGCCGTAAAGCTTTGCCCTGTTGCCTGACGCTGTTGTATACGGCGGAATATCCTTGCTGACCCCGCTGACCCCCCCGATCATGGAATATCTTCCTATCCTTGCGAACTGATGCACGGCAACAAGCCCGCCGAATACAACAAAATCCTCCACCTCAATATGCCCGGCAAGCGTTGTAGAATTTGCCATAATTACTGAATTGCCGACCTTGCAGTCATGGGCAATATGCGAATAGGCCATAATAAAATTATTATCCCCTATCTCGGTTAATCCGTCTCCGTCAACAGAAGCGCGGTGGATCGTCACATTTTCCCTTATGATATTCTTATCGCCTATCTTTACGCCGGTCTTTTCATTCTGATATTTAAGGTCCTGAGGCGCGAGCCCTATTGAAGTAAAGGGGTAGATAATACAATCGCTACCGATCTCGGTCTCTTTGATAGTTATATGAGAGATGAGCCTTGTGTTCTTGCCGATCTTGACACCTTCTCCGACAATGCAGAACGGGCCTATCTCGACTCCCTGAGAAAGCTTTGCCGTTGATGAAACAACCGCTGTGCGGTCTATTTTGGATTTAACCATTTTTCATCTCCTCTTTTGAGACCATTGCCGTCAGTTCGGCCTCTGATACAAGGTTACCGTCAACAAATGCCTCGCCCGCGCACTTCCAGACATTTCCTCTCTGCTGGATAACCTTGACCTCAAAACGAAGCTGGTCTCCCGGGATTACGGGTTTCCTGAACTTTGCCTTCTCAATGCTCATAAAATATACGGAGTTGCCTTTTGCCCCGGACTTGAAAGCAAGTATCCCGGCAACCTGCGCCATCGCTTCCACAATCAATACACCGGGCATAACAGGGTAATCCGGGAAATGCCCCTGAAAGAATGGTTCGTTTATAGTAACGTTCTTTAGGCCGACCGCCTTCTTCTTCGGTTCAAACTCTATTATCCTGTCAACTAAAAGAAAAGGAAACCTGTGCGGCAGGATATTCTGTATCTCACGACTCTCAATCATATAATTCTCCCTCCTTTGAAAAGGCACAAAGATTCAAAGTGGCAAAGGCGCAAAGTTGTTTGTTTGCTTTGTGCCTCTGCTCCTCTGTGCCTTTGAACCTTCAGGCTTTATTTCTTATCTGAATCTATCCCTGCTCTTCTTTCAAGTTCTTGAATACGCTTGATATAATTGGGCAGTTTTCTTAAGTTGCTTTGTGCGCGCAGCCAGGTTTTATGTGGCATGGATGGATACCCTGAAGTTACTTGTTCATTAGGGACATCCTCTGTAACCCCGGTCTTGGCGCTTATTACCGCGTCATTGCCGATCTTAATATGCTCTATCACCCCTGCCTGTCCGCCGATGATCACTCCGTTGCCGATCTCTACGCTTCCGCTGATCCCGACCTGGGCAATTATAATACAGTGCTTACCGATTTTAACATTATGGGCAATATGCACTGAATTATCAATCTTTGTCCCGAAGCCTATTATGGTATCGGCAGTTGTCGCTCTGTCAATTGTAACATTTGCTCCTATCTCAACTTCGTCCTCAATTATTACTCCGCCGACCTGAGGCATTTTATAATATGTTCCGTTCACAGGAACATATCCAAAACCGTCAGAGCCTATAACCGTGCCGGAATAAACTGTAACCCTGCTGCCTATTCTTGTTCCTTCGATTATGGATACATTCGGATAAATTACCGAGTCATCCCCGATAATAACGCCTTCACCTATATATACGCCGGGAAAAATGGAAACGCGTGAACCTATTTGAGCATTATCGCTTACATATGCGAGAGGATAAATTGAAACATCATTGCCGAAGCTTACATTATTACCGATAATCGCCTTATTGCTGATCCCTGAAGGCTTGTAAGGTTTCTTATGAAAAAGCTCCAATGCCTTAGCGAATGCAAGGTAAGGATTATCAACAAGCAGGATGCTTGCAAGCGCTAAGCCTTTAATCTCTTCTTTTGCTATTATTGCCGATGCTTTTATTACGGAGAGATCAAACGACTTTTTTTTACCGGAAAGAAATGTTATATCACCCGGCTTTGCCTCATGTATGCCGGAGACCCCTGTTATTTCGATGTCAGGGTCACCAAGTATCCTGCCGCCTATGATCCCGGCGATCTCCCTGAGCTTCATTTTTTAGTTCCAGCGCTCTTGTTGGTTTCGTTAAATTTCAGAATGACTTTTTCGGTTAAGTCCGATGCCTTTGGCATATAGAGTATGCCGCCTTCAACTATCTCGAAAATAGCCGTATACTTCTCTTCTTCGCCGATATTGATGATTAAATTTCTAAGATCTGAAATTATCTTCTGCATAAACTCCGACTGTTTTTTCTGGATCTCTGCCTGATTATCCTGAACCATCCGCTGATATTCTCTAAGCATCTTCTCGTGCTCATTCTGTGTTTCTTTTATTGATTCAGGGGTCAGGATAGACGCCTGCTTCTCCATCTCTCCCTCAAGTTTTTTTATCTCCTCGCCTTTTTTGTCAATAAACACCTGTTTGGACTTAACCATATCTTCCAGCACCTTAATAGCTTCTTTGCCTTGCTGTGATTCATTCAACGCCTTGTTCAGATCTACATATGCGATCTTTAATTCTGCTCCATGAGCATAAAAAGCAAAGAATGATAAGACAATTGTGAAAAAAAGAATCTTCCTCATATAACCCCTTTCTTTAAACAACCATAATTTTAAAATTTATTTAGAAAAGACTGCCCATTGAAAACTCGATCTTGTTGCTGCCTTCATCAAATTGCCTGTCTAAATTATAACCCCACTCCAGCCGGATCGGCCCGAATGGAGACATCCATCTGAAACCAGCTCCGACTGTGGGCCTTAAAGCCGCGAAAGAAATATTCTCACTGTCGTCAAACGCCCTTCCTGCATCGAAGAATACAACGCCTTTAAGCCTTATCTCTTTTGCAATAGGGAATATGAATTCCGTGTTGAATATTAATTCCCTGTTCCCGCCGATCTTTTCATTTTCTTCGTTTCTCGGTCCGGCTTCCCCAAAACCAAGCCCCCTGACAGTATTTATGCCGCCGACATAGAATCTCTCATACAGAGGAAGCTCTTTGCCTGAAAATCCTGAGGCATAACCAAACCGTCCCCTTATGTTGAATGTTATGCTCCGGATTACCGGAAAATACCATGATGAATCAATTACGCCCTTTGCAAAATAATTATCGCCTCCGATCCCTGCAAATGTTGTGTGAAGGGCATTTCTTGAACCGGTGGTGGGATCTAAATAATTATCCCTTGTGTCTATCCATATAGAAGGACTGATGCTGCTTGTAACTTTTTTCCCTTCCTGGCTTTTAATAAGGGAAGAAGCGTCAGCGGCTATATCTGTGATCTCAACCTCTTCCAGCGTGTAGTTTATGTTTCCTCTCACGTATTCGGAAAGCTCTTTGCCGAAGCCTATTGAGACGCCGTTGGCTTTTTTGTCGTAATTCGGATATTGAAATGACTCGTTGTAAAGGTTAAAAGTTGCAGATATGGGTTTGTCCATAAACCATGGGTTATTTAACGAGATATTATAATTTGTCCTTATGGAACTCAGATTCGCCTTAAAACTAAGATACAGGCCTTTTCCAAAAAGATTCCTTTGAGTCACCTCTCCCATGAACATGAATTTGTCTATTGAACTGTAACCGCCGCCGATACTCATCATCCCAGTTAACTTTTCTTTTACATTAATGTTGAGATCAACAAGTTTCTCATCTGCCCGAGGCGTACTGCTAATGTTGGCTGTTTCGAAATAGTCAAGATTATTTATTCTCTGGTAACTCCTGTTAAGCAGCTTGCCGTTAAAGATATCTCCTTCGTCAAGCCTGACTTCTCTCCTTATCACCTTATCGCGTGTTTTTGTGTTGCCGGATATCTCGATTTTGCCTACTCTGTATATACCCTCTTCAATTATAGACAACATAATATTTGCAACTTTACCTTCGTTATCAACGTTGATTAACGGTTCAACATCTGCCCTTGCATACCCTTTTTCAGAGTAGAGGGCAAGTATTCTGTCAATATCTTCCCTTAACGCTGTCTTGTTAAAGATTTTTCCTGAGGCAGTCTCTACAGATTTCAGAATATCGGGAGTTGAGAATACAGTGTTGCCTTTAATTCCAAACTCTCCTACTTTGTACTGGCTGCCTTCTGAGACGGATATTTTTATGTATATTTTTGTTTTTTCAGAGTTGAAAGTTACCTCAGGCTCTGAAACAGATACGGAGATATATCCTTTGCTGTGATAAAGCTCCTTGATCCTCTCTACGTCAATCTCCATATCTTCTTTGCTGTAAATTCCTGAATTGGTCAGAAATGAGAGGAACCATCTCTCTTTTGTCTTCATCGCCTTCTTAATCATTTTTGATGAAAGCGCCTTATTGCCGGTAATGGTAATGGTTTTAATGACTGCTTTATCCCCTTCTGTTATTTGAAATGTCAGCGCTACAGCCTCGCCGGAGATTTCCCTTGTAACCGGTATTACTTTCGCGTCCCAGTATCCTTCAGATTGGTAGAAGGATACGACTTTATTAACATTGTCCGTTATAAGAGAAGGGCTGGCAATCGCTCCGGGAGTTATTGTAATCTTCTCCTTAAGATCATCGGTCTTAACTTCTTCATTCCCCTGAAAATCAATGCTGACAATGGTTGGTTTTTCCTTAAAGATGAAGATCAGCTTTAAACCGCCTTCAAACGGCTCTATCTCCGTCCTGATATCATCGAAATAACCTATGCTGTAAAGCTTCTTGATATCCTGCTGAAGAATCTCTTCAGAGAACGGCTCCCCGATCTTGCTTTTGATCTTACCGGATATGGTCTCACCCTCAATCTTTTTATTGCCTCTTATTTCAATCAGTTTAATAAGCGGCTGTTCTTCTGCCGAAGCAGCTTCAAGACTGAAAAGGGAAGATATAAAGAAGAGGAAGATAAGGGCAATTAAAAAACACCTGTCTCTATTTTTTGACAGGTAAATCGCAGATTTAAAGTGGCACATTAACGGTTTCTCCAGCGTTAAAAAATTAAGTGTTAGTATATCATTAAGCAAGAGTTAAAATCCAACAGCTTTTTCACAGCTATCCCGCATAGATTTGGGTAGCACAAAGTTCTCAATCAATAGTTTTCACTCTGTCTGCCATTGCTTTTTCAATCTCTCCCTCGTTGTCAGAGGGCATGGGGATATTGTCAAATAACTCCCACTCTTCAATATGCTCTATGCAATCATCAGGCTTCAACAGAGTCAAAGGAGAGAGTGTCTCCATCTCCAGCATAAAATCATTGGTATATGTTTCATACGATACGCCAAAGTCAGGATAAGGAGCGTGCATTTCATGCTTATATCGCTTGATGAAGAGTTGGTTATGGTTAAAGTAAGCCGCCCACCCCTCTTTGTTAGAAAGGCCGATTTTGAAAGGATGCTTTAAAGCCGGATCCTGCTGCAGGATAATATATTTATCTCCCCATCTAACACGAGAGTCGCTAAGACTTGTATACGGCCAGAGTGATATAAGACGGTCCGGCAGCAAACCCGTATCCTGCCGGCTCTGCGGAATAACCTCCTTGCCTCCGGCTGCCATTGCCGATATACTCCAGACAGAGAGCTCAAAAGGCCATACGCCTTTATTGGTAATACGGTGAATAATTCTAACCCTGCTGCTTCCGGGTTCAAGACTGATCTCCATCTCTTTCTTCATTTTAGAGAGAACCTCGACATCCTGAATGGTCTTGATGCCCTCAGGGATTACTTCCCACGCCACAGATTTATTATCAGGCTCATATGTCCTTGTTTTTGATTCAGGGCTGTGCCATAAACGATGCCCTCCGTAGATCCTCCACTCATCTCCTCCGGTCAAACCGAGCATTGACTCAACGTCACACATCACATTTTCCCTGTCTATAAAGCCGTATCTGATTATTCTTGGGCCTACATCGGTTGTCACTATCAGATCAACAATGCCGTTTGTTATATGAAGAGAATTCTCCCAGCCGCCGTATGATATCTTTTGCACCTTTATCCCTGACACTCCATACCCTCCTGTTTAAATAAAATCATTATACCCGATAACATGGTTCCATATATATAAATATGTTATTGAATCTTAATCCACATTTAATCAACCTGTTCTGCACGGCAAAACATAATAAAAATCAACGCTTTCCCAATGCCTCCATTTTCTCCTTGACATATACAAGATATTGTGGTTTAATTGCTTGTTACATCTAAATAGAGTATATATAGCGATTGAACAGACTTTGCAGTTTTAGGTATATTACAGGGGTATTTATTTCATATATTTATTATAACACTAAGATTTAATCATTACTAAGGAGAGGTTATGGCAGAACTATTATCGGGCAAACTCAAGCTTACGCCGAATGCATTGCAGGTCATACATAAGAGATATCTCAGGAAGAGCGAAGAAGGCAAGGTAATTGAGAATCCTGACGACATGTTCATGAGGGTCTCAAGGGTAATTGCATCTGCCGACCTCAACTATGGCAAAACAGAGTCCCAGGTGAAGCAGGTTGAAGCAGAGTTTCATGGCCTTATCACATCGCTTGACTTTCTGCCTAACAGTCCCACCCTTATGAATGCGGGAAGAAGGCTCGGCCAGCTTTCGGCGTGTTTTGTCCTTCCGGTAGAGGATTCGATGGAGTCTATTTTTGAAGCGGTAAAGAATGCCGCGTTGATACATAAATCAGGCGGCGGCACAGGTTTCTCTTTTTCAAAGCTCCGGCCTAAAGGCGATATCGTGGGTTCCACCAAGGGTGTCTCATCCGGGCCTATCTCATTCATGACGGTCTTTGATGCAGCGACCGAGGCGATAAAGCAGGGCGGCACAAGAAGGGGCGCAAACATGGGGATGCTGCGCGTAGACCATCCTGATATCCTTGATTTCATAACTGCAAAGGATAACAACAAGATACTAAATAACTTCAACATCTCTGTTGCCCTCACAGACGAGTTCATGGACGCTCTTGAAAAGGACAAAGAATATGACCTGAAAAACCCGCATGACGGGAAGGCAACGCGCAGGCTTAAGGCAAAGGATGTCTTTAGTCTCATTGTGAATCACGCATGGAAGAACGGCGAGCCCGGCGTAATCTTCATTGACAGGATGAACCGTGATAATCCTACGCCTAAGATGGGTAATATCGAGAGCACCAACCCCTGCGGCGAGCAGCCGCTCCTTCCTTATGAGTCCTGCAACCTGGGCTCGATAAACCTTTCAAATTTCGTGAAGCACGACAGCGCAAAGGCGGGAGATGTCCCGCGTTCCCGTATAGACTGGGGGGCTTTAAAGGAGACCGTGCACTCCGCTGTCCACTTCCTTGATAATGTAATTGAAGTGAACAATTACCCGCTCAAAAAAATAGAGGAGACCACAAAGGCAAACAGGAAGATAGGCCTCGGCGTTATGGGCTGGGCTGACATGCTTATCCAGCTCGGTGTTCCTTATAACTCTGATGATGCGCTAAGCCTCGGGGAAGAGGCCATGAGGTTCATACAGGATGAAGGCAGAAAGGCGTCCGCCCTACTGGCAGAGGAGAGGGGAGTTTTTTTAACACATGCTGAGAGCATCTATAAAGACAGGATGAAGCTCAGAAACGCGACTATCACGACCATCGCCCCAACCGGCACGCTCTCTATAATAGCCGGATGCTCAAGCGGGATAGAGCCGCTCTTTGCCGTATCTTATGTGCGCAACGTGCTTGAAGGAACAAAACTGTATGAGGTCAACCCGTACTTTGAAAAGATCGCAAAAGAGAGAGGTTTCTGGAGCCGGGAGCTTATCGAAGAGATAGCTGAGAAAGGGACGCTTCACGGGATCGAAGCGGTGCCCGATGATATAAAGAATATTTTTATTACTGCCCATGATATAACACCTGCGGACCATGTAAAGATGCAGGCGGCGTTTCAGAAGCATGTGGACAATGCCGTTTCCAAGACGGTCAACTTCCCGAAAGATGCTACACAAGGAGAAGTTGAGAACGTATATCTCCTTGCCTATAAGCTCGGATGCAAAGGGGCCACTGTTTACAGGGACGGTTCAAGGGAGGAGCAGGTACTCTCAACAGGAAAGACAGGCCAGGAAGAAAATAAAGATTCATCTGAAGAATGTGTAAAGATCGTGCCGAAGAAGAGGCCTGAGACCATCCATGGAACAACCACGCTGATGAATACCGGCTGCGGCAATCTGTACGTTACCATCAATGAAGACCAGAACGGGAACCCTTTCGAGCTCTTTACCCGCATGGGAAAGGCAGGCGGCTGCGCGTCAAGCCAGGCAGAAGCGATAGGCAGGCTCGTCAGCCTTGCATTCAGGAGCAATATAGACCCGCTTGAGATCGTTAAGCAGCTTAAAGGCATCAGCTGTCACAGCCCGGCATGGTCAAAGGGCGGAAAAATTTCTTCATGTTCAGACGCGATCTCAAAGTCAATCGAAAAATTCAAGGAAGGGTTCAGGGGAAACGGCAACGGTTCTGACAATCACGTCGTCAAGAAGGTCTTCCATTCCGGCCAGTGTTCAGAATGCGGCGGCGCTGTCGAGCACGAGGGCGGCTGCGCGGTCTGCAAAGACTGCGGTTTTACCAAGTGCTTTTAAAAACCTGCTGACCGCAGTCAGCACATGACATTTTTTTATAATACTAAGGAGACTCAAGATGGCAAACAAACCAAATGAGATAAAGATAAATATTCAGCCTCAAATTCAGGCAGGAGTGTATGCGAACAACCTGATGATTACCCACACAAGAGAGGAATTTGTTATGGATTTCTCAGTTATTACTCCTCCTGTAGGAACGGTCACGGCAAGAGTTATTACAAGCCCGGGACATATGAAACGGATAATCGCTGCTCTTCAGGAAAACGTGAAGAGATATGAAGCACAATTCGGGATGATTTTGCAGGCTGAAGAGCCAAAAGGCACCATAGGATTTAATGCGTGAAAGTATTTTTAAATAGGAGTAAAAGAACTGAGAATTAAAGGCTTAGAAAGGCAGTACAGGTAAAATTCAACAGGAACATGGGGAACTATGTTCCTGTTTTTTATTTTAGATGGCCATCCCCTCTTTGGCAAAGAGGGGCAAGGGGAGATTTTCAGATGGTGTCAAAAGGAGGTTTTGCAAATGGCAACAAACAAACCATATGGAGATAATCATAGACAGGGAGCGATAAGAGACCGTACACAGGGTTACAAGAGGAAATCGAATGAGCAATAGCGACGACTTTATTAAGAAGTTAAAAATTTTACCTGATGAGCCACTGTTTAAGGACAATGAAGAATATGAAGAAAAGTTGGATGCTTTTGGTCATAAAGCTTATGCCGACACTCTTTTTGACCTTTTAGAAAAAAATCCACCGCCTTTATCTATAGGATTATTCGGAAGTTGGGGCATTGGCAAATCAAGCATTATTTTCACCCTGCTCAAAAAACTGAATAAGGAAACAATATTCCCTGTCTATTTTAATGCATGGAAATATTCGGGAGATTCTTTCAGAAGAGAGTTTTTACTTTCCTTAGCGCAACAGCTTGGGGCAGACACTGAAACATTAAACCGCCTACAAAGACTTTATCATATTCCGTTAAAACCAGACGAGACAACCAATAAGAGCTTTATCAAACAACTGAAAGAAGCTTTAAAAGACGATTTAAAAATCAGGAAAGAGGGTATTGTACAGGTAGTTATATCATTCACTATTTTGGGTCTTTTATCTTTTATATATTGGCGACTTACCGGAGATATAAAAATCTTCTCCGTTCCTTTAATTGGCGCATTAATTACTTATATATTACAAAAACAAATGCCAACTCTTATCGAGTTTAGAAATACTGATGTTGTCGACCCCAAAATTGTTTTCCCCGAACAATTTGAGCATGAATTTGGGACATTACTAAATAAGGAGAGAAAAGAAAAAATATTAATTATCATTGATGATTTTGATAGATGTCATGCAAATACTATTAATGATATTTTAACCTCTATTAAAACTTTCTTGAAAACTGACAAAACAAAAAATTGTTATTTTCTTGTTTCGTTAGATGATAAGGCAGTGACTGAGATACTCAAAGAGAATAATATAAGGTACGAATATGAAGCATTAAGAAAATACTTCGATGTTGCGGTAAGGGTGTCCCCTTTAGGCAGAAGTGATCTCATTGATTTTGCAAAGACAATCGCCAAAGATACTGGTATTCCGCCGGAAGTAATTCAAATAGGAGTTTTGGCAAAATGTGATGATGCACGCAAAATTAAGCATTTCATAAATACCTTCATTACTAAAGCCAGCATTTTAAACAATAGAGCAAATCCTGATTTTAGAATTGAAGAGCACCTCGATAGTTTGGCTAAGGTTATTGTAATTGAAGAATTATTTCCTGATGTTTTCCAGCGAATTATTGTTGAACCTTATTATTTGAAGCGCCTTGAAGATTTTATTGCCCACGTATCTAACGATCAAGAGATTGGAAGCTTTTTTTCTACGGGAGAGAGCAAGGGCTTACATGAATTCCTTGAGGCTACAACACATGTAAAAGTTGAACACCCAGAACTTTTTGCACTTCTTAAGGTTTCTAATCTTCAATTGAAATTACCAAGAGGGGCGGAGCTTACAAATGCAATCCTTAAGAATAAAGAGGAACTTATAAAAGAAATTCTTTCCGAAATTTCTTCAAATGAAGAAAAACGCAGTTTGATTGACCTGATAGAGAATGACATGCTAATGAAAGCCGATCGGCTTTTCCTAACAAATATTATAACTTGCTGCCTCACTCTTGCAAAGGGCGATTTCTTTAACGATGAGCAAAAGACCGTTTTTTCTAAAAAACTTTTGCCCTATTTAATTAAACTAAAACTTCATGAATATGATATTAATGATATTTTTGTTTCTGCGAGACTTGCTGGGTCTAATTGGATTAAAAGGATAGCTGACAATCTTCGAGAAGAAGCAAAAACAATGGCAGGCGAGAACCCAAAAGTGTCTGATATTATAAACAATTTTTATGCTTACAATGTTTTCATGGAATATCCCAGTGCATTATATGAAAATAGTTTCCAAGAAGTTTTCGAGACCTGGTTCTCAAAAAGGGAAAATGAGGAAACATATTTAAAAATCATTGAACAAATAAAAGTTCCAGACGAGGAAGAAATTAAAAAAGGGCAACCTCTTATTCTAAATGATAAATTGTTAAGCGATATGATTAATGGCATTGATTCCAAAACAGACAATGCAAAAATAGCACTAAATAGTCTGAAAAGAAATATTGTTTTTGAATGGTGGAATGGTAGGTTAACAAAACAATTTTCTGATAAAATAAATTCGATCTTAGCCCAATATAGTTCCGATGCAAAGTACACACCTTTAATAAACTTTTGTTTTCAATCAATTCTCGATATGCCAGCTTGGCTATTTGAGACAATGGCAGAGCCCATCGGCAATTATGCTACTAGTTTTTATGACAGATGCAGCGAGATTAATGGGAAACTTGATTCAATTAAGGTAATTTTAGTGGCTGCTGCATCAACAAGTAATACGACAGTTCAAAGCGATTTTAGTGATCGTGTTTCACAACGGCTGGCAAATCATACCCTGCAATATAAAGATATAGAGAACATTGATAATTTTATTCTTGAATATCAGGAAACTCCATATTTTGTTAAATTTAGGGAACGATATGTTAAATATTTGTTCGATAATTTAATCATGCAAAGATTAAATAACCCCGATGGGAGAATTAAATCATTATTTGTTTTTTGCTTTGAGAAAAAAGATATTATTGGGGTAGAAAAGTTAAAGAAGGCTTTAATTCAAATTTACCAGAACAATACTTTATTGCAACAATGGAAGGAAGAAATATTTAAATACGCGCCACCATTGGGCGAAGCTTTCGTTCTTGAGATATGTAATCATATGATCAGCAAAATTGAAACTGATGCAAATGAGGCCAACCTTACACAATTCTCGGAAGTGCTGATAACTTTATTGCAGCATATACCAGAGGCAGAAAGAAGTTCTATCATTTCACGATTCATGGGTTGTGTGATTAAGGATAATCCTACGATTAGAAAAGTCGCAGTTATCAACTTCGACAAAATTAGAACCTTAGGGCAAACGATTTTTAAAACATCCCTTAATAACATAACGCGTGATCTTTGTGACAAAAACCAAGATGAAATATTGAACTTTAGTGAATCATTGAAAGCTTTGCTCGGTTACAGGGAATTATGGACTGATGGCGAGTGGTCAGATTTAGCAGGACTTATTAAACGGATGCTTGATTTAAAAAATAGTGAGAATATAAATTTATTCGGCATTGAATTGCTTAAAGAATTTGAAGCTATTCCCAACTATTCTGCTGATATAACTTCAGAATTGATTACATTGACAAAAAGTGCTATTTCTCAAAGTGTCAGGGAAGAAAGCAGTGCAAGTTTAATTAATCTTAAAGGAAAGTTGGATAAGAAACAAATAGATGAATTTCTAAAAACAAAATAAATCACTATGTTACAGGAAAATAAAATATGGATACAAGGCTCTGGATTCCCATTTTCACGGGAATGACACTACCAAACTTATGGTTACACTCAATACGTTAAAGAAATTCATATCACTCACCATCTTCGCCATCCTCCTCTCCTCCTGCGCCTCTGTTGACTACTATCCCTCAAGAGAAGGCTATGTCACTGCCTCATGGTACGGAAAGGATTTTCACGGAAGGCCGACTTCGTCTGGAGAAAGATTCGACATGTACGGCCTGACAGCCGCTCACAAGACAATGGACTTCGGCACAAGGCTGCGCGTTACTAACCCTGACAACAATAGATCGGTTGAGGTGCTTGTAAACGACCGGGGGCCGTTTGTTTCAGGGAGAGACCTTGACCTCTCTTACGGAGCGGCAAAGGAGATTGGTTTTGATTTAAAAGGCGTCGGCAAAGTCAGGATAGAACGTCTCGGAAGAGAGATGCGCTATGCAAAAAGGGTCGAGTTTTCTCCTTCTCTACCAGCCGGAGCTTTGACGATCCAGGTCGGCGCATTCATAGAGCAGACAAATGCGTACAGGCTTAAGCAGGGGCTTGAGCTTAAATACAGCAACGTTTACATAACAACATTCCTGAAAGGCGAACATAAATTCTACAGGGTAAGGATAGGGGAGTTTAAGGAACGCGACAACGCTCTTTCACTTGCGGAGCAGCTTGCTCAGGAAGGGTACACAACTCTTATAACAGCAAAGGATTAAAACAGTCTTCATCTCTTTAACCTGCTCACCAGTGCCTGTCCGAGGAAGAGCAACGCCTCCACATCAAGGAATTCCGCGGCTGTTGAATCGAGCAGTATACTGCATGCAGGCTCAAAATCTTCCTCCGCAGGCCATAGCAAAATCATAAACGGGATTTTGGGAAGCGGATATACTTTGTAGCTGTGCTCCGTTGTAAATCCGCTCACCTTCTCTGCGCCATTGGCAAGCAGTCTCTTTATGACGCCTTCCTGATCTGCGTCAAAAACTTTCGCCAGAGGAGCTTCGCAGCTTTCCTTGAAACCTATGGATTTAAGGGAGCCATCCTTTAAGTCCCTGAATGCCACCCATTTCCCGGTCAGTGCCGCCTTCCCTGCGTTTCTTACATACATTAGGACCATCAGTTTGTCCCATATGCCAAGTTCCTCATTAAAACCTGAGTTCGTGACTGTAATATCTTTGCCCATGTACTTTATCTTGAGTATGCCGCCTTCAGTTAAAGCGCCTATCCCTTCGGCAACAGAGGCGAGATCTTTTTTCGCCATATCACTAAGCAGTTCTTTGAGAAATTTGTCCTTCCAGTCGCTCAGGTCTGCCTTGGAGAGCATGGCTTCAAGCTCATTCTTCCCCTGTTCCGTGATCTTAATACATTCGGAAAGTGAGACCTCGTTCTTCGCCATCTTCATTGCAAATGCCATACAGGTCTTTGCGGTACACTTTCCGCAGTTTATCCCCGGCAGTCTTTTGTAAATTTCAAGAGGGTTCATGATTATGGTTTATATGGTTGAAATACTTATTAAGCATAACACAGAGAAAAGAGATTTGGTTACACAACTTTCCTATCATATCTCTGTTATAATTATTGACGTTAATGAAGGAGAACCCTATGCGGCCTGATTGGGAAAATTACTTTATAGAGATAGCAAAGGTTGTGTCATCAAGGGCCACCTGCATGCGCAGAAAGTACGGGGCGGTGATTGTGAAGGACAATGTGATCATAAGCACCGGATATAACGGAGCGCCGCGCGGGATCGAGAACTGCATTGACCTTAACAAATGCATCAGAAAAGAGCAGAATATCCCTTCGGGCGAAAGGTATGAATTATGCGAAGCTGTTCATGCCGAGCAGAATGCGGTTATCAATGCCCCGCCGGAGAGAATGAAGTCTGCGACAATCTATATTGCGGGCTTTGAAGAGGACGGGAGCTTTGCCAATGGAAAACCTTGCAAGCTATGTGAGCGCATGATCAGGAATTCGCAGATTACAGATGTTGTATATCTGAAAAATGACGGCAATCTCGAAAAGATCAAAATCTCCTAAGTGGAATTAGATATATCCATTCATAAGGGTGAAAGCAATAAACCTCTCGCAATCCTGATCCACGGCCTCGGAGTAGACAAGGGAATATGGACAGACCCCATCCACACGAAGCTTCTTGCCAATAACTTTCGGCTCAAGATACTTGCTGCAGAAGCGCCTCTTCCGCGCATTTCAATAGGGATAAATAAGCTCACAATAGGTGATCTTCCCGATAAGATAGACAACATTTGGTCTGTTCTCAAGGACGAAGGGTATAATCTGATTACATGGAGCCAGAAGAGACCGGTAGGCCATATAGATGCGGCAGTTTTAGAGCTTAAGGATATAGTTGCCAGGGCGGACGAGCTTTTCCCGGGAAGTCCTGCGGCATTGATAGGCCACAGCAGGGGCGGCCTTATAGCAAGGAAGTTGATGGAAGTAAGGCCTCCAGGGATAAAGGCCCTGATAACCATCGCATCGCCTCATTCAGGCAGTTCTATCTCAAAGATAGCAGGATATCTCTCCCCGCTGGCAGTTGTGCTGAAAGGGATTATGCCTGAGGAAAAACAAGGTATGATCATTGAGACCGTCAGTAAAACCACCGATTTTCTCATTGGAGAGGCGCTGAAAGAGCTAATGCCCGGCTCTGATTTTTTCAAAGGTCTGAAGGATTCCCCGATAAAAGGGATAAAATATCTTTCCTTTGGCGGAACAGAACCAAGGCTCCTGACCGTTTATCAATGGGAAAAGAATGGAAGTGAGTTTTATCCAAAACCTCTCATAGAGATTCCTGATTCGCTGATAAAATTATTGCCGTCTTCCCTGCAGCTTGAAGAGCTCACACCCGGGAAGGGTGATGCCCTTGTTTCAGCTGAGAGTTCGGTGATGCCGTGGAGTTCCAGTCACTATAATTTTCCCGCGAACCATGTCTCAATAATGTGGAACAGAGATGTGATCCAAAAAACAATAGAGGTCCTCAAAAATATCTGAGAACCTCTATTAAAGCAATATATTTCTTTGTGCCTTTTATTTAATACCTGTAATGCTCCGCTTTGTAAGGGCCTTCAACAGGAACTCCGATGTAGTCTGCCTGCTCTTTTGTAAGCTTCGTCAGCTTAACGCCTATCTTATCCAGATGGAGTCTTGCAACTTCCTCATCCAGTTGTTTGGAAAGGCGATAAACCTTCTTTTGATAAACATCCTTATTCTTCCAGAGGTCTATCTGAGCAAGTGTCTGGTTGGTAAAGCTGTTTGACATTACGAATGAAGGGTGGCCTGTGGCGCAGCCGAGGTTTACCAGCCTGCCTTCAGCAAGAAGGAAGATGGAATGTCCCTCAGGGAAAACATACTTGTCTACCTGCGGTTTTATATTGACTTTCTTGATGCCCGGATACGCGTTCAGTTTGTTCACCTGTATCTCGTTATCAAAGTGTCCGATGTTACAGACAATGGCCTGGTCCTTCATTTTGGACATATGCTCGATCTTAATAATATCCATATTGCCGGTAGTCGTCACATAGATGTCTCCCTCGCCTAGAGTGTCTTCAACAGTGGCAACCTGATAACCTTCCATCGCGGCCTGAAGCGCGCAGATAGGGTCAATCTCCGTAACAATGACCCTTGAGCCGTATTCCTTCAATGACTTGGCGCATCCCTTGCCTACATCCCCGTAGCCGCAGATAACAGAGACTTTGCCTGCCAGCATGACATCCGTAGCCCTCTTGATGCCGTCGGCAAGAGACTCCCTGCATCCGTAGAGGTTGTCGAATTTGGATTTCGTGACAGAGTCGTTAACATTGATCGCGGGAACAAGGAGAGTCCCTTTATTCATCATCTCATATAACCTGTGTACCCCTGTTGTGGTCTCTTCGCTTACGCCTTTCCATTCAGGCACAACCTTATGCCATCTTTTGTTGTCCTCAACAAGGATCTTTTTTAAGAGGCTGTTGATTATCTGCAGTTCATGATTGTCTGTCGGGATATCGAGAATAGCCGCATTATTTTCCGCTTCATATCCCCTGTGAATGAAGAGAGTGGCATCGCCGCCGTCGTCAACGATCAGCTGGGGGCCTTTGCCTCCCGGAAAGGCCAATGCCTTATCAGTGCACCACCAGTATTCCTCAAGCGTCTCTCCCTTCCATGCGAAGACAGGCACGCCTGCCGCTGCTATCGCCGCTGCCGCATGGTCCTGCGTTGAAAAGATGTTGCAGCTTGCCCATCTTACATCAGCTCCTATCTCAACAAGGGTCTCAATAAGGACAGCCGTCTGAATGGTCATATGGAGAGAGCCTGATATCCTCACCCCTTTTAATGGTTTTTCAGAAGAGAACTTCTTTCTTATTGACATAAGACCGGGCATCTCTTTTTCAGCTATCTCTATCTCTTTCCTGCCCCAGTCAGCCAAACTTATGTCGGCAACTTTGTAGTCATTGATCTTCTTTGCTACGGTTGAAACTGCCATCTTTGCTTCCTCCTTTATTTACCCTTCGCAGCCTTCTTCAGCTTCTCAGCCATATCAGTCTTTTCCCATGTAAATTCCGGCAAGCTCCTCCCGAAGTGTCCGTAAGCAGCGGTCTTCTTAAAGATCGGCCTCCGCAGGTTGAGCTTCTTCATTATGCCTTTTGGAGTGAGGTCGAAATTGTTCCTGACGATTTTCTCTATTTCATTATCAGGGATCCTGCCTGTGCCGAATGAATCAACGAGTATTGAGACAGGTTCGGCAACGCCGATCGCGTATGCGATCTGAAATTCTACCCTGTCGGCCAGTCCGGAGGCAACTATATTTTTTGAAACATACCTTGCCATGTATGAAGCAGAGCGGTCAACTTTTGAGGGGTCCTTGCCGGAGAAACAGCCTCCGCCGTGACTGCCGACACCGCCATAACTGTCAACGATTATCTTCCTGCCCGTCAAGCCTGTGTCGCCCATGGGGCCGCCCACAACAAAACGGCCAGTGGGGTTAATGTGGTATGTGATATGCTCTTCATCAAGAAGTTTTTTTGGAACAACCGGTTTTATAACCTTCTCAATAATGTCTTCTCTCATCTCTTTAAGGGTAATATCAGGGCTGTGCTGCGAAGATACAACAATAGTATCAACCCTGTGAGGCTTTCCTTCTTTATACTCAATAGTAACCTGAGTCTTGCCGTCAGGCCTGAGATACGGGAGAACATCCTTCTTTCTGACTTCTGTGAGTTTCATGGCAAGCTTATGCGCCAGCATAATAGGCATCGGCATTAATTCAGGTGTCTCATTGCAGGCGAACCCGAACATCAAGCCCTGATCCCCTGCGCCTCCGGGGTCAACGCCCATGGCTATATCAGGAGACTGCTCATGTATTGATGTTATGACAGCGCATGTCTCATAATCAAAACCGTACTTTGCCCTTGTATAACCTATATCCCTGATGGTCTCCCGCACTACTGTCGGGATATCAACATAACATGTTGTTGTGATTTCGCCTGCAACAAACGCAAGCCCTGTTGTAAGAATGGTTTCACATGCAACTCTCGCGTTCTTATCCTCGGCTAAAATCGTGTCAAGGATCGCGTCTGATATCTGATCCGCAATCTTGTCAGGGTGTCCTTCTGTTACAGATTCGGATGTAAACAGATAGTTTCTTCTCTTCATATAATTGTCGCCTCCTTAAGTTAATGTCTATTATTTAAATCTTTTTAGAAGCTGGTTGTCAAGGCAAAGCAAGTGTTTGCGGTCATATGCAATAAGGCAGGAACTGATGCTTCGGCTGGCTCAGCATGATGAAAAAACGCATAATTTAATAGTATAATTTTTAAGGAGATGAAAAAATTATTTCGTGTCATTGCTCCGAAAATACCCCTCTCCCAGCTCTCTCTCCCAAGGGGCGAGGGACAGAAAGTTTCCCTCCCTTGAGGGGAGGGATTTAAGGAAGGGTGATATTTTCATGCTCTACAAAGTCTTTCAGCAACCTCAATAAGAGGAGGTGGATTATGTTTAAGAGATTATTGCAGACAGAGAATGATCTGGCAGGCCTTATTATGAGAGTTTTGCTTGGCATTGTCTTCTTCCCTCACGGTGCTCAAAAGGTTTTTGGATGGTTCGGCGGCTACGGGTTCACCGGGACCATGAGTATGTTTACCGATAAGATGGGGATTCCTGTCTTCTTTGCGTTTCTTGCTATCATGGCTGAATCACTCGGATCGGTTGCTTTGATTACCGGATGTCTGACGCGGATAGCTGCTTTCGGCATTGCATGCGTTATGTCCGTTGCAATAGTTATGGTTCACCTGCCGAATGGTTTCTTTATGAACTGGTCAAGCAGTCAACAAGGCGAAGGATTTGAATTTCATATTTTGGCCATTGCGCTTGCATTAGCGCTTATGATTAGAGGCGGCGGCAAATGGTCAGTGGATATCGAAGAGGTCTTAAACTAATGTTTGGGTGGATACTTCTCTTTTATCTTCTTTGCATTAAGTATCAAACCTGAAGCCGCTGTAAAGAGTGCCACTGCGCCAAGTATCATTGCCATTTTGCCCCATGGTTGTCCCGTCGCCATCCGCTCCTTTGCAATATCGATAATCGTAAGTGTCCAAACCACTCCTCCAAAGGCTGCGAAAGACTGCACCGCGATCAGTCCCCAGCGTCTTTTTATAAGAAGGAGGCACGGCGCTAACAAACTTACTATCATCAAGGGATAGTTCCAATGCCTGTAGAAGTGGGCGCTAAGCATTAGCGAAGCCAATATTAAAGGGATAACTCTGAAGAACATATAATCTCCTTTTGTGAATTATATAGCAGGTTCCCAAAATAGTCCAGCAAAGTTTCTTGTAACCACATGAAAAATAAGATAAACAACTCCTTGCAAATGAGGTGATTGAGTGATAGAATTTGTATATAGCAGATTGAGTTATATAGCAACAGACAAGTAACTTGACATGAACCGTATCAAGCGATATAATAAAGACATCTAAAGTCAATCTGGTAGAGAGAGAAAAATGGCGACTGAAACAAAAGATTTTTATGAACTTCTTGGAGTAAAGAAGGACGCTTCTCCGCAGGAGATAAAGAAGGCATACAGGAAGCTTGCACGAAAATATCATCCTGATGTGAACCCGGGGGATAAGGCGTCTGAGCAGAAATTTAAGGATATAAATGAGGCGTATCAGATTCTCAGCGACGCCAAGAAGAGAGAGCAATATGACCAGTTCGGAAAAGAAGGTTTTGAGGGTGTTCATGGATTTGACGGGTTTGATACAAGAGGCTTTGGCGGCGGTTTTGAAGGAGCCGAGGACATATTTTCCGATTTCTTGGGCGGTTTCCAGCAAAGGGAGAGACCGACAACCGGGGCTGACCTTTTAACGGCTCTTAATATTTCTCTGGAAGAGGCGTATAAAGGAGTGACCAAGCCTCTCTCATTGAGAAGAGAGGTATCCTGCACGCAGTGCGGAGGCAGCGGCGCTGAGGAATCTCAGACATGCTCTACGTGTAAAGGCTCAGGAGCGATTAGGCAGGGCAGAGGGTTCTTTAATGTAAGTCAGCCGTGTCCTTCATGCGGCGGCAGAGGCAAGATAATAACAAAGGCGTGTAAGGCTTGCGGCGGCAATGGAAGCATAATGGCTGATGAATCCCTGAATGTAAAAATCCCTCCCGGCGCCGATACCGGCACAAGGCTGAAGCTCAGCGGCAAAGGCGGCGCAGGGACGAGGGGAGGACGATCCGGCAATTTATATATTAACCTGACTGTCAGCGAACACCCGGCCTTTAAAAGGGTAAACGATGATATTTATGTGGATGTACCGGTCACTATTAGCGAGGCTGTTCTTGGAGGAAAGATTAATGTCCCAACTCTTGACGGCACCGTTTCTATGACACTGCCCGCAGGCACGGACAGCGGAAGGAAATTTAAACTGAAAGGGAAGGGTATTCCTGACAGGAAGACCGGAAATAAAGGTGATGAATTTGCGGTTGTAAAGATAGTTGTGCCTAAAGATGTGACAGAGAGCACAAGAGAGGCTTTGGCTGAGATTGAAAAGGCGTACAAGAAAAAATAATTTTAAATCCGATTAATCTGAAAAATGCAGATATTGCTCAATCAGATAATTAACTCGATGAATTTATTGAAATATATGCATGAGGCGTTAAATAAATATAGCGTGCGCTCAGGTTGGTGAATATTGTGATTAAGGTATCGAAAATTATCTTCTTTCACAACACCTGCATTTTTCGTAATGCATTTGTCGGGTTAAACGAGTGCTGATATGGATGAAAGAAAACGCCCGTTATTTATGATTGGTGTTGTCTGTGAGATGTTTCATATACATCCGCAGACGCTCAGGATTTATGAGAGAGAAGGGCTTATACGCCCTGAAAGGGTGTCAGGCGCAAGGCATTACTCGGCAGATGACCTGAAACGCATAAGGATGATATTGAACCTTACGAAAGATCTCGGCGTGAACAGGGCAGGTGTGGATATAATCCTGAGGATGAGGCACAGGCTTGAAGCGATACACAGGGAGATGGAAGAGATGATGGGCCATCTTGAAAGGGATGTAAGAAGCGAGTTTGAGAAGAGACTTGAAGAGATGTTTAAGGAAGAGTGATGAGAACGCAAAGGACAACCTCCTCTCGCTCATTCTCGCCCCGAGCAACCGAGGCTCCGAGGATTTCGCTTTTAGCGAAAAAAGCCGCTCAAGGAGATTATCCTTTACATTAGTAGAATTAGGAGGTAGACGGAATGAGGATGGATAAGTTTACGGTAAAGAGCCAGGAGGCTGTACAGAAGGCGCAGCAGCTTGCGGAGCAAAAGGGCAATCAGCAGGTTGATGTGGAACACTTGCTACATATTCTGATTGAAGACGGGATAGTTCTCGAGATCATCAGGATGCTTGGCGCGGATTTAAACGCGCTTAAGAAAGAGATAGAAACAGAGATAGAGAAGTTTCCAAAGGTTTTAGGATCAACAGCTGTCGGGCAGCTTTATGTAACACAGGAATTAAAGAATGTCTTTGAGAAGGCGTTTGAAGAGGCAGAGCATCTCAAGGATGATTTTGTGAGTGTGGAGCATCTGCTTCTGGGAATTTTGAAGACAAAGAACAGGTCCGAAAAGATCCTCAAGAAGTCTGGAATTACTGTTGATAAAGTGCTTTCAACAATGCGTGAGATAAGGGGCTCTCAGCGTGTATCAGACCCGACACCGGAGGACAAATACCAGGCGCTAAAGAAATACGCGAAGGACCTGACAGAGCTTGCGAAGAGAGGGAAGCTCGATCCCGTAATCGGAAGGGATGATGAGATCAGGAGGATCATTCAGGTGCTCTCACGAAGGACGAAGAACAACCCTGTTCTGATTGGCGAGCCGGGTGTCGGCAAGACAGCTGCTGCCGAGGGACTTGCGCAGAGGATAACATCAGGAGATGTGCCGAACAGTCTAAAAGACAAAAGGGTTGTTTCGCTTGATATGGGTGCGCTCGTTGCAGGCGCAAAATACAGGGGAGAATTTGAAGAGAGGCTCAAGGCGGTATTAAAGGAGGTTGAGGAAGCGCAGGGGCGCATCATCCTCTTTATTGACGAGCTTCATACTGTGGTCGGAGCCGGCGCTGCCGAGGGTGCGATTGACGCTTCCAATATGCTCAAGCCTGCACTTGCAAGAGGTGATCTCAGATGTGTAGGAGCGACCACTTTAAATGAATACAGAAAGTATATAGAGAAGGACCCGGCGCTTGAAAGAAGGTTTCAGCCTGTTTATCTGCAGGAGCCGAGCGTGGATGACACGATCTCCATACTGAGAGGATTAAAGGAGCGTTATGAGATCCATCACGGCGTTAGGATCAAAGATTCCGCGCTTGTTTCAGCCGCTGTGCTGAGCAACAGATATATATCGGACAGGTTCCTGCCTGACAAGGCGATCGACCTTATTGACGAGGCGGCATCAGGGCTTAAGATGGAGATAGACAGCATGCCTGTTGAGCTTGATGAACTTGAAAGAAAGCTGAGACAGCATGAGATCGAAAAGCAGGCCGTGATGAAGGAGAAAGACGCGGCCTCAAAAGCGCGGCTTGAGAAAATTAAGAAGGATGTAGCTGAATTCACTGAAAAGAGAGATGTTCTGAAGAGCCAATGGCTTAGGGAGAAAGAATCAATAGTCAAGATAAGCGGCATCAAGGAAGAGATTGAGAGGGCAAAGACCGAAGCTGAAAAGGCGGAGAGGGAGGGAGACCTGAACAAAGCTTCCGAGCTGAAATACGGAAAGCTCATCGAGCTTAAGAAGAGGCTTGAGGCTGAGAATAAAAAGGTTTCAGAAGAGCAGGGAAAGAACAGGATGCTCCGGGAAGAGGTGGATGAAGAGGATATTGCAAAGATAGTTTCTAAATGGACCGGCATTCCCGTCAGCAGGATGCTTGAGGGAGAGGTGCAGAAGCTGTTGAAGATGGAAGAGCGGCTGGCACTCAGGGTGGTCGGACAGGAAGAGGCGATAAGGGCGATTTCCGATGCGGTGAGAAGGGCGCGTGCCGGCATACAAGACCCGAACAGGCCCATCGGATCTTTTATCTTCCTCGGGCCAACAGGAGTCGGCAAGACAGAGCTTGCTCGGGCGCTTGCAGAGTTTCTCTTTGATGATGAGAACGCAATGGTCAGGGTTGACATGTCCGAATATCAGGAGAGGCATACGGTATCAAGATTAATAGGCGCTCCTCCGGGTTATGTCGGCTATGATGAAGGAGGGCAGCTGACCGAGACTATAAGGAGAAGGCCGTATGCTGTTATCCTCTTTGATGAGGTTGAAAAGGCGCATCAGGAGGTCTTTAATGTTCTGCTTCAGCTTCTTGATGACGGAAGGCTTACGGACGGACATGGAAGAACAGTTGACTTCAGGAATACGGTTGTAATAATGACCTCAAACATCGGCAGCCGTCATATCCAGGAGATGATGACAGAGTGGACTAATGATGACGAGATACGCAAGGGCGTAATGGATGACCTCAAGGCATTCTTCAAGCCCGAGTTCCTGAACCGGCTGGATGAGATAATAATATTCCATGCGCTTAATAAAGAGCTTCTGATGAAGATAGTTGATATTCAAATTAACAGGATGAAACATTACCTGAAAGAGAGAAATATAGATATTGTGCTTGATGACAAGGCAAAGGCGTTTCTTGCAGAGGTAGGGTATGACGCTTCCTATGGCGCGAGGCCGCTTAAGAGGGCGATCCAGAAGGAGATACTGAACCCGCTTGCGGCAAAGATCCTTGACGGTACATTCAGGGCCGGAGATGTTGTGGAGGCTGCAATGGAAGGAGATAAGCTTCTATTCAGGAAAAGTACCGGCGCAAAAAAGAAAGCGGCTGCTGCGTCTGCGTGAACATAGCATAGATTCAACCGAGAGCGAAACATCGATGTATTAAAGTTGGGGAGGCGCTTGCCTCCCCTATTTTCTTAGTTTAAGGTTAGAAGGAATGCGTAAAAGCAGCTACTCTCGGTTTAGAAAACCATGAACATTGCCATTAATCCCGTTGCAAAAGTCGCTATAGCAATGATGATTGCAATAACTTGTGCTGCAAAATGAAAAATCCACGCTAACAATGCTTTGCCGAAAGTAGTCTCAAAAATATTTTTTATTATCCATAGGCATATTAAATGTCCTATAAAAAATCCGATAATTGGATTAAAGAAGAAAACACCCGTAATGAACCATAGAGAAAGGCTACACGCAATCGCAGCTAAAACTGATTTTCCTATAGTTGTATTATTGATTCCTGCCAGTTTTGAACCTACCCAAATAAAAAAACCTGCTATGAAAGCAGCTAATACAGCGACCCCGACAAGAGTTCCCAAGAATGTTACTAATATACCCATGTGTACCATAACTAATAGATAATAACAGATTTGATTGAATTAACACGGCTTGACCTGTTGCTGAATACCATCTTTCTGCCATCAGATAAATATTCGGGGATATGATGTATGTCATGTTGCAGTGAACCTTAAATATGCAAAACTATCAGAAGCGGAAATATATTGAGAGAATTGCATGGAAATAAAGGTTTTTTAAAAATCAAAAATGCCTCTGTGAACTCTGTGGTTTTATTTAAATACATTTGTTGGGTTAATGAAGAGGTGAAGGCTGGTGTTTATAGCTTTAGTGGACTGGGACAAATGCACGGGTGTGGGGATTGCATAACCGCCTGCCCTGTTAAGTGTTATGAGATGTCTGATGGCAAGAGCTTGCCTATCAGGTCTTCCTATTGCATTGACTGCGGAACCTGCAAAGAGGTCTGTACCGAAGATGCCATAATTATCAGCATAGGATGGGGTGGCTAAACAATAACACCCGCAAAATAATAACTTAGCCGTTCAACTGCGACTGGCTTTTAGCTACGGCACTGTGGACTTTGGCACTGTTTTGTAAAATACAAACAGATGTTCGTGCATTATCAAAAGAAAGTTGTACTCCTTAGATTTCTTTACCCAAAAACCTGTTGCCTTACAGTTGTGCTGGACTTTTATGATGTCCTCTCTCAAAGCAAAACCTGCATTTAAAAATCTTTCCATGACTTTAAATGCAAGGGGAATGTAGAACTTCTTTCTTCTCGTATCGCCGATGAGGATGGCGCAGAACTTCTCCGGCTTTAAAATCCTGTAACATTCGCTGGCGATTTTTTCTATCTCATTACAAAAAGAATCTATCAAATGAATATTGGAAATATCATCTTCAATTTTGCCTTCAGAATATTTGATAATGTCTGCGTAAGGCGGGTGAGTTAGTATTAAATCAACTGAATCATCTCCAATAGCTTCAAGATGCCTGGCGTCTCCGACGAAACAATTCTGAGGTTGAGCATAAAGATAATCAAAATTCAATCTCTCCTGAGTAATCTTTATCGCATTAGGGTTTATATCAATGCCGATTCCTTTTCTTCCGGTCAGTTTGCATTCAATCAAAGTTGTGCCTCCGCCGACCATCGGGTCAAGAACAGTTCCTCCTTCATTTGAGTACCGCAAAAGAAGATTTCTCACGACCTGCGGCGACCAGTTGCCCCTATAGTCAGATCTGTGGGTTGCCCAGTTTCCTCTTTTAGGAAAAGACCAAACTGTGGTGCATTCAAGGTCAAAGCTTTTAGGTCGAAGCCTTTTTACACCCACCGCCGCCTGCTTGAAGTTCTAAATAGGCTCTCAAGACGATCCTCGATCGTATTAATTATTTCAAGTCATTATTTGCGCAGAAAGAAAACCGCCTGTGAGCCTTATATTGATCGATCTTTGATCGAATCGGATCAAAAAGTCAATAGACTATAAGTATCATTTTAAAAAGTGGTAAAATAGCGTCATTCCGAACTCAAGAGGATTGTATGAATTTATGTTTTGACAGGGATAAGGCTGAAGGTTACAAAAGTCTATCGCAAGTAGCGAGGGTGCTAACAGAAGATTGGGCTGCAAGGAATCTGTTTTGTCCCTCTTGTAAACAATCCAGTTTAAAAACATCTCGTGACAATACAAAAGTTATTGATTTTATATGTAGCGATTGTTCTGAAACCTACCAGTTAAAAAGCCAGAGTAAACCGTTAGGGGATAAGGTTTTGGATTCTGCCTACGGGCCTATGATTGATTCGATTAAACGGAATAAGACCCCAAACCTCTTTCTTCTTCATTACAATTCACAAAATTACTGCGCCGAAAATTTATTAATAGTTCCCCGGTATTTTCTTA
The DNA here is from genome assembly GCA_016222905.1 of Nitrospirota bacterium. Classification (GTDB taxonomy): domain Bacteria; phylum Nitrospirota; class Thermodesulfovibrionia; order UBA6902; family UBA6902; genus JACRPZ01. The sequence goes on from JACRPZ010000052.1 coordinate 29,893, forward strand.
CGCTTTCCTGCATAGAGGCGCGTAAACCTCTTTCGCAAAATGCTCGCCGCGCGGGGTGGGTCGGCTGCAACATTGTTTTAAGGGAAATCCCTCTTGACGGAAAGATACCGATTATCAGGGAGAAGAAAATTTTAAGTCCTGAAACAGTAAGGGTGCATTATGACAGGTTCAGATTCTTATCAGAAAAGAAATTTGATTCAAGAGGCTGGACAGCAGATGTATTGAAGATGGTAAGAGAACTCGGCAAACGGGAATTCTCGTTGAATGAAGTTTATGACTTTGATGAACAGCTTCAAAAACTCCATCCCGACAACAAACACATCCGCCCCAAAATCCGCCAGCAGTTACAAATCCTCCGCAATAAAGGCATCCTGGAATTCAGAGGCAGGGGGAAATATCAATTCAAATAACACTGCCGGGAAGGCAGGGGCAGACTTACTTGTTAATATTTAGCCCTCAACCTTGCTCGCAACTTTCACAAAGCACTATCTGCCTAAAAACAATGGGGTTTTATGCTGCGATAATCTCGATGTTCGTTATCTGTGGCTTCGGCATCTTCATTGTGACGACAAAAACAGGTATGCCCTTCCTCTTGTTTTCTTCAAGAACGCTGTAATTCTCAGCATATAGTTCTTTATCATCCTCCGGCAGAATCACGAGAACAGCGCCTTTAGGAATCCTGTCAAACACATCAGGATTCTCAAATGTGTACTTCATCCATTCCGAGTGAAGATCCAGATTCTTTTTGATAACTTCATCTTTGGTCATTTCTTTAACTCCTTTTCGAGGCTTTCTTTATATTGCCTCCAATTCATCTTTAAATCAAGCGTGGCATGGGTAAACGCAAGGTTATAAGTCTCAAAGAAGAGAGGTTGCTTTACTATCTCGCCATTTGCCTTCATCACGTCCTTATGCGCAAAGCCATGCGCTGTGTCATACCGAACTACCGATCGCCATTCTCCTAAGATCACCGTTTCATACTGAACTACAAATTGAGACTGCTGAAAAAGACTGGCATTAAGTTTGCATAAATAAAGCAAACATAAAGTCAGGAGGGACGATGATAAAGAAGGATTACGGGCAGGTCAGTTTCTACAGCTATATATACGACGCGGTAATACCGAAA
>JACRPZ010000053.1 GCA_016222905.1 Nitrospirota bacterium
GCAAGAGTTATACAGATTGAACGCTCAAAAACGATCTCCAAAGAAGAAAAAGGCTGCCTGATGAACTATACCTTTTGTATAGATTTTTACATGAGGCAACGTATATCATTTTGTATCGATTCTTATGTGAGGCAACAGGGTAATTATTATTTTATTAGTCATTATATTTATCATCTTTATTTATATCCATGCAGTGCTTATCATAATCTGGAACTTACGGCTTATAATACGGATTGGACGCACTTTAAAGACGAGGAAGAAGAAGATGATGATGAGGATGAATACAATACTGACTGAGTTAAAGTCCAGAAGCGGTTTAAATATTGTGTTTATCTTTTTTATGTATTTGTGGCCTAATATTGCTTTGATTCCCTGCTGTTTTTCAACCGGGGCAAGCCGAATAGTTTTGGCATCCACATAAGCGCTAATAACCAACCACAACAATGCTAAAATAATTCCGATGATAATTCCAGATGTGATTCCCCAATAAACAATAAAAAATGAAGCAATTAATGAAGCACCTATTACTCCGGTACTAGTGAACAGAAATATAAAAATTGATTGAATATCTAATTTGCTATTGCAAAGCGAATGGCATCTTGAGCATTCTATTGACGTCCATCGGCTAAGTCTTAAAACCTTATACCATTCAATATAGTTATTACACTTTGGACATTTCATAACTTAATATATACCATTGATTATATAGTTCTGTATAACACCAAAAGCATAACGGATTAAAAATCATTTTGCAAAGGAATATTGAGAAATCGTCCCTGATTTGTATAGAGCGCTATATTTGTTTAACATTTTGATTTTTCATCTGAATTCAGACATTGAACATTAATCCTTACAGCGGATCAATCTCTTGTCTGTAACTATCAGATCAACTCTTATGTCATGCGGTTCTGAGGGGATTTTCTCTGCGATCTGCTCTTCAAAGGCGAGGGCTATTGTTGTTATGCGGCCTTTGGTTTTTGAGAGCCTTTTTGATTTGTGACTGAGGAGTTTATCGTAATAGCCTGAACCGTATCCGAGGCGGTTGCCCTTAGGGTCAAAGCCTATTCCCGGAATTATCTCTATATCGATCTCATTCAAACTTATGTTCAGCGCTCTGACAGCAACAGGCTCAGGAATGCCCATGTATCCGGGCGAAAGTTCTGAGATGTCATGAACTTCATAGAGCTTCAGTTGTTTGTGTTCCGTATCAACAACGGGCAGGGCAACTCTTTTATTAAGTTTGAGAGTATTTTGTATCGCCTTTAGTGTCTCTGCTTCAGAGCGGAAGGATGCGTAGAATAATATTGTCTTTGCTTCTTTGAAATATTCAAGAGAAAAGAGCCTTTTTCTGATCGCGCTATCTTTAATTTTCTTATTCTCTTTTGTGATGCTGTCCCTTTTAGCTAACAATAACGCTCTGAGACTCTTCTTCAAATAATTTCCTCCAGCCTCTTCTTGATTTCCTTTGCTTCTTCAACCGCTTTTAGGGATGCCGCGTAAGACGGAAGCCCCTTAATGTCAGCTTCCATTATCTCATCATTGAAACTCATAGCGCCTATAAACTCAATATCACCGATGGCCTTTTTTATAAAGAGTATATCATCATTGTTTCTTATCTTATTGGCTGAGACGAAGACCTTCTTTACTCCAAGTTCTTCTGCAAGTTTCTTCACAGTAAGCGCTGTCTGAATGCTTCTCTGGCCGGGCTCAACAACGATGATAAAGGCGTCAACGCCTTCCGTGGTTCCCCTCGTGAGGTGCTCTATGCCCGCCTCCATGTCTACGATCACAACCTCTTCTCTCTCGACGATAAGATGCTTCAGCAGCCTTTTCAGAAGGGCGTTCTCCGGGCAGTAGCATCCTGAGGAGGCTGTCTTGGATTTGCCCATTATCAGGAGGGTGATGCCGTCAATTTTACATCCGAATCCCTCAGGTATATCGTCAACTTTAGGGTTGAGCTTGAATACCCCTCCGATAGTGCCTGCCTTTGCGCCTGTCCTCTCTTCTATCAATTCAGGTATCTCCGCTATAGGACGTAACTTTTCAAGCTTCTCTTTTGATACGCCCAAGGCAGCGGCAAGGTTTGCGTCAGGGTCTGCATCTACAGCTATAACTTTTTTTCCTTCCAAGGCATATAGATGACTCAACAGGGCTGACAATGTTGTTTTGCCCACTCCGCCTTTTCCTGTTATCGCTATCTTCATAATAATATTTTCATTTGAGATCGCCCTGCGCAGGAAGCTTGAATTGTTCCATCTCGGATGAGAGCCTCTTTTCAAGCTCAACAAGGTGTTTTGCCATCTTGTCGTGATTATTCATGGTATGGAGGTTGCTGTCTGCAACTTTATTGATGCTATTTAAGGAGCTGACGACATGGGTGATCGCATCGCTCAGGTTATCAATTGCAGACATTATATTTTCTGAAAAGTTATGCGTATCGCTGATAGTCTTGGAAATGATCTCGCTGCCCTTTGATTGCTCCATCATGCTGTGCTTTAACTTCTCGGCAATATCCCTGATTTCCTCCACAGACGTTATTATCAGATCGCTCCCTTTCTTCTGCTCATCCGCTCCTTTATTTATGTTGATAACCTGCTCGGTATTCTTTAACACGATTTTCGAAATTTCAGCGCACCATGATACCTGTTTTTCCACGGCATCGGAGATATCGCCGGCCATCTTCGCAGAACTGGAGGAAATGGTTTCGATTTCCTTAAGGACGTCTTCAGCTCGTATCGCAGACTCAATGCTTAGATCAGCGCCGGCCACAATATCATCCATCATAGTTACGGCTTCCTGGACCTCATTCTGCACCGACTGAATTACACTCCCGATCTGTTTCACATGTTCGGTTGTGGTGGTTGAGAGTGTTCTGACCTCCTCGGCGATAACTGAAAAGCTTTGACCGTGTTCGCCTGCCTGAGATGATATAATGGCCGCATTGATTGAAAGCAGGTTTGTCCGGTCTGCCAGGTCGCGTATTATGTCCAGTATCTGGCCTACGCTGGCAGACTTTGTCCCCAATGACTGAATGACCCGGCTGTAATTATCTACGAGCGACTTATTTTTTCTGTTTATCTCGATCATCTTTTTGAGAGATGAAGTCCCGGCATCTTTTGCTTTTCGGGAAACTTCTTCAGCAAATCTTTTTGATTCCTTGGCGCGGACGCCGACATTTGTAATGGAATTGTTAAGGTCCCTTGTGCCGACATTTGCCTGCTGGGATGAGGAAGATAGCGAATTAAGAAAATCAAGAGTATTGCCCATGTTTTCATTGATCTGTATAAGGGACGAGGTCATCCGTTCAACTTCATCGAACATCTTTTCAATAAAATCCGATATCTCCTTGATTGACGCGGCCATTTCATGAGTAGAGGATGTTGATCCTTCCAAAGAGATCGTCAATTTTTTCACCTTAGAGTTGATGGAATGAAGCACATCATTCATTTCGCTGACTGATAATGTTACTATGTCAATATTGCTGCTCTGATGCCGCGCGCCGTCGGATATTTCTACGGTATTCCGCTCCAGTTCGCTTGCGGAGGTCTTTATATCAACCGAAGCCTTGCGGATACCACTTACAAGCTGCCTGAGGTTCTTGACCATAGTAGAAATGCTCGCTATGAGCGGCCCCATCTCAGGATCATTTGATTCTTTAATATCCTGTCTGAGGTCGCCGGCTGCAACTTCTCTTGAAACTACAACGAGATCTTCTATCGGTTTTGTAAGAGTTTTCTGAAGCAGGAAAGCGACAGCAATGGCTGACAGGACACCTGCAATGCCTATTATTATGCTCAGCGTCATGGCTGTCTTGCCCTGTTTTAATATGGCTGTCTGCAGCAGGCTTATACTGTTCCGGTAGTTGTTCTTCAGGGTGCTGATTGTTGCATTAGTGTCATTCTCAATATCTATGAGCGTCCTTTCCCATGAGCGGGCGCCTTCGCCGGTCTTCCGTATAAGAATTTCCTGATGGTAGGCCATCATCCCGACCTTGTATTCTTTTAACTTCTTCGTGAAATTTTGCATCAATTCCGAGTTTTCTTCAGGTTCAATTGAAGGGGTCAGCTGCTCTGAATTATCGAGCATGATGTTAATGTCTTTTATAAGAGGGGTTACGTCGGTCTTCTCTTCTATCACGAACGAAGAGAGATCTCTGCGGAGTTCGATAAAGTCCGTCAAAAGCGCGTCAATAGTCTGGAGCTGCGCTCTGCGAGTCTCGATTGTATTAAGTCGGCCTTCAATATAAGAGATGTGAGAGATCCACAGGATACTGATCAGGGCGATAATGCCGACCAGTATCCCGAATCCTATATAGCGTATCCTGCGGATTGATAGCGATTGAAACCTCATAGCTGTTTTTATTTAAATACGAGGTAGAGATTCTCTGAAATTCTTCCCTGCCCGTACCAGTGCGGAGCTGTTTTATCAATAGGTTCACCGTACAGCCCGGCAATTGATATGCCAAAGAGATATTTCTTCCCGGAGGAAGGGGAAAACTGAATGTCATCCGTATGACCGGTATTAAGCTTTCTTGCAAATTCAATGGTCCAGAAACCTGCTTTCCACAATCCTTTTGCTTTGATATCAGCCCGGCTGCCTGTTGGTGTAACGGAAATATGCTGGTCTACTACATCGCCCTCATAATCTGTTAATAGCCTCTTCTTCTCTGATGCCTCTCCCTCATCGCCGTTTCGTGTAAGGTACCGTTTTTTATTGCTCTTGCTTATTACATCTTGCGCCTTTTTGCCGGAGGTGGAAGCAAGCGTGTGAAGTTTGTCATCCGCATAGCCTGAGGGATCTGAGCGGTTGGCTTTCCAATACCATACATCGGATGTGTATGTGTCATCAGAGAACTCCGAGAGGTCAACCTCTTTGCTCTCCATATTCCAATTGAAGTTGAATGTATCTTCCCTTTGAGGCCCCATCGAATATGCCTTAAGTCCCTTGTCCCAAACCCAGGGCTTTTGAAGCCTGTCCTCGGTTTTATCCGGATATGTCACGAGAAAGTAAATCTGTTCATCGGTGTAAAGAGCCTTCAGGGTCACATCTCCGCCGGTCCTGACGTCCTTGACGGTAACGGCGTTTGCGAACTTCCAGACGCTGTCTGACGCGGCACCGTCTATAACTGGAGGGGAGGTGACTTTGACTGCAGTGATGGTTTGGGCAGACATGGCCCTCCCCGTGATAATAAGTATAGATACAAAGACTGAGAAGACAGACAGAAGAAAATATTTCTTCATTTTAATACCTCCTTAAAGGTTGGATTTATTAACTCTGATGATGAGTTTAGTATAGTATTTTTTTAGGGAGATTGCATCTAAAATAATTGCGGAATAATTGCGGAAGGTTATCTGATATTTGAGAGGAGCGCTTTACGCATCAGATCTACCGGAGGCTTGAACCCTGTCCAGAGCTCAAACGCCAAAACCCCCTGCCATAGAAGCATGCCTAAGCCATCGAGGGTTACGGCGCCTCTGTTATCAGCCTCTTGCAGGAGCTTTGTCTTTTTATATATGAGATCGCATACAACTGTATCGGGTGTGATGAAATCAGGATTTAATGGCAGGGGATCCTCCTGCTTGAGTCCAAGAGGGGTAGCGTTGATTATAATATTAGGCGTTCCGATATCTTTTGTGTCATCAAGCCGAAAGACATTATTCCTGATTTTTTTAAGGTCGCTTATCAGCCTCTCAGCCTTTGGCTTGTCAACGTCATACAAAAAAAGCTTTGAAGCCTTTTCACTGAGATAATAACTTATAGCCCTTGATGCGCCGCCTGCGCCGATCACCAGGATCTCTTTATTGTCAAGCAGCACTCCTTTTTCTGTCAGGGAGCTGATAAAGCCTCTGCCGTCAGTGTTATGCCCTGTTAATGTCCCTTCATTATTAACGACAGTATTAACAGCTCCGATGAATGACGCCTCTTCACTGACCCGGTCAAGAAGCGGTATGACTTTTTCCTTATGAGGGATGGTTATGTTTACGCCGATAAGGTTCAAGGCCCTTACAGCGCGGACAGCGTTCGGAAGTTCCTCAGGAGAGACATTGAATGGTACATAGCAAATATCAAGGCCGAGGGACTTGAACGCTGCATTATGCATTGCAGGCGACAGGGTATGCTCGACAGGATATCCGAATAAGCCGGTTATTTTAGTCTTTCCACTTACATCCATGTGTTGCTCCTTTCAGCAAGCCTTCAGGGATTGATTCAATAGTCAGAACTTTCATGCCGAGACTCTCTTCAATATCCTGAAGAGTGACATTATCAAGAAATAAATTTGAGCTCTCCTTTAAAGCAACGTCGGGTACGAGCAGGCAGTCAGCTTTTGTCCTGCCCACGATCGTTTTTAAAATGTCCTTTCCGGTAAGCAGTCCGGCTACAGTGACGGTCTTACCGAAAAAACTGTTCTCGACTTCAAAGAGGTCCACGTTCAAGCCCTCTATTTTATTAAGCCTTTCAACGAATTCTTTAAGAAAAGGCATGAATGATGTTCCTGTAAAGGTCGCCACCGCAGCGGGCGGATCAATCTTTCCTGGAAGCTTGAGCTTCTTTGCCTGATTAATAAAGAGCGGAGTCAGCCCGACGCCGTTTTCAAGCTGAGGCAGATCTCCGTATGTCTTGAGCGGAGGGAAGGGGAGCCCGGCCTTTATGTAAAATTCATCCGCAAGATAGACCAGCGGATCGCCGTGTCTCCGCTTCAGCCTGCTCTGGATTTTGTGCACCTCGTCAATGATCTTTATCGCATCGTCTTTTTCTACAGGTTTAACGCTGCCCTTTTTGTATTTTGTCAGCCCTACAGGTACGACAGCGATGGATGCAATATATGGATAGAACTTCTCAAGGTCTTTAATAGTTTTGGAAAGCTCCTCTCCGTCATTTAAACCGGGACATATTACTATCTGTGTGTGAAGCTTGATCTTTTTAGATGCAAACTCGGAAATCTCTTTTAAAATATCAGGGGCTTTTTGGTTGCCTAACATCTTCCTTCTCAAGCTGTCGTTGGTCGTATGTACTGAGATATAAAGCGGGCTGAGTCTCTGCCCGAAGATCCGTTTTTTATCGTCCGATGAAAGGTTTGTGAGGGTAATGTAATTGCCGTACAGGAAAGAGGAGCGGTAATCGTCATCTCTTAAGTAGAGTGTCTTGCGCATCTTCTGAGGAAGCTGCTTTACAAAACAGAAGACGCACTTGTTCTTGCAGGACTTGACTCTAAAGGGTTTGATCTTAATTCCAAGGTCGGTCCGCTCCCTCAGATTTCTCTTTATCTTTATAGAATGTATCTCACCTTCGCGCTGTATTTTGAAGTTGAGGACATTGTCTTTCAGATAGTACATGTAATCAATAACATCCTTGACAGGATAGCCGTTCATCTCGACAATGACATCACCCTTTTGAAAGCCTGTCTCGTGAGCAATGCTGTTTTCAGTAATTTGGCTGATGGTAGCGTTCATATAGTTTTTAAGCGTTTTCCGAATGGGCGAGCTTCATGCCCCTGAATACATACTGAAGCCCTGATACAGCGCATAGAAATGCGGTCAGCATATATAGCGGCACTGGAATAATAAATTCATTCTTAATATTTATTGCGATAAGAGCAATTCCGATCAGTAAGAACTGAGCTGCGTTTGAAGCCTTTCCGAATATGGTAGGCTCGATCTTCGGGCTATGACCAAGAAAATAGAGGATCAGGCATCCGGTTATTACTATTAAGTCCCTGCTTATCACAACAATGGTTATCCATGCAGGAACAATCCCGTATATGCTCATTAAGACAAAAGATGTGACAAGGGTGAATTTGTCCGCAATAGGGTCGAGCACGCTTCCAAGGGCAGTTGTCTGGCTGGTAAGCCGCGCAGCAAGCCCGTCGAGTATGTCTGTGATGCCTCCGGCTATAAATATAATGAGGGCATAGCCATACCTGCTGTACATAAATGCGGCCACAAAGAAAGGCAGCAGAAGTATCCTCGTTAATGTAAGAATATTAGGAAGATTATTTATTCTCAAGCAACGCTCCGGCCAAGCAGGAATTTATCCTTAATCAGTATGATGTTATAGTTTAATTTCTAAAGCGAATCTTTAATAACTGAACAACCCCTTCAGGCGATCCGAAGGGGTTGTTCCAAGCTTATATATCTTTCCTGTTAATTTAAAACAATCCACTTACCTTGCCTGTATTGACGTCAACATCAACCCTTCTGTATGCGGGGTTCGAGCTTGTGCCGGGCATGAGGCTGATCGTTCCCGCGCAGGGGCAGAGGAATTTTGCGCCGGAGTAGATCAATACATCTCTTATTGGCAGCGTCCATCCTTTAGGAACTCCCTTGACGGCCGGATCATGGCTGAGGCTGAGATGGGTCTTGACCATCATGGTGGCGTAGTCAGCATACTGTGGATCGTCTTCCAGCATCTTGGCCTTGGCCTCAGCTTCAGGCAGCCAGGAGACTCCGTCTGCGCCGTACACTTCTTTGGCGATCTTCGCGACCCTGTCACGCAGCTTCATCTCAAGCGGATAGAGGAATTTGAAATCGTTCTTCTCATTGCAGGCATCAATGACCGCATCGGCAAGTTCCAGTGCTCCCTCGCCGCCTTTGAGCCAGTGTTGAGATTCCGCGCAGCGGGCGCCTGCTGCTTCGGCGGCCTTCTTTACTGCGGCCACTTCGGCATTCGTATCGGTGTAAAACCGGTTTATGCAGACAACAGGGTTTATTCCTGATTTCCGGATAACATTGATCATGTGGACCATGTTGGCGCAGCCCTTTTCAACCAGGCCAACATTCTCTTTGGTGTACTCTTCGGGCAGGGGCTTGCCGGCCACTACCTTGGGGCCGCCGCCATGCATCTTAAGGGCGCGGACCGTGGTGGTGAGCACGGAAACGTGCGGTTTCAGGCCGCTGAAACGGGACTTGACGTTCCAGAATTTTTCAAAGCCGATGTCCGCTGCAAAGCCGGATTCGGTCACATGGTAATCGAACAGCTTCAGGCCGACCCTGTCGGCGATGATCGAGGACTGCCCCACGGCTATGTTGGCAAAAGGACCCGCATGCACAAGGCAGGGGTTGTATTCAGCCGTGCACATGAGTGTCGGGTTTATCGTATTGCGCATAAAGGCGGCCATTGCATTGCCTACTTCCAGATCACCGGTGGTAACCGGTTTGCCGCTCTTGTCAAAGGCAACGGTGATATTGTTCAGGCGCTGTTTCAGGTCAGCAAGGTCTTTTGCTATGGACAGGATGGCCATGCACTCAGATCCCACGGCGATACCGAATTTGGACTGCATCATGAATCCGTCCGTCCGTCCGCCGATGCCGATGATGATATTGCGGAGGCTCTGGGCGCAGAAGTCTATGATCCATCCCATCTCCACGCGTGTGGGGTCTATATTTAGACGCCTCATCTTCGTGAGACGCTCTAATTGCTCGTCGTTATAGTTGCGCTCGTGCTGCATCCGTGAGGTCATAGCCACCATGGCAAGGTTGTGCGAGTTCATGATGTCGTTGATGTCGCCGGTGAGCCCAAGTGAAAACTCGGTCATGGGGATCAGCAATGAGTTGCCGCCGCCTGCCGCAGTGCCCTTCACATTCATAGTGGGACCGCCTGAAGGCTGCCGCAGTGCCCCTCCAACGTTGACTCCTCTTTTGCCCAGGCCTTCCATCAAACCACAGGAGGTGGTGCTTTTGCCTTCTCCCAGCGGGGTAGGGGTAATGGCCGTCACCTCGATGTACTTGCCGTCGGGTTTATTTTTGAGACGTTCGTTGACCTTGAGAAAGTCGATCTTGGACAGGCGGCCCATGGGCAGCATCTCGTCCTTGTGCAGGCCCAATTTCTCGCGCCACTCTTCAGGTGTGGGCATATTTTTTTCAGCTTCTTCAGAAATCTGCCAGTCGGCTAACTTCGTCGCATCAAACGGCATGGTTAAATCCTCCTTATTGTCAGCAGTTTATAAAGCAGAGATGAACAGCTATGGAGTAAAACTTTAGCATAGGGCGGATGGGGGTGTCAAACAGGTTAAGAGGGTATTTAAAAAATAAATAAGGCGTTCAAATCAGGCAGTTATTGACACTGACAAAAGCCTTTTGTAATACAAATAAACTATCCTGCGGCAAGACCCTACTTAAATATTTTTCAGCTATTATTTTGCTTCCATGTCCATTCACGGATCTCAGGCATGTCCTGGCCATACTTTTTAATATACTGCTTATGCTCAATGAGCTTATCACGCATCAACTGTTTGGTGTAAGCTGCGACAGAGTCGAGATCCGGTACGCGGTCTATCACATCAGCAACAAGATGAAAACGGTCCAGGTCGTTGCAGACAACCATGTCAAAAGGAGTTGAAGTGGTGCCTTCTTCTTTGTATCCTCTGACATGGAGGTTCTTGTGATTGGTCCTTCTGTAGGTGAGCCTGTGAATAAGCCATGGATAGCCATGATACGCGAATATTATCGGTTTGTCCTTTGTAAAGAGAGTGTCAAAGTCTTTATCCGGGAGACCGTGCGGATGCTCTTCTTTTGGCTGAAGGGTCATAAGGTCAACAACATTGACGACCCGCACTTTCAGATCAGGCACCTGCTGGCGGAGAATGTCCACTGCGGCAAGAGTTTCAAGTGTAGGAACATCTCCGGCACATGCCATTACAACATCAGGTTCCGAGCCCCTGTCGTTGCTTGCCCATTCCCAGATGCCGATCCCGAATGTGCAGTGCTTGATAGCGGCATCCATATCAAGCCATTGCGGGGCAGGCTGTTTGCCTGCGACTATAACATTTATGAAGTCTCGGCTGCGCAGGCATTTGTCTGTCACAAACAGCAGGGTGTTTGCGTCAGGCGGAAGGTAAACGCGGATGATATCCGCCTTCTTGTTTACCACATGATCGATAAAGCCGGGGTCCTGGTGGCTGAAGCCGTTATGGTCCTGCCTCCATACATGCGAGGTCAAAAGATAGTTAAGAGAGGCGATCGGACGGCGCCATGGAATCTCCTTTGACGCGACCTTCAGCCACTTGGCGTGCTGGTTGAACATTGAGTCGATGATATGAATAAAGGCCTCATAGCATGAAAAAAGACCGTGGCGTCCGGTAAGCAGATACCTTCAAGCCAGCCCTGGCACGTATGCTCGCTAAGGATCTCCATCACTCGTCCGTCCGGAGAGAGATGGTCATCTTCAGGCATCGTCTCAGACATCCAAGTCTTGTTTGTTACTTCAAAAAGCGCTCCGAGCCGGTTAGATGCTGTCTCGTCCGGGCCGAATACCCTGAAGTTACTGCTCTTCATGTTAAGCTTCATTATATCCCGCAGAAAATATCCCATAACACGGGTAGGCTCTCCCTCAACCTGTCCCGGTGCATCAACTTTTAACGCGTAATCCCGGAAGTCCGGCATCTTAAGGGCTTTGAGCAAAGCCCCGCCGTTGGCATGCGGATTTGCACCCATGCGGCGCTCACCTTTTGGAGCCAGTTCTGCCAGCTGGGGCTTAAACATGCCTTTTTCGTCAAAGAGCTCTTCAGGCCTGTAACTCTTCATCCAGTCTTCAAGAAGTTTAATGTGGTCCGGCCTGTCAGTCATTTCAGAAAAAGGAACCTGATGCGACCTCCATGAACCCTCGGTCTTTTTGCCGTCCACTACCTTCGGACCGGTCCAACCTTTTGGCGTTCGCATGATGATCATAGGCCACATCGGCCTTTTGGTCACACCATTTAAACGGGCATCGTTCTGTATCGATTTGATCTCGGCAATAATAGTATTCATGGTTGAAGCCATCAACTGGTGCATTGCCAAAGGTTCAGCCCCTTCTACAAAATAAGGTTTATAGCCGTATCCTATGAAAAGATTTTCAAGCTCCTCGCGGCTGATCCTTGCAAGAAGTGTGGGATTGGCTATCTTGTATCCATTCAGATGCAGTATCGGCAATACTGCTCCGTCGCGGGCGGGATTTAGAAATTTGTTTGAATGCCAGGCAGCGGCAAGCGGGCCTGTCTCTGCCTCCCCGTCGCCTACAACACAGGCAGCGATAAGTCCGGGGTTGTCAAATACCGCACCGTATGCATGAGAAACAGCATACCCGAGTTCTCCTCCTTCATGAATCGAACCGGGGGTCTCAGGGGCTACATGGCTGGGAATTCCACCCGGAAATGAGAACTGCTTAAAGAGCTTCTTCATTCCATCGGCATCCTGGGAGATATGCGGATAAACCTCGCTGTATGTGCCTTCAAGATAAGTGTTGGCAACTATAGCAGGGCCGCCGTGTCCCGGTCCGGCAATGTAGATAATACTCAGATCCTGCTCTTTTATAACTCTGTTGAGATGAACGTAAATAAAATTGAGCCCCGGGGTCGTGCCCCAGTGGCCAAGCAGCCTCGGCTTGATATGCTCTATTTTAAGAGGCTCCTTCAGAATGGGATTATCATAAAGGTATATCTGCCCCACTGAAAGATAATTTGCCGCGCGCCAGTAAGCGTTCATTAACTGTAATTGCTCTTCAGATAAAGCCTCACTCATCTTACCCTCCTATATCGGACATCTATGGTTCGACAAGCTCACCATGACAATGCTGTCACCCTGAGCCTGTCGAAGGGACTATAACCCTTTTGTAACAACTGCCATAGCCTCTTTAACAAGAACTGCGGCTTCATCAACGGGAATCACCCATGCTTCAATTCTGCTTGATGATGAACTGATACGACCTTCTATACCAATTGTATCATTGTTAATGCGGCAGTCAAGTTCAATCCCGCACCACTTCATATCTTTAAGAACGAGTTCCCTTATAAACGGTGCACTCTCTCCAACTCCGCCGCCAAAGAGAATTGCATCAGCCCCATTGAGAACAGAAAGGTATGAACCTATATATTTTCTTGCGCGATAGCAGTAAAGATCAATTGCGAGCCGAGCTTCAGGCAAGCCGCTTTCCAGCAGTACGCGCATATCAGCGCTGATGCCTGATAACCCCAAGAGGCCTGAAGATTCGTTCAGCATCTTATGAATTTCATCAGCGGTTAGATCGCCTGACTTTTGAAGAAATAATAATATTTCAGGATCAATATCTCCCGAGCGTGTTGCCATGACCAGTCCCTCAAGCGGTGAAAAGCCCATAGAGGTATCCACTGCTTTGCCATCTTTTGCCGCTGTAATAGAACAGCCTGCGCCAAGCTGAAGTGATATAACCTTGCCCCCGGATTTGATGTCAGGCCTGATCTCCTGCCATCTTTGCAACATGGCGCTGTGCGCGAGGCCGTGGAAACCGTAACGTCGTATCCCGTGCTGTATGCAAATATCACGCGGCAATGCATACGTCTTTGCAACTTCCGGCATCTGAGAATAAAAAGCTGTATCAAAGACAGCAACTTGAGGAACGCTGTTTCCAAATAGTTCGCGGCATATGCGTATCCATTTCAGGGCCGTGGGATTGTGCAATGGTGCCATAATTGAAAGTCGGTCGATCTCATTCTCAACTTCACTGTTTATCAGGCATGGCTGAATGAGTGTTGTGCCTCCATGAACAACACGGTGGGCAATGGATTGAATATCTTTTGTCCCGCAGTCTTCAATAAAAGAACGCAATAAAGACTCCGGCGCATTCTCATCAAGCTTTAAATGTTTGTCAGCCAGCTTATTCAACCCGCTGCCAGTCATCAAAAACGCGGCAAGGCGGATAGAGGAGCTTCCTGTGTTTACCGTGAGGATCTTCAATTTGTCATTATAGTGAAAAAATAAAGCGTTAGCATTACTCTTTATATGTAAGTTTTTTATAATAAGGACGAATCATTGGGGATCCGGCCTGTGTAATTCAATTTACAGGCACTTTAAGTATATCACCGTACATATTTTAGTCAATCCTGAGAATTTATCCGATGGAGGGAAAATTGAATTAAAAAATAAATAAACGCCCTGAATTTTTCCTTGCTGCTCCATACAAATGCCGGGCAATTTGAGTTATAATTTGTCTATGTATTTTTAGTGTATATGGAGATGAATCGTTACGCCAAATAAACAATTTCTATTTTATTGAACCGGATAATAATTCTTGTTATTATCCGGATAACTATATTATAACTGGGTGGACGTTCTTCTTCCTGTTAGCGGAAAAAACGTACCATTCAGAAAATCCTGTATAATTTGTTTAAAGCGAAGGTGCGCTTATGATTAACACTTACTTACAATATGGTGTGCCAAGTTGCATCGCAAATGACCTGAGTGAAAAGGGCGTGCCCGTAACTACGTTCAGGACAACAAGTGCTAATAATCTGGAATCAAAATACGGAATTGACCCTCGTATCATACAGATTGTGAAACCATTAATTACAAGACAGCCGATAGACGAGGCTGTGGTCACTACACTTTTAGAGCGAAGCAATTTCACCTGCTGTTGCTGTAAAGGAGTTAAGAGCAATAGTTATATTATTCATCATATCGAGGAATACTCCGAATCGCAGGACAATAGTTATTCAAATTTAGTTGTCCTCTGCCCAGCTTGCCACGACTTAGCGCATCGCGGTCCAGGATTGACAAACGTATTGACTACCGAACAGATTCTACGCAATAAAGAAAACTGGGATAAGCAGGTAGAAAAGCAAAATGCAGAAGCTGCGGCGAGGAGCGGCAAGATTAATGACGCAGATTATTTGAACATTCCTCGGATTGCAGAGCTATCCAACTCTCTGATAGATCAATTACCACAAACCTCCTTGAGCGATGTCCTTTTGATCAAGGATATTCTTTCGTCCTATGGTCAACATATAGACGAGAAGGGACTGGGTGTTGGCCTCAGCGATGGAGGCCACTCTATAAGGGTGCAGCATCATTTTCTTCGTGTGTTCCAATCTCTTCTGCACAGATTAAACTTTGTGAACCTTGACGATCTTCTCAATAAAGGCAGTTTATCAAGGCCAGACTTTATTGGTACATTTTGTTTCTACATTGGCGGCCTAATCGGGAAAGGAATTACGTGGCCTTACACTCCTGGGAACTTGATGAGTCGGCTATATTTACGTCGGAAGGGATTTTACTGTGAATGGCTTATAGACCCCAAATATATAACTTCAAGTACATCATCAGATCGACTTTCAGGACGCTCTGTCTTCTTAGTTTATGGCAGGATCAAAAGTGTAGGCAAAAAAACATTAAATAATAAGAAGCACATTGCAATTGATATTCGCCCGTATGCGATTGGCACGCCGACGGCAACAATAAATCGCACACCGAACATTGCATATATTAAAGCTGCTGAGTATATGCTTGATTATGATGGTGAAGAAGATAGCAATGAAACTTCAGCCGCTTCAATTATAGTATCTCCCTAATGGACCGCTATCTTTTTTTTATGGCTCTTTTGCAACCGAACGATTGCTACCATTGGTACCCACAAGTGTTACATTTAAAAGTTTTACTAACTTTACCTATTGCAAAAATTCCTACAAGAGCCACCTTACCTGCTTTGCTTTTGAGTGATATTTTTTCAACAACTGTAGATTGGCATGTAGGACACATTGGGAGTCCATGATTTATTGGTAAAGATGGTTTTGATGTAGATATACTTTCAAGTCCTTTTGTCGTTTTACTTATTGGGCATCCGCAGTTGGGACATGCGATTGCCCTTCTGGATACTTCCTTGTTACAGTCAGGGCAATTTATAAGTTTAGGCAGTTCATGTGTTCCTTCATCGGTGGGTGTTTCTGACTCCTTTAAGGACATCTCACCATCAGAGTCAATTTTGGACTTATTATCGTTTGAAATATTATTGTTTATTGCGGCAACTATATTTTCCCAGCAACCATATTTTGCTACTAACATACTATATTCTCTGCGGATATGCTCACTATTATCAACTGCTTGTTTAACTCCTTCCTCTCCGGTTAAGTCAAAACCTAAATAATGCGCCATTACTATAGCTCTATAAGAAAATGCATATCCACTGAAAAAACTCTTTTTCCCAAGTGGATACCATTCTCCCCATGATTGAAAGATTTTGCATTTATCTTTAAATAATCCAGGCCGGTCGTCATTAGTAGCAGATAAAATTTCAATATTTCCTATCTCTGTTTTAAGCACACATACTAAAGCCATTTTTTGACCCTTTGTTTTTATCCAAAATTAAGCTTATACTCAAATAATAAATAATTTTATCAACTGTCCTGAATACTGTCAAGTATTTGAGAGCAACTGTGTAGAGAACATTCAAGGGGGTTTTTATTTTTCTTGACCCTGTAAAAAATTCCTGATATTATCTGTGTAATTAAATGATAACTATTATAGGCTCAAACAGGGATATTGCGACATAAAGCAAACAACAAACCCAAGGAGACGGAATATTATGAATGAACAGGTTCAAACACTACGAAGAACAAAGTTCTGTACGAATTGTGGCGGAGAAATTGATTATCGAGCTGAAATATGTCCTAAGTGCGGTGTAAGGCAACCATTATCGGTTGATGTCACTGGCTCTGGTAAAAGCAAAATTACTGCAGGATTATTTGGCATATTATTAGGAGGCATAGGCATTCACAAATTCTATCTTGGTAGCGTAGGGTGGGGTATCGTCTATTTGATCTTCTGTTGGACATTTATTCCTGTAATCGTAGGGTTAATAGAAGGAATTGTATATCTCACAATGTCGGATTACGACTTTGCTGTCAAATATGGGAACAAAAGATGATCCCTTTACTCAATGTGCTTATATCAAACAGTAAAATAGTAAGGTGCAATAATGGCAATAAATCAAGACTGTGAATTTTACGATATGACGAAATTGAAAGGAATGTAATTCCTCCCAAGCCACCATTGCCATAACATAACTGTTTGCACCCAGATAATAAGCCATATGCTGTTACTCATAAGCCATGCAATATCAATAACGATTATTGTCCATACAATCCAAATAATCTCTGACTAAAATCAAACGTATGGGGGAGAGTAGATATTTCATTTTACTGTTTTCCCTTCATGATTCTGCATATTGCCGAGTAGCGCATCTTCAAATAACCTGATACCTTTTTCGACTGTAGCCATACTCCTCTAACGCATGGCAGACCTGCCACTAAGCAGCTATAATAATTTTCAATTTTATTGTACAATATGGTACATATGGTACAATTTAAAGTGAGGTCATAAAAATGAGAAACATACTCTCCATAACAGAAGCGAGGAAGAAGCTTCCAAGCATAGTGAAGTCTCTTAAAAACTCTCCTGACACAGTGTATCAGATAACCGTGCATGATGAGGTTGTCGCCGAGATAAAGACTCCTCCGAAAATCAAACCGGGCGAAGCGGCGGCTAAACTCCTTGCAATGAGGAAAAAACTGAAACCCAAGAATAAAGGATATAGATTACCCATATCTGAGAACATCAAAGAACATCTGTATGTCGCCGAGGGCAAGGATTGAACCTTCCGCAGAATAAAGTCTTTTGCGATACGTCATTCTTTTTTGCATCCTTATATCCGGCCGACTCCAATTTTGAAAAGGCCGGAGAACTTCTTACATATTGCAGTGATAATGCGGTCACCTTTTATACAACATGGGATGTTGTAAGCGAAACCGTGACTCTACTCAGATACCGTGCTGATTATAATGCTGCTGTGGAGTTTTTGAATAAGGTCAAGCCAAATCTTCTTATTGTAAATTATAATGAATCCGTTAGAACCGCCGCAGAGGAGGTCTTTAAGAAACTCTCAAAAGACAAACGAATTTCTTATTGCGATGCTGTTTCTTACATTGTGATCATCCATCTGCTTGATAATATCCCCTCTCTTTCATTTGATAAAGACTTCCGCAGCCTTGGTTTAACGGTTTACCCGTAGCTTATCCCCCTTCATCCCCTGCTTAAAGCACCTACTTTTGGCTTTTTCAAAGGGGGAATTTCCACCCATCCCCTTAATTCCCTCTCCTCAAGGGCGGGGAACTTTAATATATGCATGGCAAAGCTCTTTTTAAATGTGTATAGTATCTGATATATCAAAGCGTTCGTATGAAATAAAGAGGAGGGCAGTAGATGGAGAAAGTAATTCTTGAGACGGAGATGCCTGATATCGGAACCCCCAGACGCGGGAAGGTGAGGGACATTTATGACCTTGGAGAGAATCTGCTTCTCGTGGTATCGGACAGGATCTCAGCGTTTGATGTAATCCTGCCAAACGGCATTCCGGGGAAGGGGAGGATACTCACACAAATATCAAGATATTGGTTCAAACAGATGGAGGATATCATTAAGAATCACATTATAGCTGCTGATGTAAAAGATTTCCCGGCGTCTCTTCAGAAGTATTCGGACATTCTTGAAGGCAGGAGCATGCTTGTCAAAAAAGCCAAACCCATGCCTGTTGAATGTATTGTGAGGGGATATCTTTCAGGCTCAGGATGGCAGGAATATAAAAAGACTGGAAATGTCTGCGGCATAAAACTTAAGGATGGGCTTCTTGAGTCCGCAAGGCTCGATGAACCGATCTTCACTCCAAGCACAAAGGCGGAAGAGGGGCATGATATTAATATTTCATTTGATGAAATGAAGAATATCATAGGCAGTGAAACAGCGGAGAGGCTCAAAGAGATAAGCATAAAAATTTACTCAAATGCAAGGGCTATGGCAGAGGAGAAAAAGATAATCATCGCAGACACTAAATTCGAATTCGGAATGTACAACGGAGAAATTATTTTAATTGATGAACTTCTTACGCCTGATTCATCCCGCTTCTGGTCTATGGAGAATTATGCGCCGGGCAGGGGGCAGGATAGTTATGACAAGCAGATCGTGCGGGACTATCTGCTCACCCTTGACTGGGACAAGACTTATCCGGGGCCTTCGCTTCCCGGTTATATAATTGAGAAGGCTGCCGGACGGTACAGGGAGATTTTCGATATACTGTCATCCGGGAGAGAGGGTTGACATGTTATCTATGTTTTAGCTATAAATAAACACGTAAAGGGGAGTAGCTGAGTCAGCGGCTATCGTCAACACGTTCCGCCCAAATGAATTGTGCGGGACCGGTACCGCTGGTTAGGTAAAACTAACAAGCAAGACCTTTACCGCGATGATAATAAAGATTGTTGCGGTAAAGGTCTTTTTAATTTAAAACAAAAAAGGAGGTAACACTAATGAGGCCGAGTGAAAGAGAAGCAGAATTTGTCGCAAGGATGGAATTTGAAAAGAGAAAAAAGATTGAGGAGGAGAAACACAAGAAGCTTAAAGCAGAGGAGAAGAAGAGACTGAAAGACCTTCATAATATGAGGTGCCCCAAGTGCGGAATGGAATTGATAGAGATAGACTATAAAGAGGTAAAGGTTGATAAATGCTCTGAATGTGACGGCATATGGCTTGATGCCGGTGAACTTGAAGCTGTATCAAAGCTTGAAAAGACAGGGCTTGATAAACTGTTCGGTGTCTTTAAGAAGTAATTAAAAAAAGCCGGGTTAGGATATGAGTTGATTTGTTTCATATATATTGAATCCGGCAACTCTGATAACGGAGGCTTATGCACTGGCATCAAAAGGATATTAATAATGTCATTGAAGAACTGAAATCATCATTGCAGGGCATTTCTTCAGAGGATGCTGTCAGGCGTCTCGAAGAATACGGCCCTAACGAATTAAAGGAGAAAGCGAAGAAGACCCCGCTACTGATGTTTTTTGACCAGTTCAAGGATTTCATGATAATGGTGCTTATCGCTGCCGCCGTTATTTCAGGGTTCATCGGTGAGTTGTCCGACACCATAGCAATAATTGTAATTGTCGTCATCAATGCGGTTATCGGCTTTATACAGGAATACAGGGCTGAAAAGGCGATGGCCGCACTTAAAAAGATGGCTGCTCCTTTTGCAACGGCAATAAGGAACGGTGTGCCTGAGACCGTTCCCGCTTCCCTGCTTGTTCCCGGTGATGTTGTCATACTTGAGGCCGGCAAGATAATGCCTGCTGATATGAGGCTTATAGAGTCCGCGCAACTGAAGGTGGAAGAGGCTGCACTCACAGGTGAATCTGAGGCAGTTCTGAAACATACACACGCGCTTCATGATGAGCATCTGCCGTTGGGCGACAGAAAGAATTTAACATACAAGGGCACCTTCGCGACCTATGGCCGCGGATCAGGCATCATCGTCGCGACAGGCATGAATACAGAGCTTGGCAAGATCGCGACAATGCTGCAGGAAGAGGAAGAGGTGAAGACCCCGCTTCAGAAAAGGCTTGCCAGCTTCGGCCAGAAACTCGCCATCGCCGTGCTTGCCATATGCGCCATAGTTTTCGGCATCGGCGTGATGCGAGGGGAGGATCCTATGCTGATGCTCCTTACCGCTATCTCCCTTGCTGTTGCCGCGATCCCTGAAGCGCTGCCGGCGGTCATAACGATATCCCTTGCATTAGGCGCAAAAAAGCTGGTACAGCAGAATGCCCTCATAAGGAAGCTCCCTGCCGTTGAAACGCTCGGCTCAGTCACCTACATATGCTCAGACAAGACAGGCACTCTCACGCTCAATAAAATGACGGTGGAGGAGATGTATGTTCATAACGAAATAGTTAAAAGTGAAAAGTTAAAAGTGGAAAGTGAAGAAGCTGCAAAACTCTTAACTCTCAACTCTCAACTCTCAACTCTTTTTACCGCTCTCGCTCTCAGCAATGACGCTTTTTTTGATAAGGACGGCAAACTTATGGGTGACCCTACTGAGACTGCGCTTTTTGATATCGCCGACAAGAATGGATTTAATAAGCAGGAACTTGAGAAGGGGTACCCCCGCGTTGCTGAGATCCCGTTTGATTCTGACAGGAAATGCATGACGACATTTCATAAAATTTCCCCTCACCCTAACCCTCTCCCTCAAGGGGCGAGGGAAACTCAAAATACCCCTACCTTGAGGGGAGGGGATACAGGGGAGGGTGAGTCTAAATTTATCTCTTTTACCAAAGGTGCTATTGAAGTCCTCATTGATAAATCAGATAACATCATGACGGCTGACGGCTTGCAGCCGATTAATAAAGAAGAGATCATAAAAATCGGTGACAGGATGGCTGCTGACGGTCTGCGTGTTCTTTGCGTTGCCATGAGAAGGTGGGACAGCCTTCCTGATGATATCTCTTTTGAAAACGTTGAGACAGGACTTACCATTATAGGGCTCACCGGCATGATGGACCCTCCAAGAGAAGAGGCAAAAGAAGCTGTAGCGATGTGCATAAAAGCGGGAATAAAACCCGTGATGATAACCGGAGACCATCCCATTACAGCGAAGGAGATAGCAAAGAGGCTCGATATCATTGATGATGACCCAAGGACGATAATTACCGGAAGAGAGCTTGATAATCTGACAATGGAGGAATTTGAGGAAAGGGTAGAGCATATAAGAGTTTACGCGAGGGTGGCGCCTGAGCAGAAGCTTAAGATAGTAAAGGCGCTTCAGGATAAAGGGCAGTTTGTCGCGATGACCGGTGACGGGGTTAATGACGCACCTGCATTAAAGCGGTCTGACATCGGCGTTGCCATGGGAATTACAGGGACCGATGTTTCCAAAGAGGCCTCGGATATGATACTGCTTGACGACAATTTCGCTACCATAGTGAAGGCTGTAAAGGAAGGCAGGAAGATATATGACAACATCAGGAAATTCGTAAAATATCTCCTTACAACCAACTCGGGAGAGATATGGACCCTCTTCCTCGCTCCGCTGGTCGGGCTGCCGATCCCGCTTTTGCCGATACATATACTCTGGATAAATCTGGTTACGGACAGCCTTCCCGCCCTTGCACTTTCAGCAGAACCTGCTGAAGGAGATGTTATGAGCAGGCCCCCGCGGCATCCGAAGGAAAGTATATTCGCTTATGGATTGGGGATTCACGCTATATGGGTCGGCCTCTTGATGGGCGGAGTTGTCCTGTTTGTCCAGGCATGGTCAATCAATACGGGGCACGCTCACTGGCAGACGATGGTATTTACCGTACTCTGCCTGACACAGCTCGGCCATGTCCTTGCCATAAGGTCGGAGAAACAGTCCCTGTTCACCATAGGCTTGTTCACTAACAAATACCTGCTCGGAGCAGTTGTATTGACCTTTATGCTTCAGATGGCAACCATATATATTCCGGTATTTAACTCTGTATTTAAAACAGAGCCGTTGACTATAAATGAACTGGCGTTAACGCTCGCATTATCGTCTATAGTTTTCATTGCGGTTGAGATAGAGAAGTGGTGGAAGAGGAGAATGGGATAGATTAATGAAGGCTGATGTTCTCTTCCCCATAAATGCCGGTGCATTTACTTACCTTGTTCCTGAAGAGTTTGAATCAAGAATTAAAATCGGCGCGCGTGTTCTTGCCCCTTTCAGAAGAGGGAAAAAAATAGGCATAGTTCAGAGCGTGCAACGCAGAGCGCAGATCTCAGACTCCAGGAAAATAATTCTGAAATCGATAGAGGGGCTTCTGGATGATGAGCCGTTCCTTCCTGAAAATTTATTAAATATAATTCAGTGGACGGGCCAGTACTACTTATCAAATTCCGGCCTGGCTTTGAAGAACGCTGTGCCGTCAGCCTTCTTTACCGGCAAGAAAGCCGGCAGATCGAGGATTAATTATGATGAGAAGATAAAAAAGGCAAAGACGCTGGATTTGACTGGCGAACAAATCAATGCCCTCTCCGAAATAAACAGCACAGATAAAGGTGTATTCCTTCTGCATGGCGTAACAGGCAGCGGCAAGACCGAGGTCTACATCAGAGCGATTAAATCCCTTCATGAAGGAAGGGAGGCGATAGTCCTTGTTCCTGAGATCGCAATCACCGCACAGATGATCGAGAGGTTCAGGAGTAATTTTGGAGACAGCGTTGTTTTTTTTCACAGCGGTTTGTCTATAGGGGAAAGGATCACCCAGTGGCGGAAGATGAGAAACGGGGAGATCAAAGTAGTTATCGGTGTCAGGAGCGCTGTCTTTGCGCCGTTTGAGAATATAGGGCTTATTGTTGTGGATGAAGAGCAGGAGGCTTCATACAAACAGTTTGAAGGGCTCAGGTACAGCGCCAGGGATGTAGCGCTTGCAAGAGGGCAGCTTGAAGGTTTTAAATTAATCCTCGGTTCCGCAACACCTTCTATGGAGGCTTATTACAATGCTAAGAATGGGAAATTCAGATACCTCGAACTGACGCAAAGGGTAGAGCAAAGGCCTTTGCCTGATGTGGAAATTATAGACATGACAAAGGAGGAGAAGCAGACATTCTCCATGTCAAGTAAACTTCTGAAAGCATTAAAAGATAATGTTGGCAGTGGGCATCAATCTCTCATAATGCTAAACAGGCGGGGCTACTCACCTTTCTTTATGTGCACCGACTGCGGGCATACATATAAATGCCCGGCTTGCAGCATTACCCTTATTTATCATAAAGACACGAATACACTTAATTGTCATTACTGTGGTTCGTTTCTTTATCCTGAAGTACAATGCCCGAACTGCAAAGGAACGAAAATAAAACATTTAGGCGCCGGCACACAGAGGGTTGAAGAAGAGATTATTTCACTAATCCCTGAGATGTCGTTTAAAAGAATGGATAGAGATACCACGCAGAAGAAGCTCTCGCATTACAGGATTATCAAACAGATGGAAGAGAAGAAGATTGATATGCTCTTGGGCACGCAGATGGTTGCAAAGGGACATGACTTCCCTGACGTAACATTATCAGCTGTCATATCGGCTGATATCGCCCTCAACATGCCTGACTTCAGAACAGCGGAGAGGGCTTTCCAGCTCTTCACGCAGCTTGCAGGCAGGGCAGGGCGGGGCGATGCGCACGGCAAGGCGTACATACAGACCTATGAACCGGAACATTATGTTTTTGACTATGTGCGTGATCATGATTACAAGGGGTTTTATGATAAGGAGATAGAACTAAGAAAGGAACTCTCATATCCTCCGTTCAGCAAGCTGGTGCGCATAGTCTTTAACTTTAAGACGAAAGAGAGCGCAAAGAATATCATGAAGGATATTTCAAAGAAGATGAAAACCGCCGAAGGGAGCGGAGTTGAGATTCTCGGGCCTGCCCCTGCTCCGATTGCAAAGATCAGGAATCTTTGGAGGTGGCATCTAATACTGAAGGGCAAAAACTCAAAGGTACTCAGAAAAAAGTCAACTGAGATATTAGAGATGCTGAAGGATATCAAGGACGTGAGGACAGATGTTGATGTAAATCCGATAAGTATGCTGTAAGCAGCTCTTTTTGTCACCATTGTCACTGATGGGGTATAATTGTACAGTAATTCATGAATTGTTCAAGGAGGTAAAAATGGGTGTCGGCGTCATGGTTGATTTAAAGGTGGAAGACATAGCTGCTTCGATTAAGAAAATGACAAAGTCAGACAAAGAAGCACTGCTCCTCATTTTGTCAGGAGAAGGCAAGGAAGTTGCCAGAAGATTAAAAGAAGTAAAATCTAAAAAAGTAAAAACCCTTACAAGAGAGGAGACGTTCAAGGATGTCCTATAAGGATGAATATCATCCGAAGGTCAAATCCGATCTAAAGAAACTTGATAAACCCGTCGTACGTGAAATCTACGACGTGCATATAGATAAAATTCTGCTTCATCCTTTCGTAAACGAAAATCTTCACGGTGAGCTTGAGGGATCATCAAGCTATCATTTCAGAAAAAACAAAGTAGATTACAGAATAGCCTATTCCGTTGATGACTCCAGGAAAGTTGTTTACTTCCTGATGATGGCAAAGAGAGAAAATTTCTACGAGATATTGAAGAGGCGGCTGCTGTAAAATTCGTTAAAGTGAACAATAGGTGCTTAAGTTTGACAAGTGATTATCAGAATGTCACAATAGTCTTAATTATGGTCAACCTTAATGGAGGTCATTGAAATGAAAACCTTATCGCTTTCTGAGGTAAAGATGAAATTAAGCATGCTTGTCGAGTCTGTTTATAAAACCGACGAGGAGATAGTCATAACAAAAAACGGCTCGCCTGCCGCTGTCCTGATAAGTCCTGATGAGTTTGAGAGCCTGAAAGAGACCATTGCCGTCCGTTCGGATGCGTCTCTCATGAACGAGATTAAAAAAGGTTTGAAAAATCTGAGAGCAAGGAAGGCAAAACTGTATACACTGGAAGAACTGTTTAAATAAACATTCTCAGCCATGACACATTCAATCCGTAAGCTGAAAGTTCCCGATGATATTGCGCATTTCATCCGTACCATGCATCCCGATCTAAAAAAGAAGATCAGAGCAGGCCTCGGCATAATCCTGACAAATACAGCCGGCGGCAAAGCGCTTAAGGATGAACTCGCTGGACTGCGGAGTTTTCGTGTCAGCAGGTTCAGGATTATTTACAGAGAAGGCAGGAATGTAATTGAGATAGTCGCCATCGGCCCCCGTGAGCGGATATACGAAGAAACATACAGGCTTTTAAAAAAAGAGAGGAAGTAATTTATATTCCTATCTCATTGATAGCGAAGCAACCTCCTCTCTTCTCGTCATTCCGGCTTGTCCGGAATCTTTCTTTTGAAAAATTCTCTCACAAATCTCTCCTGTATTGTATAATCAATAAATTCTATATAATGTCGACAAGCGATGCAGACAATATCAAAGAAACAACTGTTCGGACA
Organism: Nitrospirota bacterium; assembly: GCA_016222905.1. GTDB lineage: Bacteria > Nitrospirota > Thermodesulfovibrionia > UBA6902 > UBA6902 > JACRPZ01. The sequence continues at coordinate 25,557 of JACRPZ010000053.1, forward strand.
ATTCGACTTCAGGAGACTTGATAGTGATCCTGACTTCAAAGAGGACAGCGTCCGGGAAGTTATTATTCTTCCAATTCTCAAAGAGCTTGGCTACAGGCAAAAAGATATTGTCCGCAGCAAAAGACTTCAACATCCTTTTTTGAAAATACGCAACAAGAAACGGCCTATTAATCTCATTCCAGACTACGTATTGAAGGTTGAGGAAAACTATGCGTGGGTTTTAGACGCCAAAGCTCCGGATCAGAAATTAACCGACTCCGACAATCTTGAGCAGGTTTACAGCTATGCGTCACATCCAGAAATACGCAGCACCTATTTTGCGCTTTGCAATGGGCGGGAGTTTGCGCTTTTTAGACGAGAACAAGACAATAAGCCTGTTTTGAATTTTGCCCTGAATGAGATTGAACATTACTGGGACAAGATGAAAATGTTTTTGTCGCCTGACAGTTTTCAGGCAGGCAAGCAATTTTCTTACGACACTACAAACGCAACGGCAAAACCAACAGGCTTCGATTACAGCAACAGACCTCTGCTTGAGGAAATTCCGGTAAAGAAGCAGCAAGCTAAAAGACACTTCGGCGTTCACGGCTACTTTACAAAGCAGACATGGAATGTGGTTGCGGAATACATCAAGAACTATTCAAAGCCTGGCGATCTGGTTCTCGATCCTTTCGGCGGTTCCGGCATTACTGCTGTTGAAGCATTGATGAATGACAGAAGAGCAATTCATATTGACCTGAATCCCATGTCGGTTTTTATGGTGCAGTCTTTAATCGCTTCGGTGAAGCCCGCTGAATTTAGCGAAGCATTCCAGAGGGTGAAAACCGCATATGAAAAAGATGCCCCGGAAACAGAAGATGAAATTATGAAGGCGCTCAAAAAATATCCTTATCCGAAAGGCTTTCGCCTGCCGAAAGGTTCTGACGTTGCCATAGTAGAAGGGTTATTCACTGATAAACAGCTTGCGCAACTTGCCTTTCTTAAATCACTCATAAAAAAAGAAAGAGACGAGAACATAAAAAAGTCTTTGCTACTTATGTTTTCAGGGCTTCTTACAAAAGCCAATTTAACCTATCACACTACGCCCAATAAGCCGCGAGAAGGGCAAGGCGATGCGGCTGCATTCAGATACTATCGTTACAGAATAGCACCTGAACCAGTTGACATTGATTTGATGAAGTATTTTGAGCTTCGCTATAAAAAAATAAGTGAAGCTAAGAAAGAAATCCAATTCAAGATAAATGAGGCGACTGTCGGCAATGCAGAAATTGTCAAAGGCACAGCTACCGATCTGAAATGGATACCGAAAGAAAGTGTTGACTACATCTACACCGACCCGCCCTATGGCAAGAAGATTCCTTATCTTGATTTGTCCGTAATGTGGAATGCATGGCTGGACCTTGAAGTAACTAAAGAAGATTACGAGATGGAAGCGATTGAAGGCGGCGAGCACGAAAAGACAAAAGACGATTACAACAGATTAATAGCGGACAGCATCAGGGAGATGTATCGTGTTCTGAAGTTTGATCGTTGGCTGTCATTCGTCTTTGCGCACAAAGACCCTGAGTTCTGGCATCTGATAATTGATACAGCCGAAAGCTGTGGCTTTGAATACGTTGGCGCAGTGCCGCAAAAGAACGGACAGACAAGTTTTAAGAAACGGCAGAATCCGTTCACCGTTCTATCCGGTCAGCTTATAATCAATTTCCGCAAGGTTCGCAATCCGCGTGCAATAATGAAGGCGCATCTCGGAATGAACATCGCAGAAATCGTGATGCAGACCATTGAAGGAATTATTGCAAAGAACAACGGCGCAACGCTTGAGCAAATAAATGACGAGTTGATCATAAAAGGGTTGGAGCTGGGCTTTCTTGATTTGCTCAAAAAAGAATATACCGATCTTACGCCGCTACTGCTTGAAAACTTTGACTTTAATCAGGACACGGAACAGTTCACCTTAAGCAGTAATGGCAAGTTCAAAACTCATGTTGATGTAAGGCTTCGCGTTCGTTACTATCTCGTCAGTTACCTACGCAGAAAGGCAAGGGAAAATTATAACCCGCCTTTTGATGAAATCGTGTTTCACATTCTGCCATTATTAAAAAATGGGAAGACCCCGGAAAGCCAAACTATACTTAACATTCTGAAAGACATCGGGGAGCATGTAGGTCAAGATAAATGGCGGCTGCTAAGAGACGACCAGCAGGATTTGTTCTTTTAAGTAGAGAGCAAATCGAGACAAGCATCAAGTACGACATCAAACACCGCATGGGGCGGGGTAGTGATGATGATTAGAAAAAGTTCATATTTTGATATAGAATTAGAAATATACGAAAGGAGGTTTTGCGTATGAAAACTACCGCCAGACGATTCATAGGGAAGGTAATGCCTGACGGGCATCTTTCATTGCCTGAGGATGCAGCAAAAGAAATAGGAAGCGTCTTTGATGTGCTTTTAATGCCTGTCGAAGAACCTGATGTATACGGATATGCGGCATCACTTGCAAAAGAAAAGGGGTTCTCCGATTTAACAGAAAATGACATTGAGAAAATTATCCATGAATCACGAGGTATCAGTTGAGGCGTGTTGTACTGGATACCAATGTTACCATCTCTGCTTTTTTCTGGGGTGGGCATCCACGAACTATCTACAACCTGATACAGGATAGAAATCTCATAATGCTTATAAGTAAGGATATTGAGAATGAATTTATTCGGGTGATGGGTTACTCAAAGTTTGCTGTCTCTTCAAAAGAAATCCTCCCATTTATCAGAAACTTAAGAAGCAGTGCTGAATTTACAAAAACGAGCAGCAAAATTTCAGCGATTACTGCGGACCCCACAGACAATATATTTCTTGAATGCGCAGTGGATGGCAGGGCGGATTATATTATATCTGGCGACAGACATTTGCTTGATTTAGGAACATATAACGGCATTGCGATATTAAAAGCAAAAGACTTCCTTATAAAAGAAGGATATCTGCCTGAGAATACCCCATCATAGACGAAATAGACCTTGCATTTGCTTGGCATTACGGTTTTACCGACGAAGAACTGGATTTCATCCCTTCGGCAGGCTCAGAACAAGCATCAACTTCGACATCTCGAAGCGAGTCTCGCATAGAGTCGTATTGACAAATACCGTATGGGCGGGGGAGTGAGTTGGAAGATTGAGAATATCAGAGGAGAGGAGTATTATATTTATATAAATCATCCGCAAGGAGGACATAGCGATGGATGCTGTTAAAGGAATATACCATGACGGAATAATTGAGCTGATTGAAAAACCGGATATTCAGGGGACTTCTGAAGTGCTTATTGTCTTTCCTCAGGTAAAGAAAAAAGCAGCTTCAATCGGCGGTCTTTTTAAGGGATATGCAATTGATTACAAAGCGGCAGAAGAAGAATTAAAAACACTCAGTCAAGTCAGTGAGAAGCATATTCTGGACGAATTTGAGAATTAACCTGTGAACAAATTTGTAATAGATACTCAGGCTCTCATAAAATTCTTAAACGGCAAAAAGGTGATAAGCGATTCTGTAGAATCCATCCTGAAAGATGCTGATGCCGGCAAAAATATAATTATTATCCCATCTGTCGTATTGTTTGAAATATGCTACCTGCAAGAAAAAGGCAGGATCCCCATTGCGTTGAAGGATATTGAAGAAATTATCGAAAACTCTTTCAATTATGTTGAAGAAAAATTATCTTTGAATATTATTAAAGCCGCCTTGTACCGGAACTGCATGACAGATTGATCGCCGGGACCGCTAAATATCTTAATTTGCCGCTCATTACTAATGACCCTGTAATTTTGAACAGCGCATTTGTGCATTGTGTAAAGTAATTCTTTCACAATAACCTGTTCTTCTTCACTGCTTATTCTTCAGGACAGTTTTTATCTCCTCAATATCATGCCTCATCTGTTCAGCCAGTTCTTCAACGCCTGAGAACTTCTTTTCATCGCGGATCCTCTTAATGAAGCTCACTTTAAGAGTCTCTCCAAGAACGTTTTCATCAAAATCGAGGATGTGAACTTCAAAGCTTATATTTTTATTCTTGAAGGTGGGGTTGCAGCCTATGTTCGCGGCCCCGCCGTATATCTTCCTGCCCATTCTGACCCTGACAGCATAGACCCCGTCTTTGGGCAGCAGTTCGTTTGATGTGGAGATATTTGCTGTTGGAATATTGAGGAGCCTCTTCCCCCTGTTTTCGCCTTCTATAACCACCCCCTCAACCGAATAATATCTGCCGAGGAAGAGTGGCGCATCTTCAACCTTTCCCTTTGCAATAAGGCTTCTAACTCTGGAGCTGCTTAATGTCATATTATGAAATACAATATCCGGCACTATAGTTACTTTGAAGCCGTATTCCCTTCCGAGTTTCTTAAGTAGTTCAGGAGAGCCTTTCCTGCCCTTGCCGAAAAGATAATTGGCGCCTATGAATATCTCTTTTACCCCGATGGTATTAAAGAGGACATCCCTGACAAAATCCTCTGCCTTGATATGCGAGAATTCCCTCGTGAAGTTGGCGCATATCAGTACATCGACATTGAAATTCTTTATAAGCTCGGCTTTTTTGCCGAATGGAGTCAGGCGGCTGGGCGCTCTTTCAGGCGCAACCACTCTCAGCGGGTGAGGCTCAAATGTAAAGACGATTGAGGTACCTTTCATCTCATTTGCCCTCTTGACGAGCATATTGAATATCGCCTGATGCCCGAGGTGAACGCCGTCGAAATTGCCGATAGTTAAAACCGGATAGTGAAATTTTTCTTTGATATTCTCAATGCCGTCTATTATTTTCATATTAAAACCTCCGCCTGAGCACCTGCATAAATTAAGGTTGAACAATAATATTGCTAATCCATTTACTTTGTCAATTTTCCGTTTGTTTATGAGAGGCATTGCATGCCAGCTTTTCTCTTTAATATTCAGGCATTCCACGCATTCACATTGGTTGACGCTTGTATTGTATTCTGATATACTCAATTCAGTGAATCACGACTGGAGAGAAAACCCGGGAAGCGCTCACTTTTACTCTTTTTTAACAAGAGGTAAAGGCGTGATAGGGCTTGCTCTTTCTCTTACTGAACATCGGTTAAATCATCCCTTTATATATTATAAATTTCATTAAGCAAAAGGAGGTTTTGTGCTATCTGCCCTTATTGTTGATGATTCAGAGACTACAAGGTCATTTATAAGATCGCTGGTTGAGGATGTGGCAGAGATTGATGTGCTGGAAGCCTCTTCCGGATTTGAGGCATTCAGGGTGCTGCCAGCGCACTCTATTGATATAATCTTTGTTGATATTAATATGCCGGATATCAACGGCATTGAGCTTATTAATTTCCTGAAGACTAATGATCTATACAAAAAGATACCCGTTATTATCATATCAACAGAACGAAGCAAGGAAGATATGTCAAAGGGCATGGCCCTGGGCGCGTTTGCATATTTAACAAAGCCTGTTAATCCTGATGAGCTTCGTGAAATTACCAAAAAAGCTTTGAACCTATGAAACCTTCAAAGAAAGACTTCATTGCCGAGGCTGAAGAGATTATAGAAGAGTTAGGCTCTTTAGTACTGGAGCTTCAGGAGGAATTCAGCCCTGAGACTCTGAACTCTGTCTTTCGCTCGGTACATACGATGAAGGGGCTTTCCGGGCTTTTCGGAATAAAGGAAGTAACAGACCTAAGCCACTCTCTTGAATCCCTGCTTGATGACCTGCGGCTTGGCAAGATTGAGATTACAGGCGAGATCATTGATTTTATCCTTTCTAACATAGACATACTGAAAAACCTCATAGACCAGGTTGCAGAGGATCACGATATAGATGATGTAAGCAATGATGTCAGGGAGATTGAAAAGTTCAGGGGGGTGGCTGGAGCCAAAGAAAAGGAATCTTCCCTTTCAACTACAGGTATAAGCGAGTCAATACTGAAGGTGCTGTCAGAGTATGAAGAGCACCGTCTCAAGGCTAATCTCGGTGATGGCCATGGAATATACCTGCTGAAGACAGTTTTCTCACTTTCTGATTTTGCCCCTCAGCTTGAAGAGTTGATTAAAAGGCTGAAAGATACAGGGGAACTTATCGCAACACTTCCTACATCCCAAGGGGTTCCTGACGGCTCTATCGGTTTCAATCTGCTCTTGGGCGCCTCCTATCCGCTTGAAAATATCAAAAGCAGAACTCTCTTGTCCGATGTTGAGCAGTTGATCTCTCCGAAATTATCTCAGGCAGTTACGCCGGAATCCAAAACTTCAAAGGCTAAAGAGACATCATTAAAGAGTGCGGCAACCACTGTCAGGGTAAATATAGATAAACTTGACGGTATTTTGAATACCATTAACGAGCTTATGCTTTTAAGAAGCGCTCTGGTCAGGATAAGTCAGGAATTGACAGAGTCGTATGGTTATGCACCACTGGCTGTTGACCTGTACAAGATTTCACAGAGCATTGATGTAAAGCTCAGACATCTTCAGCATAGCGTTCTGGATCTGAGGATGGTGCCTTTCAGTCATATATTCAAGAAACTTGCGCAGGTTGTAAGGAGATATACGCGTGAAGCCGGCAAGGAGATTAACCTGAATATATTCGGAGAGGACACGGAAATTGACAAGCAGATAGCAGAGGAGATAATAGACCCGCTTGTTCATCTTGTGAGGAACTCGATTGATCACGGCATTGAATCAAAGAATGAAAGAACAGCGCTCGGGAAAGATCCGCAGGGCAATCTGACGCTTAAGGCTTTTTCAAGAGGTAACAGCGTTGTTATTGAGATTCAGGATGACGGAGCAGGCATTGACCCTGACAAGGTTCTGCAAAAGGCTGTTGAGAAGAAGATAATCTCAAAAGAACAGGTCCTCGACCGCAATGAGATTATTAACCTCATCTTTGCCCCAGGCTTAAGCACCAAGGACGGAGTAAGCGAGATATCCGGCAGGGGCGTAGGCATGGATATTGTCAAGGAGAAGATCACATCTCTGGGCGGTTTTGTCGGCATTGAGACAGAGAAGGGCGCGGGTTCCAAATTCATACTCACCCTTCCAATCACGCTCGCTATTGTTAAAGCGCTTATAACAGAGGTATCAAAAAGACGTTTTGCTGTTCCTTTAACCTCAATAGAGGAGACATTTATCTTTACCAAAGAGAGTGTTCAGACCATTGAAGGGAGAGAGGTGATTGAATTACGGAATGAGATGCTGCCTCTTCTTAGGACATCTGAAGCCTTTGATCTTGAAGAAGACGTAAGGGATGAATATTACGGTGTGGTTGTCGGCGTCGGGCAGAAACGCGTTGGGTTAGTTATGGACGAGCTTATTGAACAGACCGAGATCGTTATTAAACCGTTAGGCGAACACCTGAAGAATATCCCATGCATCTCAGGGGCTGCGGAGACAGGGAAGTATGAGATTGTATTTGTAATGGATATAGATGCAATGATGGATGAGGCATTTTCAAAGAGAAAAAACAACGGCTCAAAGGGGAAAAAAGATGTATGAGACTTACTACGGCTTAAACAGCAAGCCTTTCAGCAAAACTCCGGATCCCCGCTTCCTTTTTTACAGCAAAGCGCACGAAGAGGCTCTCGCGAGGCTTCAGCACGGGGTGGAGGAGAAAGAGATAATCCTTTTGACCGGTGAGGTCGGGTCAGGTAAAACAACTCTTTCACGCGCCCTGCTGGATTCTCTTGGAGAGAAGCACAGGGTCATACTCATCCTGAATCCCCGCCTTACCCCTGCGCAATTCATCAGAACGATAGCCAGAAGGTTTGATATTGACCATAACCAGCAAAAAGATGACCTGTTAGAGGCGATTCACGGAAAGGTTTATGAGGATTATACAAAAGGCATTACGCCTGTAATAATAATAGACGAGGCTCAGCTTGTGCCGGACAGAAATACTTTTGAAGAGATCCGGCTTTTGACAAATTTTCAGCTTGATGACCAGAACCTGCTTAGCCTTGTCCTGATCGGACAGCCCGATCTTTTGACAAGACTAAAGAGAAAGACTTATCTTCCGCTGCGGCAGCGCATAGGACTCTTTTATCACCTCTCGCCGCTTTCAGCCGAAGAGTCAAGACAGTATATTGAGCACAGGCTGAGACTTTCCGGCAGAACGGATACTATCTTCACTGAAGAGGCATTAGAATTAATATGCAAGTTTTCCGGGGGAGTCCCCAGAAATATTAATAACATTGCTTCCAATTCACTCATGGAGGGTTTTGGGAACGCAGCTCAATTGATAGATAAAGAGATTATTGCCGACATAGCGCATGAATTGGGAATGAACGGGGTAAAGTAGTGGATATATCAAAGATCAGGAAGATGTTAAAAGATACAAAGGCGGAAAATGGCGGAGAGGGCAAAGCAGAGATATTGGAGGACAAACCCGCGCCTGCCGTTGAGGATGAGGGCAGAGTAAAAAAAGAGGCTGTTGAGATCAAAGTCCCTGAGATTGTTGAAAAGACAGAAATTGGTAAAATTGATACAATAACAGTCTCAGCAGAAGAAGAAAATGCAGTAACTGCTCCTGTAAAGGAACTTGAGCTTCTGGCATTTAATGTTGCCAGCGAGGAATATGCTGTAAAATTATCGGATATGCAGGAAATTATCAGAAGCCAGACAATAACCCCGATACCGAGGTCCCCTGAATATTTAAAAGGGGTAACTTTTCTCAGGGGTCAAATCCTGCCTGTTATTGACCTTGGCAAGAGATTAGGTATTGAATGGGAGAGCGGGCTGCTCCAGAAGATCATAGTGCTTTCAGCTTCAAAAGCTCCCTTGGGGATTCTTATAGGCTCAGGCATTGACGTGCTGAGATGCCGGGAGAATGAAGTTTTACCGCCGCCGTCAACATTAGATGAGATTGAGATAGGCCTTATTGAAGGCGTTGTTAATATCAAGAACAGATTTATATCAGTTTTAAATATAAATAACTTATTGAAAGCGGAAAGATAATGAACGCTAAACTTGAAGTTAAAATTGTCGGTCTCGTTATAATCGTACTGGTTATATCTTCTATCATGGCCGGTTTGTTGAGCACGCGGTTTATCAGGGATGATATTGAAAACATTGTCTCCAAGTATTCAATGATGACCATGAGCTATATCAAAAATGTTGTTGAAGAGACAATGCTGGACGGCAATGTTGATGTAATGAAGGACATGCTGACTGAAAAGAGCAAGACCGAAGGGATTGAATATATCAAGATACTTGACACTTCAGGACGCGAAGCCCTCCCTTCCGTAAAAGAAAGCAATGTTGATGATGTGACAATTGTCAACCAGATCAGAAAGAATATGACTCAATCCGTTGTAAAAGAAGAAAATGCAATAATTTTTTATACTCCGTTAATAAAGACCAAGCGCTGCATTAAATGTCATGAAAGCCAGGAAACGCTGCTTGGCGTCATGAAGGTCTCCATATCAATCAAGGATGCCAAAGAGCAGATAATACACAGGAACAAGTTCGTTATCTTCAGCCTGCTGTTGGGAAGCATAATCTTTGGCCTGATCCTGTGGCTGATCTTCAGACAGACTGTACTGAATCCTGTTCTCAAAATTGAAAACATGACAAAGAAACTCTCCATTGGCGACCTGTCTTTAAAGGACGATATTAAAACAAAAGATGAGATGGGCCGTTTGAGTAAAAACCTTATAAAGGCGGTCAAGGGTCTTGGAAACATTATTAACAGGGCAACAACCGTTTCAAAGAGGGTCGCCAACGTTACGTTTGAGATTGAGCATGAATCCAAGAAGGTTGCTGACGGAGCAAAGATGGAGCAGGAGGCAATTGATAATGTTCTGCAATCTGTAGAACGGTTTAATAAATCATTAGGGGAGATCGCTGAAATCATAAGGGACCTTTCCATATCAGCCGAGCACAGCGCAACAGGGATCAACGAGATGCGCTCCAGCACGGCTGTGATAAGCGACAATACCGCTGAACTGTTGGGCGCTGTTGATGCCACATCTTCAGCTATTCAGCAGATGACGGCAAGCATAAGAGAAGTTGCTGTCAAGTCAGGGGAGCTGTCCCTATCCGCAGAAGGGGCTGTATCGGCCATTGCAGAGATCAATACATCAACAAAAGAGATAGCTTTAAACACTGCCGAGTCGGCAAAGCTTTCAGAAGAGATATCGTCTGATGCGTCAAAATTCGGGGTGGCTGCCGTTCAAAAGATTGCTGACGAGATGGAGACAATAAGAGTTACTGTTCAGAGGACATCCGAATTCATTGATCATTTAAGCAAAAGGTCTGAGGATATAGGCAAAATCCTTAATGTAATAGATGAGATAACCGACCAGACAACTCTTCTGGCTCTAAACGCCGCTATTTTAGCCGCACAGGCTGGTGAGCATGGCAAAGGCTTTACCGTAGTTGCCGATCAAATCAAGGACCTTGCTGAAAAGACAGCGCTTTCTACAAAAGAAATAGGGGAGCTTATTGAAGCTGTCCAGTCAGAAGTAAGGTCGGTCTCTTCAGCCATATCAGATGGAATAAAAACTGTAGATGAAGGGTCCAAGCTGACAAGGGAAGCAAGCAGCAGTTTTAAGAAGATCACGAGCAGATTAAAGCGTTCATCTGAATTGACAATGACCATTGAGCGGGCTGCATCAGAACAGTCAAAAGGCCTCAGCTTTGTCGCTGAGGCGATGGAGACTGTGAAGAACAAGATATCAAGGATCGCCGCGAGCTCTGCCGAGCAGTCTGAGGGTGCGTCACAGATAGTCTCCTCAACTGAAAAGATCTCGGATATAACCGCGAATGTCAAGGGTGCGATCCTGGAGCAGGCAAGGGAAGGGAAGAATCTCTTTGAAGCGGCGGAAGACCTTTCCGTGAAGACACAGGAGATAGCGGCTACCATCAAGGAGGCAAAATCCAACAGCGACAATATCCTCTCTTCCATAGAGAAGATAAGCGCTCTCCCTGCTGAGAACAGGAAGATCGTATCCGATATGAACATGAACATAAGAAAGCTTATGAAGGATGCCGAAGTTCTTACAGCGCAGATGGGAAGCTTTAAAATCTCGGATGAGACTTATGATACGTCAACCATAAAAATGGGCATTATTCCTCTTGAATCGCCCGCGGAGATGTTTAAAAAATTTTTACCGTTGTCCCGCTATCTTTCAGAAAAAATTAGCAAAGATATTGAACTCAAAGCTGAAGTTGATTATGAATCCACTATCAGAGATATAGGCGAAGGCGTTACGGGAATCTGTTATATGACTCCGTCTACGTATATTAAGGCAAGGGAGCAATACGGCGTTGAGGTTCTGGTAAAGGCGTTAAAGAGCGGAAAGCCTTACCAGCGCATTGCCATTATCGCAAAAGAAGAGAGCGATATTAACAGCGTATCACAACTGAAGGGCGCCTCTTTTGCTTTTGGGGATATACTTTCAACAGCCAGTTATATTGTCCCTATGTCCATGCTCCAGGAAGAAGGTATTGCCCTTAAGGATCTTGACTTCTATGATTTTCTCGGACATCATGATGATGTTGCAAAGGCTGTCCTGAGGGGAGATTTTGACGCCGGCGGTGTGATGGAATCAACAGCCGAGAAGTTCAGGAGCAAGGGGATTAAGATACTGAAGTTCTCAGGCAACATGCCGGAGTTTAATATATGTGTTAATAAGGATATAGCGCAGAACATTAAAGAGGAGATTAAGAAGGCGTTGCTGTCTCTTGACTATAAAAACCTTGATGACATGCAAGTGCTGCAGGCGATATCGCCACTCTACACAGGTTTTGCAGAGGCAGCGTATGAAGATTATGAAGAGATAAGGAGGTTAATGAATAGACTCGGTATTCTGTAAATATCAGCAGGACTTTTTACCGTGTTTATAGCAGATTATGAAAAAGAGGATATCTTGTGCTGCAAAGACAGCCATCACATTATTTGTTGTCATGACAGGGATACAGGCGCTTGGACTGATTTTTTATTTCTCCTTCATTAGAGGCGGTTCGTCTGATAACATACTTCCTTTCATTCTGCTTTATCAGCTTTTTCTATTGATCGCTGTTATCTCCTCGGCGGTAATCCTTATTAATAAAAACATTGGAAAACCCTTAGCTGAAATAAAGAAATCCCTTGACAAGGCGGACAAAGGCGGGCTTACGTTACATATGGATAATGCCGGATGTCTTGAAATTGCGGGACTGAACGATTCAATCAACTCTTTGGCCGGGCAATTCAGAGAGATTATAGGGCAGTTCTTCTTAAACATCACAAACCTGACAATGGAGCTCAGGCAGACAGAAAAGGTTATGCGCGGTATTCTTAAGGAGGTCAATACACAGCTCTCAGGGACGGAAGCCGTAATATTATCGTTCAGGGACACTGATGAGCAGAAAAAGATGATTATAGAAACAACTCGGAATCTTTCCGAATTCTCCGAGGATAATGTTTCATCAATCACTGAGATAAACGCCTCAGTCAATGAGATCACGGACCGGACAAAAGAACTTTTCCGGTCATCAAACAGCGCGTACTTTGCAGTCGCTGAAATGTCGGAGGCTGCCAAAACTCTGAGTGTAAATGCCGAGACCCTATCTGTCACGACCGAGCAGACCACTGCATCGGTTGAAGAAATGGCAGGGAATCTTAAAGAGATAGAGAAGGGCACAAGGGAGTCGGCAGATCTTACAGTCAAGTTAAGAGAACTTGCTTCAGGGGTAGGCATGATCAGCGTTGCCGACGCCATGGAAGGCATGGAGAGTATTGCAGTATCTGTTTCAAAAAGCCGTGATCTTATGAAAGGATTAAAGACAAAGTCCTTGGATATAGAGATGGTCATTTCCGTAATAGCTGACATAAATAAGAAGACCAATCTTTTAAGCCTAAATGCTGCAATTCTTGCGTCACAGGCCGGGGAGCATGGCAAGGGTTTTTCAGTAGTTGCGGATGAGATAAAGATGCTGGCGGACGAAACAGCGGCCTCTGCCAAAAACATAATAGCTATTATTGAAAGCACTCAGAAGGACATTGCCGCCGCATTGAAGGTCACTGAGGAGAGCCTTGAGATAGTGGATTCAGGCAATTCGCTTGTTGTGAATACAGGTGAGGCATTTAGAGAGGTGATAGATATTGCGCGAAGCTCTTCTGATACGGCCAGGAAGATTCAGCACGCAACAGAAGAGCAGGTTGCCGGGGTTACGCAGATAAGCAGGACAATGGAGTTGCTCTGGGGTATAGTTGACAATTTTGCAAAGGCCACTAACAGGCAGGAGAAGGGCTCTGAATCTCTCATGCATCTCTCGGAGGAGATCAAAAGAATATCCGAAGATATTAAAAGGGGAATGGAAGAGCAGAATAAGGGTATAAATATGATATCTAAAAATCTGGAATTAGAAAATGATAAGATCAGACATATTTCCGATGCCGCATCCAATCAGATGGGCGCTGATAAGGAACTGCTTCTCGGCATGGAGAATATAAAAAAGACGGGAAAAAACCTGCATAATGCTTCCGAGGAGATGAGGGCATCATTTAAAAGATGTCTTGAGGAGGCAGAGACCTTACTAAACAGAATGAAAGGTTTCGGTCTTGAGTAAATATCTGGTTTTCAGCATCGCTGGAGAAGAGTGCGGGATTGAACTGAGTAAGGTTTCAGAGATTATAAGACCTCAAAAGACGACCCCCTTTCCCGGTGTTCCAAAATATATTAACGGAATTATCAATCTGAGGGGCGTTGTAATGCCCCTGATGGATCTGCGGAAGCGCCTCGGCGTTAAGTCTTTTCCCAGGAAAGAAAGGATCATTATTGTTTCCATTCATAATGAAAAGATAGGACTGATAGTTGATTCCGTGAATGAGATAACGAATATTGATGATAATAATATTGCCTCGCCGCCCGCAATCTTCAGGGGCATTAAACCGGAATATCTCAGGGGAATCGGCAAGATATCGGAAAGACTTATTATTCTTCTGAATCTTGATAATTTATTGACCTCCGAAGAGATATTATTGATTGGAGACATAAGCGAGGCAGGCCAGCTTGAGGAAAAAGGAGGTAATGAGGCTGACTAATAAAAATACGAAAATTACAAAAGAGTTAAAGATCAAGGAACTGCTTAAGAGCAGGGAAGTTGAGGTCAGGAGAGACGCGGTATACAGCCTTAAAAAACTAAAAGACAAGGCGTTGACGGTAAATCTGCTTATTCAATGCTTTCAGGACATAGACTGGAGGGTCAGGAAGAGCGCAACAGATATTCTCATAGGAATAAAAGATCTATCAGTTATAAAGAAACTGATAGATACGTTATACAGCGAAAACGCAAACACGAGAAATTCCGCGATAGAGGTGTTAACTGCATTCGGCTCTGATGCCATTGACAGCCTTACCGATGGGTTTAAGGCTGCCAATCCGGATGTAAAGAAATTCATAATAGACATAATCGGCAACATAAGGGACGCAAGGGTAACGCAGTTTCTATTAAAGGAAATTTTTGACAAAGCCAATGATGATAATGTCAAAGCAGCAGCCATAGAGCATCTTAGTAAAATAAAGAGCAAGGATGTTGTTGATAACCTCCTCTCTGTTCTGAAAGGCGATGACCTCTTTCTCTGTTACTATGCCATTAATGCGCTTGGAAAGATTGGCGATGATAGATCCATAAGCGCGCTTATTTCCGCTCTTCCCAGGAAAGAACTGCGAAAACCCGCAATCAAAGCTCTTGGGCAGATAGCCGGCAATGTCTCGCTCTCTTCGATAACTCCGTTTTTGAAGGATGAGTCAAAGGGCGTATGCGAAGAGACGATTGTTGCCATAGAGAATTTCCACATAAATGGCCTTCCTGAAGAAGTAATTGTAACCGAAATAAAAAAATCTGCCGGAGATGATGCTTTGAATATATTGTTGCCGTTTGCAGATAGCCACAAAAAAGAGGTTAAAAAGGCCGCTATTCTCCTTCTCTGTCTCTTGAAAGAAAAGAGCGCAATCTCTGCAATTCTTGAGATCTCTTCAGAGATGGAGCCACAGAAAAATATTATCCGGGCGCTTGTTTATATCGGGAAAGCGATTCCGGATGCCCTGATGCCTTATTTAAGTTCCGGCGATGTTTATCAAAGAAGAATATTATGTGATGTAGCCGGAAGAACAGGTTTGCCGGTATTTTTCAAACCTCTCGTAAAGATGCTCAAAGATAAGGACAGCCACTCAAGGGCAAAAGCCGCACAGGCCCTCTCAATCATAGGCAATATAGAAGCAGCAAAATATATAAAAACGCTGCTTTCAGATGAGTATGAAGATATTCAGGAATCTGCTATTGCGGCTATGGCGGTCTTAAAGGACGGGGTTGATATTAGCGAGTTAATCGGGTTACTGTCTGATAAAAACCCGGTTCTTAGAAGAAGTTCAGCCAAACTGCTTGGTCTGATCGGCGAGAAAAAAGCTGTTGAGCCGCTCGGGGTTGCGCTTAAGGATAGTGACCTCAGGGTCAGAAATGCTGTAATTGACGCGATCGGCGCTATTGACGGGAAGGAGGTCCTGAAATATCTTCTCCTCGCGCTTACAGACGAACACTTTGATGTCCGCAGGTCTGCTGCAATAGCGATCAGCAGAATGAAGACAAAAAAAGCCTTTGAGGCGCTTCTTCTGCTTCTTCGTGACACAGATGTATGGGTCCGGGCGACTGCCGTAAAAGGGTTGGGGCAGACCAAACATAACACAGCCGTTAAACATCTGATAGCTGCTTTGAATGATAAATCCGGAATAGTGCGGAATGCCGCCATAGAGGCGCTTGCCGGCTTCAGAGAAAAGAGGGTTAAAAACGCGCTTCTTCTTCTCCTGAAGGATAAAGATCCGGAGATACGGAGCACGACTGTCAATTCTTTAGCTGTGTTTGAAGGGGTGGCAAAGGACCTGCTGCCGGTTTTAAAGGACAAAGATTGGGCTGTAAGGAAGCAGGTTGTTGACGTTCTTGGAAAATTTTTCAGGGATGAAAGCTCTTCATATCTGCAGGAGGCCGCTGATACTGACAGCGACCCTGAAGTAAGAAAGGCTGCGGAAAGGTATTTCAGTGTTTGAGGAAGAGATCATCCCGCTTTCTGAAGACGCCTTCCGGTTGATAAGAGATTATCTTTCGGATTACTGCGGCCTTTATTTTGACGAAAAGTCAAAACCCATCTTCGAGCGCAGGCTCAACAGACGCCTGAAGCTTAATCATTTAAAAGATTTCAGGGAATACTACCGTCTCCTCTTGTATGATCTAAAGCGTGACGAAGAGCTTCAGGCCATTGTAGATATCCTTACCGTCAATGAGACTTACTTCTTCAGGGGAGAAGCCCAGATGGCAGCATTTCGAGACGAGATACTTCCTGAAATCAAGGAAAAGAATAAAGGCACCAGGACCATCAACATATGGTCTGCGCCATGCTCCACAGGGGAAGAGCCGTACACCCTTGCAATGCTTATCCTTGAAGACGGCGGCTTTTCAGGTTGGGATATCAATATACTTGGAAGCGACATAAGCCAGAGAGTCATCACATCAGCAAGAAGAGGGATTTATAAGGAGACCTCTTTCCGGGCCACTGAAGAATACTTCCTGAAAAAATACTTCAAAAATGAAGATGGCGGAGGGACGCGAATCGCGGATGTTGCCAAAAACCTGGTGAATCTTAATCTTTTGAATCTCTTTGATTCCTATAAAACAAGACTTGTTAATCCAATGGACGTTATTTTCTGCCGTAATCTGCTGATATATTTCAGTCAGACAGCAAGGGAGAAGGTCGTGACAAATCTTTATAATTCGCTTAAAGAAGGTGGTTATCTTTTGTTAGGCGCTTCAGAATCACTGATGAATATAACCACACTGTTTAAGTTAAAACATTTAAAGAATGACATCGTTTATCAAAAACCGGTGAGGTTTAGAAAGATATAGGGTATTAATAAACATGAAAAGGAACAGATTGCCGTTAAAAGTACTGATTGTTGACGATTCAGCATTCAGCCGTCAGACAATCAAAACGATCCTGGAAAAATCGCCTGATATAGAGGTTGTCGGCATTGCATTTGACGGCAAGGACGGAATTAATAAGATTCTAAGGCTGAAACCTGATGCCGTCTCTCTGGACATTGAGATGCCGGGGATGAGCGGTTTTGCGCTTTTGCAATGGATAATGAAGGAAAATCCCATACCGGTGATAGTTGTCAGCGCGCATAAAGATGATTCAACGGTATTTAAGGCGCTGGAACTTGGCGCTGTAGATTTTATCAGCAAGCCTACAGGCCTGGCTTCCCGTGAACTGGAGAGCATAGAAGAAGATGTTCTGAAAAAATTTTCATCATTGGCGTATCTCAGGATGGATAAGATTCAAGGTAATATATCATTACTGGAAAGAGAAAAAACAGAGAGCAATTACTGTAAAATTAAGAATAGCAAGGTTGAAATAATCGCCATAGGCGCATCTACGGGCGGGCCAACGGCGATCCAGTCCATAGTTACTCAGCTTCCCGAAGATCTTCCGGTGTCGGTAATTATCAGCCAGCATATGCCTGCGGGATTTACAAAGCAGTTTACCGAAAGATTGGACAAAATCTCGGCAGTAAGCGTGAAGGAGGCAGAGGACAGTGAACCTTTAAGGAAAGGGCACGTCTTTGTTTGCCCGGGCGATCATCATTTCATGCTCCACAAATCATGGTCCAGGACCCTTGTGCATCTGAAAAAATCTGTTCCCGGAGATCACTATGTCCCATCCATTGATACTATGATGAAGAGCGCAGCCAAACATTTCGGGACCAAAGTAATGGGGATAATTTTGACAGGCATGGGTAATGACGGCAAGGCAGGCATGAGGGAGATAAAAGCGGCAGGAGGGATCACAATAGCCGAGTCTGAAGTGAGCGCTGTCATATATGGAATGCCGAGGGAGGTAATTCTTGCTGGAGATGCCGATAAGATATTGAGCCTTGAAGATATTCCGGCAGAGATTATCAGATCTCTTGACAGAGAGTAACCCGACTTAAAACAATAAATTATTTTCCTCCTGTATAATCTGCCTTCAACTGTCCGCATGCCGCGGAGATGTCCGTTCCCCTGCTCTTCCTTATAACAGCCATCAGCCCTCTATTCAGCAAAATTTCTTTAAATGCAAGAATATCAGATTCCGAGGGCCTGCTGAAATGAGAAGATCGTGCGCTGCTTTTAGGGGCATGATTATTTATAGCTATATGCGGAGGATTGTAAGGTATCAGATTTACCTTTGATCTTATCCCTTTCAAAAGATTTACGAGCCTGAAAGCGTCCTCCTCAGAGTCATTGATGCCGGAGATCAATACATATTCAAATGTTATCCTGCTGCGCGGAGGCAATGGAAACTGCCGGCAGGCCTTTATGAGATCCTTAAGCGGATATTTTTTATTGATAGGCATTATCATGCTTCTTGTTTCATCGGTTGTCGCATTAAGCGATATCGCAAGGTTTACGCCGAGGCCTGTTTCGGCAAGAGCGAGGATCTTAGGTATAATGCCTGAGGTTGAGAGGGTGATCCTTCTTTTGGAAAATTTCATAAGGCCTGTTATCTTCCGCAGGGCGCTGACAATCTCATTAAAATTATTCAGAGGCTCGCCCATTCCCATCAGAACGATATTGGTAATATGATGGCCGCTTTTTTCGTTTTTTGATAAATCTCTGTCCCTGATTATCCTCATTACACTAATGACCTGATCGAGGACCTCATATGATTTAAGATTTCTTTTAAATCCTGCGTTGCCTGTCAGACAGAACCCGCATGACATTGCGCACCCGGCCTGAGATGATATGCATAGCGTGAGCCGTTCATTATCAGGGATAAGGACACTCTCAATCAGCTCTCCGTCTTCGAGCTCAAAGAGAAACTTTTGTGTGCCGTCTTTTGATTCCAGCGTCTTCAACAGGGTCAGATTTCCGATAACAGCGGTCTCCTTCAACTGCTCCCTTGTATCTTTTGAGAGGTTTGTCATTTCATCGAAAGATTCTGCATATCTCCTGTAGATCCAGTTAATTATCTGCTCTGTCCTGTATGGCTTCAAGCCGAGACTTTCAATAAAAGCAGACAGTTCCTCTTTTGATAATTCCTTAATATTTATTTTCATATCGTTATGTTTCATATCACGATTGAGATTACCCTTTTCATATACAATTTTCAATATGAGCGGAAGGGTTTTATTGATTTTACCTCAAGATGTGTAATATTATGTATAACTTAAATTGATACGGGAGAATGATAATGGAATGTAAAATGGAGAAGGGCAACCCTTACTGCAACTGCACATATGAACCCTGCAGCAGGAAGAGTAAGTGCTGCGAATGCCTCCATTATCACAGACAGAAGGACCAGCTCCCGGCCTGTTTTTTCGGCGCTGAAGCGGAGCGCACATACGACCGATCGATAGATTATTTTATTAAGATGCGCATGAAGTGAGCCGGCGTGGTGGAACTGGCAGACGCGCCGGACTCAAAATCCGGTGAGTGCAAGCTCGTGTGGGTTCGACTCCCACCGCCGGCACCATATTTTTCAATGGGTTATGCCCTGTTTGACCCATTGTGTCAATTCCTTTAAGTTAGCGATTGTGTCCATGAGATACCGATTCGGTCTATCTTGGGCCTCCTGATGATGAATCGGTCTGTCTCATTCACAATGTTAAATCGGTCAAAGACTGTCATTGTCATATTGCCTGATATCCTAATTCCAAGGGGACAAATTATTTTTCAAATGTGAAAATTATCTTTACTAAATACATGTCAAATGTGTAGACCTTACCCCTATTCTTCTTCCCTATTCTTCCTATTCTTAGCAATGGTTAAACCGAATCTTTCGAAAATGTCCTCAAAAGAATTTAACAAAGTTCGGAGGCATATTGTATAATGATGTTTAATAAAATGAGCATCAGGAGGTGATTTATGTTAGCTGAATATATTCAGAAGGCGCTTGAGAATGCGGAATATAAAAAGATAGAGGATGGGACATGGTTCGCCGAGATTTCAGGCTTTGAGGGGGTCTGGGCCAATGGGAAGACAGTTGAAGAATGCAGAAAAGAGCTTATGGAGGTTTTAGAAGAATGGCTGATTCTCAAAATACGAGACAACGACCCTATTCCTCAGTTAAAAGGGGCAGAGATAGGCATCAAAGAGGTAGCGGCATAAGATGCCGGCCATAATTACAAGAAAAGAACTAATCAGGAAATTTAAAGCGCTAGGATATGCAGGTCCCTTTTCAGGCGGCAGGCACCAGTTTATGATAAAAGGCGGAAAGAAGATACGCATTCCTAATCCTCATGGAAGCGGTGATATACATATAAGTCTGGTTAAGGAAATATTAAGACAGGCTGGCATAAGCATTGACGAATGGGATAAAGTTTAATGACACTGATGTAAAACGGTAAACCTTTAATTATTGATTGGAGGAATACATTGAACTGGTTACACTCCCGTATTTTTAAAGTCGTCTCAATTGTTGTTCTTGCCTTTTTTACATGGTCATCGGGTGGAATGTTTGAAATTGCTCACGCAATTTCAAACAGTTCGGAGTCGGGAGTTAAGAGTTCAGAGTTAAAGAAAGAAAAGGCAGAGGAGAAATTACAGAAGACGCTGGAAGAGATAGAACAAATAGTAGAAGAAGTACAGCAGAGCAAGAGCGCGGAAGAGCAGAAGTCTAACAAAGAGAAACTCAAAACTAAGAAGACGGAAATATGGAATATTGATGTTGAGATAAAGAAGCAGTTTAAAGAGACAGAAGATAAGATAAAAGACCTGCCGGGAGAAATACTGCAAAGGCATAAGGATTTTGTAAAGCATTATGATGATAATCTGAAAGAACTTAATGCGGATCTTGATGCGATAGACAAGGCAAAGACCGAAGCTGAGACAAACGCAAAGATAGAGAAGACAAAGGCATTTCTTGAAAAAGTAAAACCACCTAAGAAGCATACCCCGTTAGACCCAAATAATTTACCTCATAGGACAGCAGAACCGGAATGGATAGAGCCGAGAACGAGGCCGGAGCAATTCATCGAGGAATTGAGCGCAGAAGCGCAGAAGAGCAATAGCGAAAAAGCATTCCCCACTTTAGCAAAGGGGGGCAAGGGGGGATTTGATAAACCAATTCTTGTTGCATCGAATGGCTCTTTAAAGGGAATCCTATCTAATAATTCAAACTATACCTCCAATGCTGTCATTCCGGCAGGTCTTAAGCCGGAATCCCGTTCCTTTAGAAAAGGTTCTGGATACCCGATAGAGACGTTCGGGTATGACAAAGAAAGCATAGGTACTTCCGCATCTTCAAACTTATTACTTGCACTTGCAACTCCTCCGATTTCTGCTGATCTTGCACAAACTATAGAAGTTCAGTTCACGCCTGAAATAACAGCAAAAGCCGAAGAACTGCAACACAATCCTGTAAAAATCTACAACTATGTTAGAAACAACATAGAATTTGTTCCAACCTATGGCTCAATTCAAGGGGCCAATATGTGCTTACAGACAAAACTCTGCAATGCCTTTGATACATCAAGTCTTTTAATTGCATTGCTCCGTGCCTCAAATATCCCTGCCAAATATGTTCAAGGAACAGTGGAGATTCCTATAGAGAAAGTCAAAAATTGGGTTGGGAACTTTATTGATTCCAATTCGGCATTATCCTTCATTGCATCTGGAGGAATACCGGTCGGCGGGATTACAGAAGGCGGACAGATAAAATATGTCCAGATGGAGCATGTGTGGGTTGAGGCATATGTGCCTTACGGCCCTTATTCTGGAAGACCCTCTAAACTTAACGTTCCAAAAACATGGATACCGTTAGACAGCAACTTCAAACAATACCATTATTCTGAAGGCGTTAACCTTCAAACCGAGGTTCCTTTTGATGCGGAGGCATTCATTAATCAGATACAGTCAACGGCAACAATCAATGAACCGGAAAGCTATGTAACCAATGTAGACGCCAACTACATTCAAACAACCTTGACCGATTATCAAGCCCAGATTCAGAGCTATATCAATCAGAATATGCCCAACGCAATCGTGGGAGATATTCTTGGAAAGAAGGAAATCATAAAACAAGAATTAGGAATCCTGCCTGCTACCCTTCCCTACAAGACGGTTGTTACAGGAATAAAATATTCAGAGATTCCAGACAGCTTAAGGCATAAGATTACATTCGGCGTGTCATTGAATCATCTTTTATATGAAGCAAGTCCATTAACAGTAACCAAGTCTTTGCCGGAACTTGCAGGCAAAAAAATAACTCTCAATTATTCTCCAGCGACAGCATCGGATGAATCTGTAATTAACAAGTATCTTCCAAAACCTCATGCAGATGGAACACCAATAGATCCATCAGAATTACCTACATCATTACCCGCATATCTTATCAATGTTAAACCGGAATTGAGAGTTGATGGGTTGGTAATTGCAACGGGCGGTTCACTTACGATGGGACTCACAGAAAATTTTACAATGTCATTTTCTTACCCTAAGCAATCAAAAAAAGTAATTTCTAATCTGATCGAGGCTGGCGAATATTTAGGGATCGCGCTTGACCTTGGAAGAATATCTAAGGAACAGATGACGGCATTAAAAACAAAACTTGAAGCAACAAAAGCAAAACTTGAAGCAAAAGATTTTACCAACATCACCAAGGATGACATACTCGGCGATCTTCTTTACACAACAGCACTTTCATATTTTGCTGAACTTGATGCAATGAATTATATGCAAGCAAAGACGATGGGAGTAAATATAATAAGACTTCCTTCAGAAAACATATTTTCCTTTGAACTGGCTGTGGCAACATCTTTTTACGATATACCTATATCAGTAAGCGCCGGTGGATTAGCAATGGATGTTGATCATAACGTGCATGTGGTAAAGGCACTAAATGGAGATAATGATAAAAAGAAGCAGTTTATGCTGGATTCTGGAATGAACTCATCTGCTTTAGAACATTCCGTTCCTGAGCAAATATTCAGTACACCGGAAAACCCAGCGCAGGGGATTTCAGCATTGAAAGCCTTAAAGATAGCTAATGATCAAGGAATACCGATTTATACCATCAACAAGACAAATATCAATACAATCCTTCCTCAATTGCAAATAGATGCAGATGCTAAGTCTGATATTCGTAACGCAGTTAATGCGGGTAAAGAGGTAACTGTTTCAAAGACAAATATATCATTCAATGGTTGGAATGGATGTGGATATATAGTCATTGATCCTGTTACTGGTGCAGGGGCTTACATGATTAGCGGGGGGATGAATGGGGCACTAATAATTATAGCAATTATTACAATTTGTTTAATGTACGCATTATTGCCTGCAATAATAGAGGGTGGCGTTATATCTCTTTTCGGCATCTCCTTTATTGGCGGAGGAACAGTAACCGAAGCTTTTTTGGCATCAGCTATTTTAATTGTAACGCAATTATTTTTTGTGCTTATGATAAATAAAGACTTCAGCGCATGGCTTCAAGAGGAATGTAATAATATCTCCATTTTCTTTTCGCAAATTATTAGAGGGACGATTGGTCAAAATAATCCTTTGGCGCTTCTTGTGAAACTATTAGGGCAACTTTGTGATGGATAATTTATATAAGGAGAATAAAAGTCGTGAAAAAAGGATGTGATTTCTGGACATCAGAAAATATTTCAACTTTTCTCATAACGTATTGGTTGATATATTCTTTGTTTTATCTAATGGCCATATTTCTTACCATGTTTATAAAAAATCCTTTTGCATTTTTAATTATTGGGTTTATCCCTTGTCCACTAATTTGGATATACAGGGCTATTCATAATCCTTACTACAACCTCGAAGAGTGCATCAAAACATATGATATGGAGTTTTATGAATCGTTTTTAGATCGTCTAACATCCATTAAGCATCCCCAAAAAAGGACAGCTTTCTTAGTGTTAGAACTAATAAACTCTTATAAAAAAATTAAAGACCAAAAAATTATTACGTTTGCAAAAAATATACGAAGGGTAAATCAGACTGGAACAATAGGATTTTCCATATGGTTTTTAACATTCATGTTTTTTGTGTTTTTTATGTTTGCAATAAGGTAAAAAAAGCAAGAATCTAAAATGGCTTCATAAATTCAATAATAGCCGTTGACACATATGATTAACCAAAGCATAAAATGGTGATTATCATGAGAAGGAATTATATTTTTTTTATCGCTGTCTTTGTTTTGATGCTGTTGTACGGCGTAACTTTCGCTCAGACATTGCCTATAACCAACGGCCTTGCTTATCTTCAATCTACACAATCTCCTGAAGGCTATTGGGGCGATGCTGCGGAAGTTCCTTATAATGCCGTTGTTGATACTTGTACTGTAGTTGAAACCCTGAACTATCTCAATGAGACAGGGGCAGAATATAACACAGCCATCCAATGGATTAATACAACAGAAGTTTCTAATAACGATTACCTCTTTACAAAGATGTTGGTCTTGTCTCAGGCAGGGATTGATGTATCAACAATCAAAGATTATTTGCTGGGGATAAAAAACGATGATATCGGATGGGGTGTAACAGAAGGATTTACAAGCGATGTTAAGAGAACCGCCCTTGCACTTCAAGCTCTCCGAGTAGTCAACTATCCTGATCAAAATTTAATCTATTCTGCAATCAACTATCTTAAAAGCAATCAGAACGCTGATGGCGGATGGGGACTAAAAAATGGGATGGACAGTGAAGTTTATTATACCGCCTTAGCTATCATTACCTTTTCAAAATTCAAAGCAACCTACGATTTACAGACAGAGATAAACAAAGCTGTTTCCTATCTATTTGCTCATCAAAATCCAGTCGGCAGTTTCGGAGAAGGCACGGTATACGAAACGGCTTTATCTTTCATCGCGTTAATAGAAAGCGGTGCAGTAGGCGCAGAGAACTATACACTTTTACAAAACACAATCGCTTACTTGACCTCAACCCAACTCCCCAACGGTTCATGGAACGACGACCCGTATTCAACCGCCCTTGCTTTAAGGGCATTGTATATTGCTTCAAGCGAACAAACTCAGCCGACGGATACGGCCGGGAGCGGTTCTTTAGAGAAAATCACCCGATCTTATAGCTGCCCGACCCCAAAAATACATAAAAACCCTGATAGAAAATACGTATTTTTACGGATTGTTTTTTTAGCGGGGAACTGTTATGGTTAACGGCGTACTGATAAGTGTCCATGTATGACTTATTTTGGACATCTGTGATTGTGACACAATACTTTTTGGCTTGGTGTAAAACGGTAAACCTTTAATTATTGATTGGAGGAATACATTGAACTGGTTACACTCCCGCATATTTAAGGTCATATCTTTTGCAGTTCTCTTTTTCTTCACATGGACATCAGGTGGGTTGTTTCAAGTTGCTTATGCGATTAAGGACAGTTCGGCGTCGGGAGTTGAGAGTTCGGAGTTAAAGACACAGAAACCTGAAGAGAAACTACAAAAAACATTAGAAGAAATAGAACAAATCCTCACTGATACAGCCACGGACACAAAGACTAAAAAAAATAAACTTGGAACTAAGAAATTAGAACTTGGAACTATAGATACTGATATAAAGAAGCAGTTTAAGGAGACGGAAGATAAGGTAAAAGACCTGCCGGATGAAATACTACAAAGGCATAAAGATTTTGTAAAGCATTACGATGATAATCTGAATGAACTTAATACGGATCTTAACGCGATAGATAAGGCAAAGACAGAAGCTGAGACAAACGCAGAGATTGAGAAGACAAAGGCATTTCTTGAGAAAGTAAAACCTCCGAAGAAGCATACCCCGTTAGACCCTAATAATTTACCGCATAGGACAGCAGAGCCGGTGTTTGTGGAGCCGAGGCTGAACCCGGAAGAGTTCGAGAAAGACAGTAGTCAGGAGTCAGTAGCCAGAAGCCAGAATAATATAAAAATCTCCCCTAACCCCTCTTTGCAAAAGAGGGGAACAGAAGTTGCGTTAAAATCTTACCCCACTTTAGAAAAGGGGGGCAAGGGGGGATTTGATAAGCCGTTACTTGTTGCGTCGAATGGATCACTTGATGGAATTCTAAAACATACTTCAAATCCTGTAATTCCCCTGGAAAAGGGAATCCAGGCTTCTGGATACCCGATAGAGACATTCGGGTATGACAAAGAAAGCATAGGCACTTCCGCATCTCCAAACTTATTACTTGCCCTTGCTACTCCTCCAACGTCTGCTGACCTTGCACAAACCATCGAAGTACAGTTCACTCCAGAAATAACAGCAAAGGCAGAAGAACTGCAACACAATCCGGTAAAAATATACAACTGGGTTCGCAATAATATCGAATTTGTTCCTATACATGGCTCGATTCAAGGAGCCAATATGTGCCTCCAGACAAAACTGTGCAATGCCTTTGATACATCAAGTCTTTTAATTGCGTTATTAAGAGTATCAGGCATATCTGCAAAGTATGTTCAAGGAACGGTGGAGATACCAACGGAAAAAGTAAAGAATTGGGTTGGAGGGTTTACGGATACCATGTCCGCCTTAAACCTTCTGGCATCAGCAGGCATACCGACAGCCGGACAGGTAGTTGGCGGAGAGATAAAGTATGTAAGAATTGAGCATGTGTGGGTAGAGGCTTATGTTGATTACATCCCGTCAAGAGGTGAGATTCATAAACAGGGTGATACGTGGATACCGCTTGATGCCAGTTTTAAGCAGTACAACTACACGCAAGGTATAGACATCAAATCAGCAGTTCCTTTTGATGCTCAGTCGTTCGTAAACCAGATTCAATCAACAGCCACAATCAATGAGTCAGAGGGATATATAACAAGCGTAAACTCATCATTTATTAATCAGACCATGGCTGATTACCAGACACAGGTGCAGAACTACATAACTCAGACTTACCCGAATGCCACAGTTGGCGATGTGCTTGGAAAGAAGGAAATAATCAAGCAGGAATTTCCACACTTCCTTGGCACATTGCCATACCATGTGATAGTTAAAGGAGCGCATTATTCCAGCATACCTGACAACCTGCGTCATAGAATTACATTTAACGTTACAAAAGACATCTATGATGAACTTTTAGGTACACCATTAAACACAACAAAGAGCCTTCCTGCGCTTGCAGGCAAGAAAATAACGCTTAGTTTTTCTCCTGCAACGCTGGCAGATGAAGCGATAATTAACAAGTATCTTCCAAAACCTCATGCAGATGGAACGCCGATAGATCCGTCTGAACTTCCAACTTCCTTATCGGCATATCTGATAAATGTCAAACCTGAAATAAGAGTGGACGGGCAGGTTATTGCAACGGGTTCAGCAGTAGGCTTGGGAATTAATGAGACCTTTACGATGTCGTTCAGCGGGCCGGGAGCCAATGCCAGAGATGTAATAACGAATGATATTAAATCAGGCAATTATTATGGGATTGCATTTGATCTTGGAAGAATATCGCAGGAACAGATGGAGGCTTTAAAGACAAAACTTGCATCAACAAAGGCAAAGTTAGAAGCGCAGAATTTTACAGGCTTGACCAAGGACGATATTCTCGGCGATCTGCTCTATACAACTGCCTTAAGCTATCATGCGGAATTTGGAGTTATGAATCAAGTATCTGCAAATACAATGGGATTAGTAGCAATAACATATCCATCAGAGACAATATTCTCCTCTGAACTTAAATCGAACTATTATTATGGAATTCCCGTCTCTGTAAGTCCAAACGGTCTTGCAATGGATGCAGACAGGCTTATAACATTGGTTAAATCGCTGGATGGAGATGCAGAGAAGCCGAAACAATTTATGCTCAATGCAGGAACAAACGGGTCTGCATTAGAGCACTCTGTACCAGAGCAGTTGTGGTCAACTACTGAGAATCCAGGTGAAGGTATTAGCGCAGTTAAGGCCATCAAGATTGCAAATGATCAGGGGATCCCAATATATACCATCAATAAGTCAAACATAAATACAATCCTTCCACAACTGCAAATTGAGACTGCTGAAAAAGACTGGCATTAAGTTTGCATAAATAAAGCAAACATAAAGTCAGGAGGGACGATGATAAAGAAGGATTACGGGCAGGTCAGTTTCTACAGCTATATATACGACGCGGTAATACCGAAAGA
>JACRPZ010000016.1 GCA_016222905.1 Nitrospirota bacterium
ATCCACTGAATAATTCATTGTCTGAGATCAGATTCTGGTGCAATGGGAAATTGCTTGATGTTCAAAATGTCAAAAACAAAGACATTGCAGGTGTGCACTTTTAATTCTTAAAGTGTGCACTTTTGAATTTTAGCTAACAGACAAATCTTCAGCTTATCCCGGAAGCCGTTGTTAAATCTTTCATAACATTGTCCGCAACTTTAAAACCGTTCTCTATACAGTCATTCATCCCCACACCCCTGTATGAGTTTCCGGCAAGGTATAAACCGGGAAATGACTTAAGCCGCTCATCAATGGACTTCAGCTTATTGCCATGTCCGAATACATATTGTGGGATCGCCTTGTCCCATCTGTATATCCTCACCATGTCAGGCTCTGTCTTCATGGAGAGTATAGGCTTAAGCTCATCAAATACAGCGTTAACAATCTTATTGTCATCAAGCATTGCTAATTCCGGTGACTGCGCGCCTCCGATCATCGTCCTCAAAAGGACGTAACCCTCAGGCGCCCTGTTCGGAAATATGCTTGAATCCCATAAAGTGCCGAGTATCCTGCGTCCTTCTTTATGCGGGATCAGAAAGCCGAATCCATTTAGCAGATGCCCTACTTTCTCTCTTTTATATCCGAAGCAGACAACGGCTAATGGAGGATAAGGAATGCCCGAAAGAATTTTGGAAATACTGCTGTCAAGGTCTCTCAGAATTTCCGATGAGACAATAGCAGGGGATGCAAGGACAACGGCATCGGCCTCGAATACACCATTTGATGTATGAAGCCGATATAGATTGCCGATCTTCTCAATCCCGTGAACTGAGACTCCGAGCTTTAATCGCTCGCCAAGTTTATTGGCAATGGTGTCGGTAATGGTCTGGGCTCCATTATAGAAGGATGTCAGATTCCCTGCTGGCGCAGCGGATACCTTGCCTCCATTATCTCTCTTCCTCTCCCTCTTTAACTTTATCATCGCCCTGATGAGGCTTCCGTAAACCTGCTCAAGCTCCTTTATTCTTGGGAAGCAGCTTTTAATGCTCATATTGTAAGGATCGCCTGCAAAGACGCCGGAGACCATTGGGTCTATAAGTTTTTCAAGCGCTTCCCTGCCAAGCCTTCTTGTAATGAAATCCGCAACAGTCTCATCATCCGGCCCTTTTGGCGCGATCAATTCATAGAGCAGCCTGAGCTTCCCGCTCCATGAGAGGATGTCCGATTTGATAAAAGAGCCGGGAGATTCTGGAAGCGCATTGAGCTTTCCGCCGGAAAATATATATCTCTTCTTTGCGTTACTGTTGCTTCTTAAAGGCTCAATCCCAAGTTCACGGCAAAATTCGAGAGTCTTAGGCTTATTGTCAAGAAAACCATTAGCGCCCTTTTCGCAGAGAAAGCCGTCTGTATGGTCTGTCCATATCTTGCCGCCGGGTCTTGTTTCAGATTCGAGAAGAGTGACCTCAAATTGTGAACTCTTCATCAATGCATAGGCAACAGTTAATCCTGACAATCCTCCGCCGACAACGATTATTTTTTTCATCCCTCTCCCTTAATTACTTTCTGCATGACAAGTTCTTTAAGCGCTTCTATAAATTTAGCTGAAGTATTTAATGCACGGCATCTCTTTAAATTTATATTATACTTCTCCGCGAGTTCCTTAAATAGAATATCTATCTCATAAAGCGTCTCTATGTGATCGGACACAAAACTTATCGGCACGACAAAGAGGTTCTTGCAGCCCTCTTTTGAGAGCTTTATGATAGTCTCATCAGTTGACGGCTCAAGCCATGCTACAGGCCCGCTCTTGCTCTGAAAAGAAAGATGCCACTCTAATCTACCCATATTATAAGGTTCCTCCATAAGCCGTCTGTTCACCGCATTTATGGTGCCTTTTATATGTTCAAGATACGGGTCGCCTTCATCTATAAATGATTTCGGGAGGCTGTGCGCGCTGTAGAGAAGTACAAAGCCTTCGTCCTTAATATCCTCTGTCCCGCTGCTGATAAGTTCACAAAGCGCGTCAATATATAAAGGGAAATCATACCACTGCTCAATATATTGAACCTCAAGCCCCTTTCCCTCTGCGGCTTTGCGAAACTCTGCTATAGATGAGCCGGTTGTTGTCTTTGAGTAGTGAGGGTAAAGAGAGAGTACAACAATACGGTTGACGCCGTCTTTGGAAATCTGACGAACTGTATCCTCTATAAAAGGATGCCAGTACCGCATGCCGATGTAGACCTTAAAAGAAGGCGATGGGCGATGGGTAATGGGTGATGAGTTAAGAGACATCTCTAATGCATCCGCCTGCGCTTTTGTAATATCAAGTATTGGAGATTTGCCGCCGATAAGACCGTACATCCGGCAGGTCTTTGATGAGCGCAAACTCGAGATAAGCGCGGCAAGAGGCTTCTGCATAAAAGAGGGGCCGAGCCTGATGATCTCCCTGTCGGAAAAGAGATTGTAGAGAAAAGGCTTTACAGCTTTTAGTGAATCAGGCCCGCCGAGGTTCAGCAGAAGTACCCCTGTGATGTCATTATTATTAAGAGCCATTATCCCTGCTTGCATTCACGTTAATCTCAAACAACCTGTGATGAAAAAGCGGTTGCTGCTTCCGCCTCCTTCTCCAAAACCTTGAGAAACGCCTCTACGACCTTCGGGTCAAACTGGGTGCCGGAGCACCGTTTCAGTTCTGATATGGCATGTTCCCTTCCGGGAGCCGGTCGGTACGGCCTGTCGGATGTCATTGAATCAAAAGAGTCCGCAACACAGAGTATCCTTGCGGAGAGCGGAATATCACCCCCCTTAAGCCCGCATGGATAGCCTGTTCCGTCAAACTTCTCATGGTGGGACTTTACTATAGGCAACACACCCTTGAATTCTTTTATGGGTCTTAGAATCTCTTCCCCTTTTACGGGATGATTCTTGATAAGAGAAAATTCTTCGTCATTCAGCTTTGTCGGTTTCTCAAGTATTACATCATAGGTGCCTATCTTCCCGATGTCATGAAGGAGGCCTGCGGTCATTAAGGCATCTATATCCTGACTCTTCATGCGCATCTCTCTTGCCGTTAAAACAGCATAATGCGTCACCCTCTCTGAATGACCTTTGGTCCATGGGCTTTTTGCGTCAATCGCGATAGAGAATGCGATAATAAGATCATGATACATTGCCTTCAGGTCTTTGTGAGAGGCGTTTATGTCCCTCAGTATGTTTAGAAATGCGTCCTTGCTGTCCGTAAGCTTCTTCTCCTTCTTCTTGATGTCGGAGATGTCTATTAAAGAGTGAGAATAGGCGGTAACGCTGCCGCCTTCATCAAAGATAGGAGAGACATTGGCTAAAAAGTGTTTATCTTTCCCGGTGTCATAAAACTCATACATCTCGGGTATCCCTGTTCTGAATGAGTGCAGCAGAGGACATCTGTCTATGCGGCCTTCCTTCCCATGCACCGCTTCATAGCACTTTTTAAAACGAAGCTCCTTCAGCGGCATGCCGGAAAGTTCCGCTATATACCTGTTTGCCCTGATGATATTAAATTTACTGTCAACGAGCATAATACCGTATGGCATGGAATCAATCGTGGCCCTCCATTCTCTAAGCACACTGTGCAGATTCTTCTCTGATGTCTGTGCCTTCTCAAGAAGCTTCCCTCTTTCATTAATCAGATAGCCGGTTATAGTCGAACCTATTGGGGTGGCTAATGCAATAATATGGAATATGATATCAATCGGCCTAAACGACAAGAAATGCGAGAAGAGGAGACTGCCGCAGGCGTGGTAATCAGCAAGCACAAACGCCGCCAGAATGACCCACCCAAAAAAGGTGACGCCGATTGCAAGTTTATTTCTCATATCTTCTTATCTGTTCTTAATCCCTTCTTTTAATCTCTCAATCTCTTCTTTCAGCTCAACCATCTTCAGCTCACGGGCCACAGCCATCTCATAAAATTCTTCAAGCTCTTTAACTCTTTTTTCCAGCGCCCTGTCAAACTGTCTCTTCTCTGAAATATCCCTGATTATCTCGACAACAGAATCAATATTCCCTGCGTCGTCCTTCATCGGATATGATTCCGTCTCAACATATATCGGGGCACCCTCATTATTAAGGTGACGATGGACAATCCAGTGGCTTGTTCCTGTCTCAAAGGCATTCTTTACGCTGCAATCCTCGCCGGATAAATAGCATGGCTTATCAAGACGATGCGATACCTCATAGCAATGCCTTCCCATTATCTCCTCAAGTGATGACACCGCCTGCTGTTTGAGATAACTCTTGTTTGCCGAGATTATCTTGTAATCTCTGTCCACAACAACAACGCCGTCTTCAGTGCTGTCAAAGACCGAGACAAGGAGCTGATGCTTCTTAAGGACCTCTTCGGCTCTTTTGTGCGCTGTCACGTCTCTTAATATCTCTATGATCTGAATGACCCTGCCCTCTTCATCCCTTACAGGCGAAGACGTTATCTCAAAGACCCTTTCCGTGTTGTCAGGCAGTTTGTGAGTATGTGTCACAGTTACCGGCTTGCCTGTTTCAAATATCTCATGATGAGAACAGACCGTGGAGGTATCTTCTTTGAAGCAGGGGATGGAGCAATGATGAGAAAAATTATGGCATTCTTTTCCTATAATATCTTTCTCTTCAGCCCCCTCGCACAATTGAAGCAGCGCCTTGTTTGCAAAGATAATCTTATAATCTTTGTCTATGATCAGGACATAATCCGCAATGCTGTCAAGAATTGATCTATTTACGCTTTTGCCTATCATCTGCTGCTCCTCTCAAGTCCTTAGTTCTCACTTCTTAGTTCCCAGTTCTTATTTTTTACTTAACCTGTGAACCATCTCCACAAGAGCTATCACATTCTCCGGAGAAGTCTCAGGAACAACCCCGTGCCCCAGATTGAAGATATGGCCTTTTGCGGATGAAGCCCTCTTCAGAACATCTTTGACCTTAACCTCTATCTTATCTTTTGGAAGAAACATTGAGAGAGGGTCCAGGTTGCCCTGCACAACTGCATCATTGCCAAGCCTCTTTAACGCGTCATCAATATTTATCCTCCAGTCAACTCCATAGACATCCGCGCCTGATGTCTTTATCTCCCCAAGAAGACCTGCGGTCTCTCCGACAAAATAGATTATCGGAACTGTCTCATCTCTTTCACTCTTCATCCAGTTCTTCAGGTCTTTGATTATCCTCTGAACATATGAGAGTGCATATTCCCTGAAATCCGCAGGCGAAAATATACCGCCCCATGTATCGAATATCTGCACAGCCTGCGCGCCTGCGCTTATCTGCGCCTTGAGATACTCTGTAATCGTACTGGTAACCTTATCCATAAACGAGGCATAAAGCTCCGGCGACTCAAATATCATCCTCTTTGTATTCAGAAAGTTCTTTGACGTGCCGCCCTCTATCATGTATGTAGCGGTTGTAAAAGGCGCTCCGGCAAAACCTATGAGAGGGACCCTGTTTGCAAGCTCTTTACGCAATAAACGGATGGTGTCCATGACATATCTCATGGTATCTTCGGGATCGGGCACTGAGAGTTTCTTAACAGTCTCAGCATCGCGTATTGCAGGTGAGAGCAGAGGCCCCTTGCCCTCATGAAACTCAAGCCCCTGCCCCATTGCGGCGCACGGGATGAGAATATCGGAAAACAGTATTGCGGCATCCACGCCGAGAATATCTATCGGCTGTATCGTCACTTCTGCCGCAAGCTCCGGTGTCCTGCACATAGTGAGAAAGTCCGCCCTTCCTCTGACTGCGCGGTATTGAGGAAGATACCTTCCAGCCTGACGCATAATCCATATCGGGGTGTATGGGACCTTCTCTCCTCTGCATGCCTTTAAAAAAGTATCGTTCATTTAACTCTCCTTTTTTATAACTAAGAACTGGGAAGTAAGAAGTGAGAACTGAAAAAACCCACTTATCTTAGTGCTGCCCTTTTCTTAGCGGTTTTAACACTCGTTCCTAAAATATTTCTTATCTCTTCTGCCTCTTTAATAAGCCACTCAATATCATCCTCTTTTACTATTTTCGAATCCCTTAAAAGCCTTAACCAGAAAAATGTCTCTTTTGCTTCTTTAAAAGAAATGTTTATTTTATAGATAAAGTCTTCCCTGCTGAAACCTCCTCTTGCTTCTTCATGATTTGCAGCAATAGAAGTTCCGGATCTAAGTAATTGTCTGCCAATTTCGTTAGCTGCAGTTTCCTTTGGTAATTTTCTTACTAACTGAACTATGTTTAAAGCAAAACCATACAGCCTATCGCTTAAATCATTTTTGTTATCACTGATATTCCCCACTTCTTACTTCCTCAGTTCTTAGTTCTCAGTTTTCTTTTTTATAGTTCTAACTTCTCAGTTCTTAGTTCTCAGTTTTCTCGGAACATACCCGCAGAACGGCTCCTCATCCATATAATCTCCGGTTACGGCATATGCACGCGCCCTGCATCCGCCGCAGACATTGATATATTCGCATGAGCCGCACCTGCCTTTATACTCTTTGAAGTTCCTCATGTCCCTGAATAATTCTGAATTTTCCCATATGTCCTTGAAAGTTTTTTCTCTGATATTACCTGCTGATTTCGGAAAATAACTGCATGGAAGCACATTGCCGTCCACGTCTATAAGACAGATGAGCTGGCCCGCGAGACATCCCTTTGAGCCTCCTGTCGAAAACTTCAGAGTCCTGCGCTCGAACTCGTCGCCCTTCTCCTTCTTCTTCTGAAGAACGACCCTGTAATAATGAGGCGCGCAGGTAGGCCTAACTAGAATATCCCTCTCATCCTTCTCCATCTCATAGTGCCATTCAAGCAGTTCTTCGTAGTCCTCTTTTGATATGAGCTCGCTCATCATGTCCTCACCCCTGCCGGTCGGAACTATCATAAACATGTACCATGCGGTTGCGCCTAATTGCTTTGCAAGCCTGTAGACTTTGGGGATATCCGCCTGATTGCGTTTTGTAAAAGATGAGTTTATCAGAAATTCCACGCCATATTTCTTAAATAGTTTTGTCGCGTTCATCACACCGTCAAATGCGCCTTTCTGGTTGCGGAAATTATCGTGTATTTCGGCTGTAGAGCCGTCAAGGCTGAGTGATACCATACGTATGCCGGAAGTTTTGATCTTCTCCGCAATCTCCTCAGTGACAAGTGCGCCATTTGTGGCAAGACACATCCTGAGACCTTTTCCGGTTCCATACTTAGCTATATCGAACACATCTTTTCTGAGCAGAGGCTCCCCGCCCGACAGCACCATCACGGGCTTTGCGTAACTTGAAATATCATCAATAACTCTGTACGCTTCTTCAGTTGAAAAGTCAGGGTGCTCCTTTGCCTCCAACTCGGATGACGAGCGGCAGTGAACGCACCTCAGATTACACCTTCTTGTTATCTCCCAGGCTATCCATTTTGGTTCAAATTTCATATCCATTTTTCACGCTCTTTCCATTTTGTTAACTATTAAAGTTTTTATATTATAACACGTCCATAATTCCGTTAATTCAGATGAACTTAACAAAGACTTCGTTTGAAAGTAGGAGACCGCGGCGGGTAAGCCTCAAGTTGGTTTCATATGAACATTCTGAATTCGTAATTTCTATCAGACCTTTTGCCTGCATGTCTGACAATTCATATTGATATTGACTTAAGATATTAATCCCGTAGCGTTTAAAAAACGATTCAACATTTATACCTTCGGTCTTTCTTAATCCAAGAAAGACTGCCTCCGAAAGAGCCTTCTCTTCTGTGATATCTTCTCTTTCTGCAGCAGGGATTCTCTCCTCTGAAACATCTTTCAGATAATCCTCAAGATTTCCGGTGTTATAAAAACGGTTTCCATTTACAAAAGAGTGCGAGCCGACTCCAACGCCGTGATATTCTCCTCTATCCCAGTAATTTAGATTGTGTCTGCATGAATAACCATGCATGGCGAAATTGGAGATTTCATAGTGACTGTAGCCTTCAGATGCCAGATAATCGATTGTGTGGTTATACATTTCAACAATTAAATCATCATCAAGGGATTTTAATATGCCCTCCTGATATCTTGAATATAAAACCGTTCCCTTTTCAACTGTTAACTCATAGGTGGAGATATGTTCCGGTTTTAATTTTACAGCCTTCTCAAGCGTATTCCTCCAACTGAGAATGCTCTGTCCCGGTATGCCGTATATGAGGTCAATTCCGATGTTTTCAAAGCCCGCTTCTCTTGCCATATGAACCGCAGTTTCCGCGTCAGACGAATTGTGAAGTCTTCCAAGAAGCATAAGCTCATCATCATTTAATGACTGGGTGCCTATGCTTAACCTGTTCATTCCCGCTTCTCTGATTACAGTCAGTTTCTCTTTATCCAGCGTACCGGGATTCGCCTCAATAGTTGCCTCATAGTTATGAGTGAAAGATAGATAATTGAAGATGTGAAGAATTAAGTCTCTCAGGACATCAGCAGAAAGCGCGGTAGGCGTTCCGCCTCCGATAAAGAGAGTTGAGAATGATGTGTCGCGAGGAATTGTTATGATCTCTTTCTTCAGGGCGGAGATGTATTCATCCGCCTTTCCGGCTTCATATATCCCTGAGACAAAATCGCAGTATATACACCGCTTCAGGCAGAAAGGGATATGAAGATAGAGAGATGCGGGCATGGATTATTGTAGCAAAATACCCCCTCTTAAATTAAGAGGGGGAAAGGGGGAGTTACTTAATAATCTCCGTGGCCTTGTTAAAGAGGTTATTCAGCTTTTTGCTCTCTTCAACAATCTTCTTTAGAAGCTCGGCGAGTTCGCTTTTGCCTAAAGCCTCCGCTTTTGCAGCCCATTCGCCGTATGTCTTCACATGGGCTTCGTTGTGCTGGATCCAGTGTTCAATGAGGTGTTTTAATTTTTCAAGTTCTGTCATATCGCTCCTGCTGAGGTTTTTATTAAAGCACAAATTTCCAAAGGGTGTCAAAAACCCGCGGCATTCTGTTAATGATATAATGAAAACAGATGGATACAATTGAAAAACTCAAAATCTTAGCCGGGGATTCGCAGTATGACCTTGCCTGTGCATGCGGCACGGGCAAGGATGACCGCCGCACAAGGGGCTCGGACGGCAAATGGCTCTATCCTGTCACACTGCCGCAGGGCGGATATTCCATCCTCCTGAAGACCCTCCTCTCAAACGCCTGCGCGAACGACTGCAAGTACTGCCCCCTCCGTTCCGAGACAAATATGCGGCGCTGCACCCTCCAGCCCGAAGAGGTCGCAAAGGTATTTATGGAATATCTTGGAAGGAGAAAGGTATTCGGCCTCTTCCTGAGTTCCGCAGTTATCAGAAATGCGGATTATACAATGGATAGGATCAACACGGTCGCGCGTATCCTGAGACGCGGACATAATTACAGAGGCTACATACATCTCAAGATTATCCCGGGCGCTTCCGATGCGGCGATTGAAGATTCTATCTCTCTTGCAAGCGCGGTGTCGCTAAATATCGAGACTCCGGGCAAAAAACGTTTCGATATACTCTCAAACAAGAAGGATTATACAAAAGATATCATACGTCCTTTGAAACTTATGAGCAGACTCACAGTGAACGGCAGCAGGTTTTCAAGGGTCAAATGCACCACTCAATTTATCGTCGGAGCATCTGATGAAACTGACTCAGAGATTATA
The DNA here is from genome assembly GCA_016222905.1 of Nitrospirota bacterium. GTDB lineage: Bacteria > Nitrospirota > Thermodesulfovibrionia > UBA6902 > UBA6902 > JACRPZ01. The sequence continues at coordinate 9,633 of JACRPZ010000016.1, forward strand.
GGGTCTATGTCCGGCCTTTATAATCGTCTGAATTTCAAGCGGGTCTATTTTTCAGCCTATCAAAAGGGTCTCGGTGATCCCGGCATCCCCGGCGAAAAGAGAGCCCTGTCCGGCAATAATGAGACTTTTATCAGGGAGCACCGTTTATATCAGACCGATTATCTTATCCGCAGGTACGGATTTAAAGGAGACGATATCCCGCTTGACGAAAGCGGTAATCTGAGGCTGGATAAAGACCCGAAAGAGATATGGGCCGAGAGCCATCCCGAATTCTATCCGGTCAGAATAAATACATCGGAAAAGGAAGAGCTGCTGAGAGTTCCGGGGCTTGGCCCTGACACGGTAAGCAGGATACTCAAAATGCGTAGTGGAGGAAAGATAAACCGCATTGAAGATCTGGGTGTAAAAGGCAAGAGGCTCGAAAAGATAAAGGGGTATGTGATTTGCGAGTAACGCCCCGCCCTTCCTGGCTTCCCCCTCTTAAATTAAGAGGGGGTTAGGGGGAGTTATTTTACTGACGAATCCAGAACCTCCCGTATCTTTGAAAGGAGTTTTTCAGGATAGAGAGGTTTCATCATAAAGAAGACCCCCTCTTTATGTATCTCCTGCGTACTGATTTCGTCATTTGCATAACCGCTCGTAAATATGACCTTCATTTCAGGCATTACCGTCCTTATCTCCTGAAAGGCCTTCTGTCCGCCCATCTTCGGCATGACAACATCAAAAACAAGGAGATTAATCTCATCCTTATGTTCTAAAAATTTCTCAACCGCGTCCTTTCCGTCCACCGCCGCTATGATCTTATAATTAAAATGCTCAAGTATTTTAATCATGGATTCTCTCACCCCGGGTTCATCCTCTGCATAAAGTATCGTCTCTCCTTTGCCGTTCAGATATTTGCCGCTGACGGCTGCCGGAGTCTCTGCCACGGCCTTTATCTCGGGCAGATATATATTGAAGGTCGTTCCGATTCCCAGCTCGCTGTAGACGTTTATATAGCCGTCATGCTTCTTGACTATTCCATACACAATGGAGAGCCCCAGTCCTGTGCCTTTCCCTACATCTTTGGTTGTGTAGAAGAGCTCAAATGCCCTATGAAGAGTATCTCTGTCCATACCTATACCTGTATCCGTAAAAGAGAGTAGAGCGTACCTCCCTTCCCTGCCAAAGCCGTGAAGAGTGATAAAAGTATCATCCATATAAATATGCTCTGTCTTTATCGTCAGCATCCCTCCGTCAGGCATTGCATCACCCGCGTTTGAAGACAGGTTCATCATGATCTGATCCAACTGGTTTTTATCGGCTGTTATCATAAGGACATCTTCTGTCAGCGCCGTTTTGATTTCTATATTCTCTGGAATGAAATTTCTTAATAATTTTATTGTATCCATTATGAAATCATTCAGATTAATAGTAACTGACTCGAGAGGCTGTTTGCGGCTGAAGATAAGAAGTTCCCGTGTTATCTTTGCGGCATTTTGTGATAGCATGAGAATCTTTTCTATGTTATCAGCCGCTTCTTTATCTTCTTCAAACCTCTTTTTCAGGATATAGCCGTGGTTTACTATGGCTGTAAGTATATTATTGAAGTCATGCGCCACGCCTCCTGCAAGCTGACCCACGCTCTCCATCTTCTGAGCCTGCCTGAGATGCTCCTCCATCTTGCGGTGTTCTGTTACGTCTCTGCCGACCTCTATCACATTGAGAACATTTCCAAGTTCATCGGTCAATGGAATGGTCCGCAGGTCCCATATCTTATTGTCCGGTGAGGTAACAGTAAGGTTTGCAGGCTTGCCTGTTTTAAAGCTCTCCGCAACAGGACACGGCTCACAAGGCGTTGTGCTGTTATGCCACATCTTATAACACTGCTGTCCGGTGAGTTCTTCCACCTTCTTACCGAGAGCATTTGCCCCGCCCTTATTTGCCCATAAAATATTCATGTCTCTGTCCTGAAGAGTTATATTGTCGGGAATGGCGTCAAGAAGAGCATGAAATTCATTGGAAAGCTTTTGAAATTCAGCCCTGCTTTTAAGTATCTCCTCCTCCATCCGCTTGCGCACGGTGATGTCGCGGATCATGCTGAAGAAGACTTCCTGCCCCATATAGTTGAATAATCTGGAATTCACCTCTACAGGCATCACGGTCCCGTCTTTTCTCTTGTGAGCGGATTCGAAGACCGCCATGCCGTTGTGTTGTATCTTATTCAGGCGCTCAGGCACTCTAACGGCGAACTCCGGCGGATCAAGCTCGCGAATATTCATGGAGAGCATCTCCTCTCTACTGTAGCCAAGCCTTTCATAGGCTATCTTATTGACGTTCAGGAAGTTCCCCTCCTTGTCAAGAATAAAGATAGCATCGGCAGCGCTCTCAAATATCTGCCTGTACCGCTCCTCAGCCTCTATCAGAAAATCCTCGGTGCGTTTGCGCTCAGTAATGTCAATGCCCATGCCGATGAGACACTCTTTCCCGTCTACCTGAATTATATGACTGTTGAAGTAATAGGGCGTATGTCTTCCGAGTTTTGAAGTAAGGAATGCCTCAACTTCTGAAAATCCCTTTGCAAAGGCCTTATCAGTACACTCCCGGATGAGAGCTTTATCAGAACCTTCAAAAAAATCTAACGGGCTCATCCGGCTGATCTCCTCAGCAGAGTATCCCGTGACTATCTCAAGATTTCTGTTCCAGCGCATAAACCGCCCTGTCCGGTCAAAGAAGTAAAAAATGCCGGGCAGGCTGTTGATGGTTGACTGTAAAAAATCCCTCTCCTTCAGGATCGCTTCCTGATAATGCTTCCGCTCGGTGATGTCCCTTACGATATGGATAAGCCCTGTAAAGTTATTATCTTTGTCAAAGCGCGGCATGGCCCTTATCTCAATATATTTATTCAGGTGAGGCTCAAATATTTCAAAGAAAACAGGCTCTCTTGTCTTAAGGCAGGCGCAGCTCGGGCATCCTTCAGGAGCTTTTTCTGTCCCGTGATAATAACTGAAGCATTTTGTATCCCCGATTTTGTCCAGAAGAGGGAGCTTGAGTATCTCTTCTGCGGCCTTATTGGAACGGATGATGTTAAAATCCTTATCATGAATGGTGATCATGTCCGTGATGGTATCGAAGGTGCTCTCCCAGTCCTGCATTACGCTGTAGATTTCATCTCCCTTTTTTTTAAGCTCCACTGTATTGTCACTGATAGTACGTGACATCCTGTTGAATGCTGAGATCAGATCACCTATCTCATCATTGGAAGTTACAGTGATATTCTCCTGTGCACCTCTCTCCTTAAATGCAACGATGGACTTCCTGAGTCTGAGAAGCGGGGCAATCACAATACGGCTGAGGAGAAGATTAAGGGCAATCATAGCTAAAAACGCGATAGCAACAAATGTCAGGATATCACTACGCAGTCTTACCTGCATCTCTGCCTCCAGGTCAGAAGATGAGAGGATTAATCTTGCATAGCCAATCAATATTGCTTTCGAATTTTCACCGGGCTTGAAGAGAACAGGGGCGTAAAAGTCATAAAGACCATCGCTCTGTTTATAGAAGGAGCTGCCGGAATTTTTAAAGTGCTCTATTGCTTCCGGTATCGGAGGCTCTTGCAATTTATCAAGTGGATAGGCGTCAACAGGATTCCATGTGGTTGAGTAAATCTGCGACAATGTGACGTCTTTCTCATGAACAATATATTCAGCCCTTTTTAGAAGGTCAAGATTTTCAGAAGCTATCCCTTCTTCAGCAGCCTTGGAAAGCGAAGAACTTAAAGCCATGCCCTTGTTAATAAGAACACTTTCAATCTGAAGATGCGAATGTCTTATGAAAAAAAATGCGTTTATTATTGCGACCGCCATGATAAGCAGCGCAATGATGGCTGAAATTTTAGTCTTTATTGAGAGATTCATGGGAACTCATTTTGCATCCATAAGCGGCACAATGCCGTAGGAGCTTATAAGCTCCTGCCCTTTTTTGCTCAGCGCAAAGTCAACAAATTTCCTTGCCTCCGGTTTTGCGTCTTTAGCGAGCAGCAGGAAGAGCGGCCTCTTGAACGGATATATATTTTTTGCAATATTTTTCTTTTCAGGATAAATGCCGTCAACCTTTAACATCTTAATTTTGCGCTTTCTTGCGCTTGAAAAGCCTGTTGTTGCAAAACCCTCAGCCGTGTCCTCCACCATCTGCTCAACAATGCCTGAAGAAGCAAGAAATATTGTATTAGGGGTCTTGACAGGTTCATGTCCGTTTAAGATCATCTCTCTTGTTGATGTGTCAACCCCGCTGAGACCCGGACCCATTTGCGGCTTTGAGATAAAAATCTTTATAGGCGCGTTGCCGCCTCCTAATTGTTCCCAGTTTGTTATCTTCCCTGAGTATATTGCCCTGACATCATCAAGCGTTATATTCTCAACAGGATTTGATTTATGAACGATAAAGGTCAGAGCGTCCCATGCAACCTGTATGTAATCAATATTTTGATCATCCGGATCATCCGCAAACTTGTGCCTGCAGGAGGCCGCGAAGTCAACTCTGTGGCTTTTTAAATCCTCTATGCCTACTATACTGCCTCCGCCCCGGACAAACATCTTTACGCCCGTCAGCTTTTCGTAGTCTTTGGCAAGCTCCCTCAGATAGCCTGCATTACTGACAGAGCATCCGCTTCCGGTCAGTTGTTCAGAATACGCAGAAGCATTTGCAAGGCATATAAAGAGAAATACAGCCAAAATGAATTTTATATATTTTAAGTAACTCTTGGATTTTAACATCTTGCCACCTCCATCATTCCTTTAATACGGTTAACTTACGCCTTTTTAAATTGTACCATTAATTGAATCTTTGTCAATGAACCGAGGTGTAGAATCTGATTATTGATTGTGTTAAGATGTGGAATGACTTTTCCGCCTATGAGAAAATAATGGAAAAAAGAATGCGCATTGCCGGATACCAACTCCTCGATTCAGGAATGGGGAATAAACTCGAACGCGTAGGCCCTTACCTGTTGATGCGTCCTTCTCCGCAGGCTGTCTGGTCTCCTTATCTGCCTGAAGAGAGATGGCAGGAGGCTGATGCCGTCTACATAAGGAGTTCAAGCGGCGGCGGAAAGTGGGAATTCAAACGCCGTCTGCCTGAAAAGTGGGAGATTGAATATGGCGGTTTCAGGTTTGCCGTAAAGCCGACAGGGTTCGGTCATCTCGGGATCTTCCCGGAGCAAAGAGAGAGCTGGGAATGGATTTCGGAAAAGGTGAAGACTGTAACGAGAGAGATAACAGTGCTTAATCTATTTGCTTACACAGGAGGAAGCACACTTGCTGCCGCTTCTGCAGGCGCAAGTGTCTGTCATTTGGATGCATCAAAGGGTGTTGTAGATTGGGGAAGAGAGAATACGGCCCTCTCAGGTTTAAGCAGCTCTTCAATCCGCTGGATTGTTGATGATGCAAATAAATTTATCGGCAAAGAGATACGCAGGGGGAAGAAGTATGATGCGATCATTCTTGATCCTCCCTCTTTTGGCCGCGGCGCCAAAGGCGAAGTGTGGAAGATTGAGGATGACCTGACCAAACTTCTAAATACATGCCGTGCACTCTTAAGCGATGAACCTCTCTTTGTACTGTTAAGCTGTCATTCCCCGGGTTTTACGCCTTTGGTATTGCAAAACCTCCTTGCAGAGATGATGAAGACTATAAAAGGAAGATTATCCTGCGCAGAGATGGTGATTACAGAGGCTGAATCAGGGAGTCCCCTCCCCTGCGGAAGTTATGCGAGATGGTCATTAAAGTGATGCAGATAATAACGAGCTTGAAAAATCCTAAGGTCGGCGAAGCTGTAAGGCTGATGGATAGGCGGAGACGCGAGGAGACCGGCCTCTTCCTTATCGAAGGCGTCAGGGAATTATCATTAGCCATAAAGAGCGGCATAAAACTCTTAAGGCTCTTTTATTGCGAGGAACTCTTCAAGGGGGATGATGAAAGAGAAATGATCAAAACGGCTCTTAAGCAGGGAGCTGAACTTCTCCCAGTAACCTTGAATGTATTTAAAAAAATGGTCTACAGGGAAGGATCGTTTGGACTGCTGGCAGAGGCGGAACAGTTTAAAATAGAATTGAAAGACATATCATTAGCTGCTCCGCCGCTTCTAATTGTAGTTGAAAGCGCGGAGAAGCCCGGCAATCTCGGCGCTATCCTCCGCTCGGCTGACGCTGCCGGAGCTGATGGCGTTATAGTCTGCGGCAAAGGCGCTGATATTTATAACCCTAATGTTGTCAGGGCAAGCATGGGAGCGCTCTTCACCATCCCTGTAGTTGAATCAACGGCTGAAGAAGCAATAGGATGGCTGAAAGATAAAGGGATCACGATTCTGGCTGCAACGCCCGATGCTGATGTAAACTATTTTGATGCGGATTTAAGCGGAACTTGCGCTATTGTGATGGGAAGCGAACACGAAGGGCTGAGCAATGTTTTATTAAAAGCCGCTGACATCAAGGTCATGATCCCGATGAAAGGCAAGGCAGATTCGCTCAATCTTTCCACCGCCACCGCTGTTATTCTCTATGAGGCGGTCAGGCAGCGGAGAGAGAAAAACGCTCTTAAGATATAGTCTATTGCCTATTACCAGTTGCCCGCAATCTTATCAGATAATAAACTGAACAAAGCCCTGCAAGTGCCATAAATATTATGATCCCCCATTCGTTCATGGTGGGGATATTTGCAACCGGCTGTCTCTCCCATATAGTTGGATCGCTTTGTGTTGATGTAGCCGGATCATCCGAACATACAAGGCTTTGGCCTGCAAGTATATCATCTCTGAATGAACCGCTGCCGTTTTCATCCCAAAAAGCACAGCCCTGATTTTCAACTTCAAATATTTCAGGCGACACGCTGGTCCTGAAGATTATGATTACCTCATTGTTGGCCTCAGATTCATTCATTGCACCGGGATCTGCCCCTATGTTGCCCTCCCAGAGAATCTGATTATTGAGAGAGTCATAAATACATCTCAATGTAGTAGATACGCCAAGCGCATAGCAGCTAACGCTTCCTGTCACGTAAGTGGTGTTGACCGGTATCGGGTCTAAAATTCCTACATTTATAGCGGTTGTATTTCCATTATTTATCCACACCATGCGCCATTCAATTTCAGGATACCCGGAGCCATTGACAGTTTTTAATGCCATTGGAGGATCAAAAAGATTAACAGTGTTTATTGCTGTTCCTTCTGTGTCTGTGTTATCCGTATTGTCAGGGTCAGAGGTATCTGATGTAACACTTACGCTGTTGGTTATCGTCCCTGTTGTTCCAGTGTTGACCGTTACTGTTATGGTGTACTGTTTTGAATTGCCCGCTGTTATTGTACCCAGATTACAGTTGGGTACTCCGTTAGGGTCATTGCCGCAGCCGTTCGTTGATACAAAGGTCACTCCTGCCGGTAATGTGTCTGTTGCCACTACGTTTACTGCATCTGACGGCCCTGCGTTGCTTACTGTTATTGTATAGGTCAGATTATTGCCTGCCGTTACTGGGTCAGGACTGTCTGATTTACTTACGGACAGATCTGCCACGGAAACTGGTATGGTGCTTTCGCTGTCTTCGTCGTCCTCTGACTGGTCTCCGTCGTCGTTATTAGGCGTGGAGTCCCCGTCTGCCTGGTCTGATGCCGTGACCTGCGCTACGTTCTTGTAGCTGCCGCTTGCGTCTACGTCCACGTCAAACGTAAGGTTAAGGGTCGCTCCGTTGGCTATGCTGAGTCCGCTCCATGTGATGGTCCCTCCTGTTTCTGTTCCGCCATTGCTTATGTTCTGTATGTTGCTGTAGCCTGCGGGCACCACATCCTTCACCTCTACTCCTGTGGCATCTAACGGCCCGCTGTTTGTGACTGCTACTGTAAAGGTTATGATGGTGCCTACATCAGGGGTGGAATAGTTTACTGTCTTGTTAAGGCTAAGGTCTGCCGCTTCTGCGCTTACTGTAGCATCATCTTCATCATTGTTCGGATTTGGATCTGTCTCATCTAATGATTCTACTGTTGCCGTGTTTGTCTGAAGCGGTGTATCGGTCACATCCGCTGTTATCTCAAAAAGCGCAGGGTCTATCTGGTCGCTCGCGGTTATTGCCGCCGTGTTGATTATCTGACCGCCTGCTGTTACCTGCGCAGTTATGTTAAGGATTACGCTTGCGTCAACATTAAGATTCCCGATACTCCATACTCCTGTACCGGAATTGTATGTGCCGCCTGAGTCGTCGCTTACATAGCTTATTCCTGCCGGAAGTATATCTGTCAGCTGCACTCCTGTTGCATTGTCAGGCCCGTTGTTCGTCACTGTTATGGTGTATATTATGTTATCTGATACTGAAGGCGTCGGGTCGTCTACTACTTTTTCCACCGCAAGGTCTGCTTCGTTAGCCCCTGTGTTGAGTATAAGTCCAGATGAGTTGTTGGACTGGTCAGGGTCAGGCAGATCAGATGCCGTTATGCTTGCTATGTTGACTATCTGGCCGGCAAGGTCTACGGTGACGGTTATGTTGATGCTTGCCGATGAGCCTACTGTTAGGCCGCCGATT
>JACRPZ010000055.1 GCA_016222905.1 Nitrospirota bacterium
CTTTCGGTATTACCGCGTCGTATATATAGCTGTAGAAACTGACCTGCCCGTAATCCTTCTTTATCATCGTCCCTCCTGACTTTATGTTTGCTTTATTTATGCAAACTTAATGCCAGTCTTTTTCAGCAGTCTCAATTTACATCTCCCTCATACTGCAAAACTCTAAAAACATGCTCCTCGTCCTTCGCAATTAGCCACTTATTCCCTGCTTAAAATAAACCGTGCCCTTTGTCAGCTATGGCACGAACAGTTTTAAAGTGAGTCGTCCCTTTTCAGTTATTCTAATTTTTGCTTTGAAGGTGATGTTACAAGACTGGGAACTGTTGACAATTTCACCGCTAAAATATAAAGATATAAGTCCTGTCAGACAATAAAACTCGATAAAAAAGGAGAATAATATGAAATTTATTAAAGGATTATCTGTTGCATTAGTTCTTCTTGCGTTAACAATCCCGGCATACGGGGGCGGCAAAGAGGCGGCAGTTGCAAAAGGCAGCCGCCTGTACGTTTCCAACGCGGGCAACAGCACTATCTCAGTGATTGATCTATCAAAAAAAGAGGTCGCCGCAACAATCAGGACAGGCGTATGGCCCGCAGGCATGGCAATGGACTCCGGCACAGGAAAACTCTATGTTGTCAATTCAAGCGAGGGCGACAGCACGGTCTCGGTAATTGATACTGCGAGCAATTCAGAGCTGAAGAAGATAAAGGTCGGCATAGGGCCGATGGCTATTGCGCTTGATACGGCTTCAGGCACAGGATATGCCGCTGATGCGGAACATATTGTGGACGGAAAGAACGTGAGCAAGACGCTCTCTGTTATTGACCTTAAGACAGATACTGTTACAGGGAAGATAGAGACTGGCATCGGGCCTTTTGACTTAAAGATATTTGACGGCAAGATATTTGCGAGCAATTCAGGCGACTGGACGGTCGCTGTTGTTGACGTAAAGAGCCGTAAGGTCCTGGAGAAGATTAAGGTTGTTGACACGCCGCTTGGCGTAGGTGTTGATCAAAATAAGAAGAAGGTATATGTAGCCATTCACGGCAAAGGCAAGGTGTCGGTAATTGACGCTTCATCGCTTAAAGAGATAAAGAATATAGATGTCGGCAAGTCAGCCTGGTATATTGCGGTTGATTCCGCGAACAGCAGGGCATATGTCACCAGGAGAGAAGACAATGCTGTAGCGGTCATTGATACAAACAAAGATGAGAAGATCGCTGATATCAGCGTCGGCAAAGGGCCTATTGGCGTTGCTGTAGACCCCGTAAAAAAGAGGCTCTATGTGGCTAATCATGATGATATATCCGTCTCGGTGATAGACACTGAGAGCAATAAGGTCATAGATACCATTAAAATGACGCTTACTCCTGACAGCCCTTATTCCGGTGCTCCGTGGGGCCTGCTGCTTAATTAAACACTAACACAAATACATAAAATCTCCCCTACCCCCTCTTTGCCAAAGAGGGGGATAAATTCCCACTTTGTAAAAGGGGGATTAAAAAGTTAACTTTACATCTAACAACATTTAATGTATGAAAAATGAGGTAAAGGTGCGCAAAAAGATCACGGTTGTCGGCGCGGGAAATGTCGGCACAACAACAGCACAGCTTATCGCAGAGAGGGATCTTGCGGATGTTTCGCTGATTGATATTGTTGAAGGTATTCCACAGGGCAAGGCTCTGGATATACAGGAGGCATGTCCGCTCTGGAACTCTTCAGCCAGAGTGACAGGGACAAACAGTTATGCTGACACAGCCGGTTCCGATATTGTGGTGATCACCGCAGGCCTTGCGAGAAAGCCCGGTATGAGCAGGGATGACCTTCTTCTTGCAAATGCAAAAATTGTAAACGGGGTTGCTGAAAATATCGCAAAGACCTCTCCTGAAGCCATAATCATAGTCGTTACAAACCCGATGGATGTGATGGCGCAGCTTACCCAGAAAGTCACAGGGATTCCCCATAAAAGGATAATAGGCATGGGCGGTGTTCTCGATTCCGCGAGGATGAGGGCGTTTATTTCGCTTGACGTTGGCGTTGCGCCGGGAGATATTAAGACGATGGTTTTAGGCGGGCACGGCGATCAGATGGTGCCGATGCCGCGCTTCACAACGATTAAGGGCAATAGTATATCCAGTATTCTTACTGAGTCAAGGCTTAAGGGTATTATTGAAAGGACAAAGAACGGCGGCGCGGAGATTGTCGGACTTTTAAAGACAGGAAGCGCTTATTACGCCCCTGCAGCTTCAGTTGTTGAGATGATAGAGGCGATATTCGGCAATAAAGAGGATCCTCTTCCATGCTCGGTTTATCTTGACGGCGAGTATGGAATTAAAGGGGTATATCTCGGCGTGCCTGTTAAGCTTTCTTCGGAAGGAATAGAAAAGATCATTGAACTTGAACTTGCAGAAGATGAGAAGGAGGCGCTTTTTGCCTCTGCAGAGGCTGTGAGAGGACTCATTAAAAAAATCGGAATATAGCAGACAGAGGAGAGATTACATGGCGAAAAAAGAACTTGAACAGACGCTTGTGCTTATTAAACCGGACGCGCTTAAAAACTCATTGACAGGATACGTGCTTTCGCAGCTTTCCGAATTTCACAGCGGCTTGCGCTTTGCAGGTCTTAAGGTCGTCCATGTCAGCAATATGCTCGCGGACGAGCACTATTTTGAACATCGGGGCAAAGTATTCTTCCCTTCACTTCTGGAATACATCATGGGTAATCTGCATTATCCCAATGATCCGGAGAAACACAGAGTGATCGCGATTGTGTATCAGGGCCCCGATGCCGTTAAGAAGATACGGAGTATTGCAGGCCCTACGAATCCTCATGTTGCAAGGGATGAAAAGCCGGGCTGCATCCGCGCGCTCGGCACAGTGGTTCCCATTAAAGACGCTGAAGGAAAGGTGGTCGGCGAACGCATGGATAATCTTATTCACGCCTCTGCCACAGACAGTGAAGCTGAGCGTGAGATCAAGCTATGGTTCAAGCCTAACGATATCCCTCCGCTCATGCATGCCAACAAAACCGAAACAAGCGATGCCTATTACTATTTTAAGGAGAGCAGGCTTTACACAACGCATGAGCCGGGGAGCGTATGCTTTCTTCCCCTTGGCGATGTTGCGTGGAAGTCAGATATGGAGGCGCTGCGCCTGATTGCAAAGGGTCTTCCGGCTCCATGCTCTCTTGAGACAGTGGTCGCCAAGTATCTCATAAACGAGAAATAGGTAATAGGTTTTGACCCCTGGCCTTTATTTTTTTATCTGAGTTGCAATGAATATACTCTTCATCGGGCATTCTCTGATAGAATTCTTTGACTGGCAAGGCCGCTTCCCTCTTCATCAGGTTGCAAACCTCGGCGTTGCCGGGGAGACTGTTGAAGGGCTGCTTTCAAGGATTGGCAGCATCACCGGCCAACATCCATCCGCTGATATCATCTTTATAATGTCCGGCCTGAATGATGTTGCAATGGAGGAGTTCGGCTTTGCCGGTTCATACAGAAAGATTGTCGAAAAATTAATTCCTGCCTATCCTCAAGCCCGTATATTCATTCATAGTCTATTACCGACGAATGTCGAGTTTATTACAGACAAATCAATTCAGGATGTAAATCGTTCCCTTAAAGAACTTGCTAAGGATACCGGAGTTGAATATCTTGATATATACAGTATCTTCATTAACGAAGAAGGCGCGGCGATAAGTGAATATCTGCTTGATGACGGCGTGCATCTCAGCGATAAAGGATATGATGCATGGGCAGGGGTGTTAGAGGGGATAATCAATCGAACTTCGTAACCTGTTTATCTTGTCCTTCTTTTGTGCTGGTACATTAATCCATCAGCCTCTGAAAGCAGCTCGTCAATAGAACGGGGCTGCTTGGGGTCATATATTGTAAACCCATAACTCAACGATAATTCCCCTAACGGTTCATTGGCTTTATGATTATGTGTATTTAAATTTTCCCTCAAACGCTCAGCAAGAATTTCAATGTTAGTGTCAGGAGTATCCACTCCAAGCACAACGAACTCGTCCCCGCCTATACGGGCAACTATATCAGATTCTCTGAAAGTATCCTTCAGGATATTGGCAGTATTAATTATTGCCATATCGCCTCTTTGATGCCCAACAGTGTCATTAATGATTTTCAGGAAATCAAGGTCCGCAGACATCAGAAACATTTTTTTATCTTCACGGTTAGCTAACTTTAATTGCTGCTCACTTAAAGCAAGAAAACCTCGTCTGTTGTATAAACCGGTGAGCTCGTCCGTTATTGACATAGAATAAAGCTTTTCCTCTGCTTGTTTAAGCATGGTAATATCTTTTGATATGACAGTTACAGATGTCGTTTTATTATTAAAATCTCTAACAGGACTTATTGTCTGAATAAAACACTTGCCGTCCCTGAAACTTTTATATTCATATTGAAGAGACTCCCCTGATTTGAAGACACTATCGGCTTTCTGAATAAATAATTCTGTCTCTTCAGGTGAATGAAAATCGCTGTATGCTTTATTTGTATATTGTTCCTCTGACAACCCCAGCCTTAACAGATGTTGTTTGTTTATAAAAAGATACTTGTGATCAGCATCAACTAAATATATGGAATCAGATGTACAATCAACCAGAGAACGATACTTTTCCTCTGACTGTCTCAAAGCAAATTCTGACTTCAGGCGTACCATGATCTCCTGTTTGAGATTGGCAATGCTTGCTTGCAGCTCAGAGGCCATATTATTGAAGGCTGCGGCCAGAGCCCCTGTCTCATCATTGGCTTTTACATCTACCCTGTAACCATAGTTTCCTGATTCTATTGCTTTGGCCCCGATAGAGAGCATTTTAACGGGTTTCAGCACATTGGAAGCAATAATATTGATAGCAAATATCCCTATTCCCAGGAATAGCAAGGTGATAAAAATAATTGCCCAGAGTGCCTGAGATATAGTCTTTCTGATACGGCTTTCTGAGATGCCCACATGGGCTGTGCCGAGGTCTTTGAATAATCGGACAGCAAATTCCCGTATATAGCCATTTTCCGTATCAAGCAGCTTTGAAGAACATGCCTGTCCCGGAGCAGGAGTGTTAATTCCTTTAAGACCTGCAGGGAATCCGTCTTGAAAGGTGTGCGCCAGGACTTTACCTTTTGAACTGATGATATATATATATGCTATGTCTTCCTCATTTTTTTGCATGTCATCAATAAGATTTTGCAGTTTTAATATATTCTGTGTGAGGATGAGGTCGGTTGCATTGGCAGAAAGATTTTTTGTGATAATAAGATTATGATGTTCAAGTTGATGGTTCAGGGTGTTAGTTAGTTCAATATATACGAATAGTGCTGTCAGAAAACCCAGAAGAATGATGACCGGGCTTATAGCAATAAGAAGCTTGGCCTTGAGTCCCACATTCAGAAAGCGGCTGTTAAATTTATCCGTTAAAGCGTCACTTTTCATTAAGAAATCTTTGCATCTCCCTTATGGAATCGTACGCGCTGTCCTCTGTCTCAACGAAGCGGTCTACCTTCACCTTCTCCAAAATAGAACGGCCTTCAGCATCAAGGTGCATATTAAGTAATATGTCACGCAGTTTTACTTTAAGTTCAGGCGCTATACTTGCAGGGATAACCACAGGGGGTATCCCGTACGGCGGGGACTTTATTATTACTTTGGTCTTGGATGTAAATTCAGGCTCCGTAGCATCGGCATAATCCCAGATAAGGGAGTCAACAGCAGCGCCGTCAACAAGATGCCTGGCAACAGCCTCTATGGATTTGTCATGACTGTTTGTATAGGTTATATCAGAGAAGAAAGATTCAGGCTTCTCCCCGATCTTGCCTATCATATAGGTGGGAGCAAGCTTGCCTGAATTAGACATCGGATCGGTGAACGCGAATTTCTTGCCCTTAAGGTCCTCAAGCCTCGTTGCCTTGCTGTCTCTGGGAACTATTATGTATGAATAGTAATAAGGCTTGCCGTATGCGATAGGCGCAACAAGCAGTTCCATGCCGAAATCCCTCTTGCCGTCAATGTATGCACCGCTGCAGACAAAGGCCGCGGATATTTCTCTGTCCTTCACCAAAGCATTGACTTCCGCGTATGTATCCCTCTGAACCAGTTCCACAGGCATCTCTAATTTCTTCGAGATGTAATCAAGCATATTGCTGTAATATATGAAGGTCTTTTTGGGTGATATTATGGCAGAGACCGCTATCTTCACGACCTCTTTTCCCATGTTCTGCTCTAATTGCTCCCGGTCTTTATTCAGGGATACCTTAGCGGCCTCCTCTTTTGTGCAGCCTGGAAAAAACAGGAATATGCAAAGAAATGCCAAAGGGAATATAAGTCTGTAGTTGTTTTTCATGTTGTTTCTCCTTTGTTTCAATATTATCACATTTTAAGGGAATTAGTGCATGGATGCAAATAGCAAAAAGATATGAAAAAGCAATATCAAGAATCTCTTATCTTAATCTTAAAAACGCGAGTGATTCTATGTGGAAGGTCTGTGGAAAGAGATCAACCGTCCTTACAGACTCAATATCATATATCGCCGACAGCTTTTTAATGTCCCTTGAGAAGGTTGACGGGTCGCAGGATATGTATACAATCTGCTCCGGCATCATTGTTAGCACATTCTTGATTGCCTTTTGAGTGAGCCCGGGTCTCGGCGGGTCGAGAATTAAAATATTAATCTTCCCGCTCGTCTGAAAGTCTTCAGCAGAAGATCTGATGAACCTGCATTTGCTGATCCCGTTTATCTCTAAATTTCTCATGCCGTCTTCAACAGCATGAGGGTTATCCTCAACAGCAATGACCTCTGAGTCTCCGGCAAGAGGCATGGAGAAATTACCCGCCCCTGCGTATAAGTCCAGAATCCTTTTGCCCTTGTATGGCTGAAGAGTCTCTTTGATAAGCCTGACCAGCGATTGGTTAAGCTTAAAATTGCTCTGAAAAAAACTCATTGCCGATACGGTATATTGCATGCTGTTTCTGGCAAGATTCAGTGTTATATACGGCTTACCGTATCTTAAAATCTCTCTGCCGCCTGTCTCAATTGTCAGGCCTGAAAATCCTGAATCAAGAAATTTTGAGGCTATCTTATCAAAGCGTCTTCCGGCTCTTCTTTTATCAGAGATATTAAGCAGAGCTATGAGACTGTCCCCGCAGGATATGTGTATCTCTTTGGCGTTTATACCTTTCAGTAGGCTCTTTACCACTTTAAGGGAACGGTTGATCTCTTCTTTCATAAGAGGGCAGTTATCAATCTCGACAAGGTCTGTGCTCTTCTCCCTGTAAAAACCTATCTTCCCGCTCCCTATCTTAAACTGCCCCCTGTGTCTGTATTTCCACGGGGTATCTCCTGTAAGTGGCCGAGAGAGTGTTATATCTATTTTTGCCGTTCTCTTTAGGGAATCCCTGAGAATATCTTCTTTAAGCGCAACCTGCTCTTCATAAGAGGCGTGCTGAAGATGGCATCCGCCGCATATTCCGAAGAGCTTGCATCCGGGCTCTATCCTGTGCGGTGAAGGTGTTATTATCTTTGCAACTGACGCAATGAAAAAATCCTTCTTCTCCTGCTCAATAACGGCTTCCACCGTCTCTCCCGGCAGAGCCGCTCCTTTTATCATTACAACTTTCCCCTCGTATCTGCCGATAGTCAGCCCTCCATATGCAGGCCGGTCAACATTCAGTATTAAACACTTCACAATAGGGTCTTCTTTCATAGTTGCGCAATAAGCGTATGTCTTGTAATCTCTGACATTAAAATTATAACCTTAAGCAGGCTCTTTTTTGCGTACTTAAATGTTTAACCCTGTTAGAATTGCAGCAAAAGGCAGGAGGTAAAGATTCAGGCTGAAATAAAATTAATGTCCTTCCTATCCAAAATTAAAAATTTTCGCAAACGCATTCCCCTAACGATCAAGATGGTTTTACTGACCTTCTTGATCGGGCTTTCCTGCTGGTCTGCTTTGGATTATGTCCAGACCCGGAATGTCAGAAGTCTCTTTCTGTCTCAGATAAAAGAAAGAATTGACAGTCATTCTGAAGAAGACCGGCTCCGTTTTGACCGCTACATGAATAGCTTTCAGCAGTCTGTAATGGTCTACCTGAAGACGTGGAATTTCAATGATTATGTCAAGCATCAAAAGTGGTCTGCAAAAGATAAAATCGAGATCAAATATTACAGCCGGCCTCCATCGTGGTTTCCTGAACGTAAAATCCAGATTATATTTAGTAACCCTCATTTTGCCATTCTGATGGACAAGAACAAGAGAGTCAGAGAGGTATATCAAAGGCGGGAGGATACGCCTCCTGGGTCACTGCTTAAACCGTCTTCCCTGATGCTTTCAAAGAGCAGGGGGCAGAACTATATAACCAGGATTGATAATATTCCCTTTCTGCTCACTTCAGAATCTCTGCTCGATCCAAACGGTGATCTGCTTGCAATACTGATGTTTGCATCTCCCATTAATGATGAGTTTCTCATAGGTTCATTTGGCATTGACACCAGAGAAGAAATAGAGTTATTGATTACGTCAGAAGAAAAACCTGTGATAATAGCAAGCACCAACCTGTCGAATATTGCCGCCGACATGTCTATTGAGATGATAAAAAAGAAGTATTTCATTGGAGGGGAGATGATTGTTGATGCCGGCGCCTCTGATTTTAGGATAAGACTTGTATCGTTAATCTCAAAGGCGGAGGTTGAGAATCTTACCAGTTCAGTTGTCCGGTACGAGAGGCGGTCAAATGCCGCGGCCTCTTTAGTTTTTATCCTCTCCTTCATCGCAATAATGCTCTGGATAACATATCGTATACGGCAGTTGACCGGGCAGATTTCAGACTTTTCTGAAGAGACGCTTGGCATGCAGCAGGAGAAGCTTAAAAAGGGGGATGAGCTTTATGTTCTCAATGAGCGATTTCAATATTTGACAAAAGAGATTGTCGAGGCGCGTGATGAGATTGCAAGGGCGATAAAGAGAGAGGCTGAGGAGATGACCCGCCTGATCGTCAATAAAGCATTTGACGCCATCATCACAATGGACGCCGGCGGCGTTATTGCAACGTGGAACCCGCAGGCAGAGGCGGTCTTCGGCTGGAGCAGCCATGAAATAATAGGACATAAGGCAGCCGATACTATCATACCGTTGTCATACCGCAAGGCGCATGAGGACGGGCTCAACCACTTCCTTTCCACGGGAGAGGGCAGGATATTGAACAGGACGATAGAGACAAAAGGGCTTCATCGCAAAGGATACGAATTCCCTGTCGAGCTTGCGGTCGCCTCTGCTCTTTCAGGAGATACGTATATATTCATAGCTGTTATACGCGATATCACCGGACGAAAGAAGGCCGAGGAAGATATCAAGGCGTCTCTAAGAGAGAAGGAGGTCCTTCTGAAGGAGATTCACCACAGGGTCAAGAACAATATGCAGATAATAACAAGCCTGCTCAGGCTTCAGGCAGGAAAGAGCGCTGATGAAAGAGAGATAGAGATGCTGAGGGAGAGCCGGAACAGGATAAGATCAATGTCCCTCATTCACGAAAAACTCTACAGAACAAGCGACTTGTCGCATATAAATTTTAAAGATTACATTGATGATCTGACAAGGGGGCTGTACAGGTCTTACGGGATTGATAAGCAAAAGATCTCTTGTAATATAGAGGCGGATGATATTCTGCTTGAGGTTGATACTGCCATCCCCTGCGGGTTAATAGTCAATGAACTTGTCTCTAATGCGTTAAAATACGCCTTTCCTGGCGACAGACGCGGAATGATCAATATCAGGCTCAGAAGAATATTGGAGAGTGAAACAGAGAATGAGGAATCTAAATTCAAGGCACTGGAGCTGACGGTAAGCGATAATGGTATCGGCGTACCCAACGATTTTGATCTTAAGAATGCAGCATCATTGGGACTTAAGCTCGTAACTACTTTATCGGAGAATCAGCTAAATGGTAGAATAGAGATAGATGACTCGGAAGGGACAAGGTTCCTGATCAGGTTTAAGGAAAAAAGTTACGAAGAAGAGTTGAGCGGGTAAAAAATATTAAACAAACCACCCCTGCCCCTCCTTAACCAAGGAGGGGAGCTTTATGTTTTAACTCCCCTCATATTTTAGGAGGGGTGGCCGAAGGCCGGGGTGGTAAGTATTAATTAACAACGAGGAGGATCATGGCTAAAGCAAAGTCCAAGGCGACAATACTGGTAGTTGAAGATGAGAGCATTGTTGCCGAAGACATAAAGACGAGCCTTGAGAAGATGGGATATGCTGTTCCGGCTGTTGTCTCAACAGGCGCTGAGGCGATCCAAAAGGCTTCTGAACTGAACCCGGATCTTGTGCTTATGGATATCATGCTGAAGGATAAGATGAGCGGGATCACTGCCGCAGGACAGATACGCTCTCTGTTTAATATTCCGGTCATTTATCTGACTGCTTATGTCGATGACGATACGCTTGAGAGGGCAAAACTTACAGAGCCCTTCGGATACATCACCAAGCCGTTTGATGACCGCGAATTGAAGGGAACGATAGAGATAGCACTCTATAAAAGCAGTATTGACAGGAAATCAAAGGAGAGCCGTGAGTGGTTTCTTGTGACGCTCAGGTCTATCGGCGACGCGGTAATCGCGACTGATACTGAAGGCAAAGTGATATTCATGAACCCTGTTGCCATGGAGCTGACAGGCTGGAGCGAGGGCGAGGCCATAGGCATGGATGTTGAAGAGGTATTCAACATTGTCAATGAAGCGACCGGGGAGAAGCTGGCATGCCCTGCCAGGAAGGTGCTGACGCATGGGAAGATAGAAGGTCGGGCAAATCATACAATATTAATATCCAGAAATGGAAAGAAGATACATATTGATGACAGCGGCGCTCCGATCAGAGATGAAGACGGTGGCATCGCAGGAGTTGTCATGGTCTTCCGCGACATTACCGAGCGGATGAATGCGCGAAAGGTCCTGGCAGAATCCGAAGCGAGATATAACGATCTCTTTGACAATGCCCATGATATGATCCAGAGCGTCGGTCCTGACGGCAAATTCATCTTTGTCAACCGGGCATGGCTTAACACAATGGGATATACAGAGACTGAATTAGAGGGCCTTTCATTGTTTGATGTACTGCATCCTGATTCAAAAGCGCACTGTATGGAACTCTTCAGGAAGGTGATATCAGGGGAGATCGTTGATAATGTTGAAGCTGTCTTTATTACAAAAGTGGGACAGGGGATCCCTGTCGAGGGCAATGTCATGTGCAGATTTAAAGACGGGGCGGTTGCGGCAACCCAGGGGATATTCAGGAATATTACCGAGCGTAAAAAGATAGCAGCGTCTCTTGAGAAAGCCGCGCATGAATGGCGGAACACTTTTGATTCCATATCAGATTTTGTGTCGGTATTTGATACTGAGTCGAGGTTTGTGAGAGTCAACAGGGCGCTTGCCGCTTATCTTGGGGTTGAGCCGGGAGATCTTATCGGAAAGCATTGTCATGAGGTTTTTAAGACCCCTGCATCTTCAGACGCCGGGTGCCTTATTCAAAAGGCAAGCGAAGCGAAGATGCCGATAACGGCAGAGAAGCACTATGAAAACATTGACCTCCCTCTTCTGGTCACGGTTTCACCGATTATTGACGAGAAAGGGAAGACAACAGGCAGCGTTCATATAGCAAAAGACATAACAGAGCTTAAGCAGACAGAGGAGAGGCTGAAGGAAGAGAGCAATATATCTTCTTCACTGCTTAACATCTTTGAGACGTTAAACTTGAGCCTTAATGAAAAACAGCTTATAAGCAACGTCATGAATATAGTTCCCAGGTATCTGAAGTGCAACAGGGTCAGCATACTGCTGTATGATAAAGAGCTGTGCGGGTTCATGGCGGCTGGTTTTTACGGTTTTGGTCCTGATGAAGAGAGAAGACTCTCCTCTCTCACATTAAAAGAAGGAGATTTTCCGGCTATTGATGCTGTGCTAAAAGGGAAACAGATAATAGTAAATGATGCACGAGATTACAAGCAGTTATCCAGAGACTTTGTAGATCTGTTCGGCATTGAAAGCGCAGCCCTGATGCCGATAGTGGCAGGAGGTAAAGTCCAGGGAATGATAATAGGAGGCTACAGGAACATAAAGCCGATGAAGACAAAGGATGAAGCGCTGCTTAAGGGGCTTGTAGATGGTTTAGGAATAGCGCTTCATAACAGCAGGCTGTATAAGGAGTCAATCGCAAGACTGATAGAGCTTACCAACAAGGTAGAGACCATAAAGGCTATGGGCCAGATTGACAAGGAGATACTCTCAACCTTAGACAAAGCGACTGTGCTTGACACCTCAATATCAATGATACGCAGGGTCATTCCCTGCGACAGGACATCCATATTGCTAAAGGAGAAGAAGAGTTACAGAATAATAGCCGAATGGGGCATGGGAGCGTTGAAGAACAGAAGCTTTACACTAACGGACAGTCAGGCGGAGATTATAGAGACGAACCACTCTCCTATCTTTTTATCTGATCTGACAAAGAAAGAAAATACCCCCTATTTCAAAGCGAAGGCAGAGATAGGGATGCGTTCAATATTGATGCTGCCGCTTGTAAGCAAAGGAAAGGTCATAGGACTGCTGGACATAGGGTCAAAATATTCCGCATGTTTCTTGCCGACACATCTTTCGATAGCAGAGGATATTGCTTCACAGATAGCTGTGGCGCTCGAGCATGCAAACCTTTATGAAGACCTGCAGATGCTGTTTTTGAACAGCATCACATCATTAGCATCAGTAATAGACGCCAAATCCCCTTGGACAAAAGGACATTCCGAGAGGGTGACCAACTATGCGGTTGCCATAGCCAGGGAGATGGGACTGAGTCCGGATATACTTGACGCAGTGGAGCTTGGCGGAATTTTGCATGATATTGGCAAGATAGGCACATATGATAAGATTCTGGACAAGCCGGCTGAACTGCATTTAGACGAGATGGAAGAAGTCAGGCTGCACCCGGTTAAAGGCGCGTCCATACTTAAACCGATTAAACAGTTAGAAAAGATAGTTCCACTGATCAGGCATCATCATGAGAGGATAGACGGCAAAGGTTATCCTGACGGCCTTAAGGGTGATGATATCCCGCTGCTGGCAAGGGTGCTGTGCGTTGCCGATGCCTATGACTCAATGGTCTCTGACAGGCCTTACAGAAAAGCCCCCGGGAAAGAGTATGCGATCTCGGAGCTTAAACGATGTGCCGGCACACAGTTTGATTTTGGGGTTGTGGAGGCATTTCTGAGGGTAATTGAACAGCAAAATCTGACGCCGTCCTGAGAAATTTCTTGACTGTCCTGCCTGCCGAAGTATGATATAAACAGATGAATAAACCTTTCAATGACTATACATTTGTGGTTGTTGACGTTGAGACCACAGGGACTTCCAGGTTTGACCGCATATGCGAAATCGGCATGACAAAGATCGCTGGAGGGAAAATAGTTGATAAACTTGAGACGCTTATAAATCCTGAGGTGAATATTACGAACACGATGTATCACGGCATACTGGACGGTATGGTTGAAGACGCGCCTCTGTTTAAAGATGCGGCACGTCAGATTGCCGATTTCATTAACGGGGCGGTTCTTATAGCGCATAATGCGCCGTTTGATATGAGATTTTTGCGTTATGAGCTTCAGCGTCTTGATGCCGACCTTTCGCACCATGCTCTATGCACGTTAAAGATAGCAAGAAAACTTCATCCTGATTTTCCTTACCACCGTCTGGGTTATATGCTGGAGAGATACCTGATTGAAAATGAGTGCGCTCACCGGGCAGGCAGCGATGCCGATTCTGAAGCTAAACTCTTTATTGAGATGAAACGCAAACTGCGGGAAAACGGCCTTGAAACACCGCAGTCCCTTAAAGCCTGGGGTATGCCTTACAATCATGTATGGTGTGAGGAGGTCAGGGTCAGAAGATCTAAAAACGGCAGGCTGCTGACGCGTGATGATTTAGCCTGAAAATTCCATACAGCTCTTGAGAGACAAAAAAATAAAACCGGAAGCAGCAAAGAAATCCTTAAGGCCTACTACAGGCAAGGTGAGGGAGGCGCTATTTGACATTCTTCGGGGCAGGATTGATAAAACCCGTTTTCTTGACCTATATGCCGGCACAGGAGCTGTGGGGATAAAGGCGCTGAAGGAGGGAGCGGCAGAGGTTGTATTTGTTGAATCGAGTAAGGAGAGTATAAAAAGGATAAGCGAGTTAGTGCAGAAGTCCGGTTTTGCCGAAGAAACAAAAATAATAACAAAAAAAGTCCTGCCGTTCATTGAATGGGCAGATGGAAACAGGCTGACATTTGATATTATATTTCTTGATCCGCCGTATCATACCGATGAGGTCGTATCAGCCTTGTCAGCTATAGGCAAATCGCATATACTGGATAAGGAAGGCGTGGTCATTGCTGAACATTTCAAAAAAAGAGAATTACCCGGCAGGTTTGGTAAGCTATATAAACTGAGAGATTACAGGTACGGCGATTCAGTGCTCAGCCTTTATACGGAGGTGAATGATGAAGAAGGTTGCAGTTTATCCGGGGACGTTTGACCCTATTACCAACGGGCATATAGATCTGATCAAGCGGAGCCTCAAGATGTTTGATGAGATTATAATTGCCCTTGCTCCAAGCAGAAAGAAGGAGCCCTTATTCACACGCGAAGAAAGGCTTGAGCTGATCAGGAAATCGGTTAAGGGACTGAAGGGGGCAAGGGTGGAGGCCTTTGAGACGCTCCTGATCGATTATGCAAGAAGCAGGAAGAGCAAGGCCCTTATACGCGGTCTCAGGGCAATCTCCGACTTTGAATATGAATTGCAGATGGCCTTGATGAACAGGCGGCTTGATTCCGACATTGAAACGGTCTTCATGATGCCGAGCGAAGAGTATACCTTTATCTCATCAACTCTGGCCAAGGAGGTCGCTTCGTTTGGAGGGGACGTTAAAGGGCTGGTGCCTGACGCGGTTGAAAAGGCGCTGAAGAAGAAATTCAGCGTGTAAATCTCCTCCAAAATCATGGGTTATCTGAAGATCATCACAGCTATTTTGATATGGAGCTCTCTCGGAATATTTATCAGAAAAAGCGGGCTCCCCAATGCGGCCCTTATATTTTATCAGTCCGCAATCGCCGGAATTCTTCAACTGCTTATTCTCTCAACCACAGGACAGGTGAAGGATGCTGTTTCGTCCTGCAAAAACGCTAAAAGCATTCTTATTCTTTTGCTCGTCCCGGCATCTTTTCTGATAAACTCTCTTCTCTTTTATTTTGCTTTTACACACACAACAATTGCCAACGCCGTGCTTACGCATTATACCGCGCCGATATTTGTTGCATTAACAGCGCCTCTTTTTCTGAATGAAAAGACAGTTAAGAGAACATGGATTGCCATTATTCTCTCATCTGTCGGATTGTGGCTTATTCTCGGGACGCCTGACTCAGGGGAATGGATGGCCATGGGTGAGGGTGAACGCAGCGGCATAATAGCCGGGACATTATCAGGTCTGGCATATGCGCTGATAATTTTACTCTTAAAAGTTATCACCTTAAAATACCCGTCTCTCTTTATTGTATTCGCGCAAAACAGCATAGCCGCCCTGATCCTTCTCCCGTTTGCTCTGGATACGCCTCTTACAGCGCAATCTCTGCCTTATGTTATTACCATGGGGATACTTCATTCAACAATCGCTCCGCTTCTTTATGTCCAGGGCTTTAAAAGCGTGAAGGCAAATGAGGCAGCCATTCTCGGATACCTGGAGCCTGCGGGAGCTGTAGTGTTGGCGCTGATATTCCTGAATGAGATTCCGGGGCTTCAGGCGCTGGCAGGCGGCGGCCTGATTCTATGCTCAGGATATATGACAATAAGGAGCTAAGAGCGGCCGTTCCCTTATATTTTTTTTGCAATTAATCGTTTTTTCTGTATATAATCTGTCTTAGATATGGAAGAGACCAGATACTGCTTATGCTGCGGAGAAGAGGTAACCTTTAACCGTGTAGAGCGCGAGGGCAAGGTTGAACTGACCTGTATGTTCTGCGGTTTCCCTCTCTCTTTTGAAGAAAAAACTATTGTGCCCATGCAAAATATTGCAGAGGAGACGGTGCAAAGACCCGCGGCAAAAGAGCCGGTCCTCGCATCCGGCGAAGCGCAGCTGCGTTATATACTTATGGCGGATGATTCAAAATTCACAAGAAAGATCATCAAAGATCTGCTGGTCGAAAAGAGGCTTGCAAATGAAATATTGGATTTTGAAAACGGTCTTGAGCTTACATCCGCTTTTGCAAAATTAATAACGGAAGGGAAGGCGGCGGATACCGCTATTATTTTGGATATTAACATGCCTGTAATGGACGGCATTTCTGCTGCAAAATTTATCAGGAACATTGAATCAGAAAGAGGGCTGCCTCATGTACCGATAGCCTTCTTCTCATCAGTAAAGGCCGATGACAATTTAAGAAATACATTGGCAGAGCTGGCGCCGGCAAATTATGTAAACAAGTCTTCTGACCCCAATCCCGACAGGCTGGCTGAGAGAGTGGAGCAGCTTTTAACATATTTCATGCAAATGAAATAGATTCTGAGTGTAAACCTGGAATTCCCTTCCCCAAGTAAAATGCAAACGAGTTAATTAATGAAAGAACTATTTTATTCAGAACCTGTTGATTCAGTATTGGAACTTATCGGCAACACGCCGCTGGTGAGAATAAACAAAATGCTCAAAGAGGGCTCCGCGGAGATATATGCGAAAGTGGAGCTCTTTAATCCCTGCGGTTCCATTAAGGACAGGATATGCTGCGCAATGATAGAGGCAGCGGAAAGAGCCGGCAAGATCAAACCCGGCGATACCATTGTCGAGCCGACATCGGGAAATACAGGAATAGGGCTTGCCTTTGTCTGCGCGTCAAAGGGATACAATCTTGTCCTTACAATGCCTGAAACAATGAGCGTTGAGCGGAGGAACATGCTGAGAGCCTTTGGCGCGGAGCTGATACTGACTCCGGGAGATACGGATATGAGAGGTGCGGTTGAAAAAGCGCAGGAGCTTGCAGATGAGAGAGGATATTTCCAGCCGCAGCAGTTCAGGAATCCTGCGAACCCTGAGGCCCACAGAAGAAGCACGGCAAAGGAGATCATTAAACAGACGAAGCGTCTTGAAGCTTTTGTCGCAGGAGTCGGCACAGGCGGGACGATAACGGGCGTCGGCGAGATTCTTAAAGAGGAGCTTGGAAACGATATCAAGATAGTGGCCGTTGAGCCTGAAAAAAGCCCTGTCTTGTCAGGGGGAGAGCCGGGACTTCATGAGATTCAGGGAATAGGAGCAGGGTTTGTTCCTGAGATACTCAATAAAAATATTATAGACGAGATTATAAGGGTCTCTGATAAAGATGCTTATAAAACTGCAGGCAGGCTCATTAGAGAAGAGGGGATCCTGTGCGGCATCTCTTCAGGCGCCAATCTTTTTGCGGCAATGAGCGTGGCTGAAGAACTCGGGAATGGCAAAAAAGTTGTTGTTGTTTTTCCTGATACAGGGGAGAGGTATCTCAGCACGAGACTGTTTTAAGTTTTCTTATGAAGATCATAGAGACGGTTGACGACAACATTCTGCATACTATAGGCAAGACGCCGCTTCTCCGTCTTAAAGCCGTCACGGAAGGGATCAGCAAGGATGTAACTATCTACGCAAAACTTGAGCGGCATAATCCGGGCGGCTCGGTCAAGGACCGCGCGGCTTTTCAGATGATAAAGGATGCGGAAGATGCGGGGCTCCTCACAAAGGACAAGATCATACTTGATTCCACATCAGGCAATACCGGCATTGCGTACGCGATGATCTCAGCGGTCAAGGGGTACAGGCTTAAGATCGTCCTCCCTGAGAACGCAAGCTTGGAGAGGAAGAAGATAATCGCAGGGTTTGGTGCTGAGATCGTGTATTCCAGCCCTTTTGAGGGAGCTGACGGAGCTATCAGAATGGCAAAGAAGATATACAACGAATCCCCCGGCAAGTACTTTATGCCTGATCAATATAATAATCCCTCCAATCCGAAGGCGCACTATCTCACAACAGGCCCTGAAATTTTAGAGCAGACAAAGAGAAGGATAACCCATTTTATAGCAGGCGTTGGGACAGGCGGAACAATCATGGGAACCGGAAGGGCATTGAAGGAGTTTGATCCTCGGATAAAGGTAATAGCTGTCCAGCCTGACGACGCAATGCACGGGCTTGAAGGGCTTAAGTATATGGAGAGTTCAATCGTGCCGGGAATCTTTGATCAGCGCTTTCCTGATGAAACAATATATGTAAATACTGACAAGGCTTATGATATGGTGAAGAAATTGGCAACGGTCGAGGGGCTGGCGGTCGGACATTCTTCAGGCGCGGCTGTTGTCGCAGCACTTCAGGTTGCTCAAAGCCTGAAAGAAGGGGTCATCGTGACCATATTCCCGGATGGAGGGGACAGGTATTTGAGCCATAGGATATGAGTCACCTGAGTTTGATTATACTGTTGAATTTGAATATAATTTTATAGTTAGCTGATAAAGGAGGAGATGATATCATGAAGACCGTCAGGGACATCTTGAAGAAAAAGGGCAGTGACGCATATTCAATTTCACCGCAGGCAACTGTATACGAGGCGCTTCAGGTAATGGCTGACAAGAACATAGGGGCTGTGCTCGTTATTGAGAAAGGCAAACTCGTAGGCATCTTCTCTGAACGTGATTATGCCAGAAAGGTGATCCTCAAAGGCAAGGCTTCAAAGGAGACGCTGGTCAGCGATTTGATGACAAAAAATATATTATATGTCAGCCCGGATAAAAACGTTGAAGACTGTATGTTTCTGATGACGACCAAACACGTGCGCCATCTGCCCGTGATGGAGGATGACCGGCTGGAAGGCATTATCAGCATTAATGATGTGGTGAAGATTATCATCTCCGAGCAGAAGTTCGCCATTGATACGCTTGAGAAGTATATGCAAAGCAGTCTGTAATTTTTTAGGACAATTTAATCATAAGCTATTGTTTATTATGTTCGTGAAAAACAAAACGGCTCATGGGTTTATTGCTTAAGATTACGAGCTTCGGAACGAAATGATAAAAAAATACGTCGTATTCCCAATATAATTCCACCGCAGCCAAGACCAATAAGGAAAAGAATTAATAAAAAAGATATGAACCAGCTTTCTGCCTTTGCCCGAAGTATCAAATAGAGAAATAGCAGGAAGATTCCGGTTATTAACAAGAATAAACCGCCCAATATGTCCAAAACTCTTTTCAATAGATTCTTCATTTTATTGCCTATTCTATTTTGTCCCTACATGCACGGCTGCAATGCCAAGTGTTAATTTGTAATATCTAACATCCTTAAGCCCTGTTTCTTCCATCGTTTTTTTAAGCTCTTCAGGCGATGGGAAGGCAAGCATGGATTCAGGAAGATATTTATACGCGCCCTTTTTGCCTGAGATGACTTCGCCGATAAAGGGGAGGACTTTTGAAATATAAAAGCGATAGAACGGCTTGATTATACGGTTCTGCACTGTTGTGAATTCCAGTATCACGACCCTGCCGCCATTTTTCACAACTCTGCCCATCTCGCTGATGCCCTTTTTGTAATCCTGCACATTCCTGATCCCGAACGCGATTATCGAACCGTCAAAGGTGTTCTCCTCAAACGGCAAAGCGGTCGCATCGCCAAAACTCATATCTATCCTCTCGCCAAGGCCGGCATTGCTGACCTTCACCTTTCCAATCTCTAACATACCCTCGCTAAAATCAACTCCATTCACCTTTGAGCCAGGAATACTTCTGACTATCTCCAGCGCCACATCACCAGTGCCGGTTGCAACATCGAGGTAACGGGCGTTATCAGATTTCGGGAGCTGGCTGATCGCAAACCTCCTCCAGCGCTTGTCTATCCCAAGACTCAAAACCATGTTCAGAAAGTCATAGCGATGGGCTATGGTCGTGAACATCGTCTGTATCTTTACAGGGTCTTTTGCTGATTTGTCCATTTTGTTATTAATCATTAATAGATAAGCCTCTTGCAAAACGTATTGTTTATCTGTCATTCCCGTGAAAACGGGAATCCAGAAGTCTTTTTTTTTAAAGAAGACTGGATTCCCGATAAAGACCTCGGGAATGACAAACTTAGACTTTTGCAAGAGCCTAAGGCTCTAAATATTATGTCATAAGGTGTGAAATGAGTTTAAAATACAGGCGTCAGCATGTCAATGTCTTAGGTTGTATTTTGCCATTTACACTACTATAATTGTCTTAATCCAGCAAATAAGACACGTCATAGATTAATTGTTAGACTTTATGAGAATAATTAGACATGATAATTACCTGCAATCTGTAAGAACAGTTTTCCTGTTTGCCATGTTTCTTATTTTGCCAGGAGTCTCTTTTGCCAATCCCATCGTTGCAGGTGTATATGGGCGTGCAGGTCTTGAGCTATACCTCTTTATCCCTACAATCATAATTGAATACGTAATAATCCTTCTTCTCCTAAGGCTGCCTATCAAACTTCGTCTCTTAGGCGGGGTAATCCGAATCCATCTTATCACTTATCCTCTTACTGTGTTCGCCGGAGTCTTCGCTTGGTACCTTGCCGAAGCGATTCCTCTTCTTATTGAGCCAGAGTATTATATAAGATTATTTGGTAAATACCAGAAACGAGGGTTACTGATTGAAATGCCAAACGAAAGAAAAGTTTGGCGCACTGTAATAATCGCAAATTTGGTAACATTTGCATTGGGACTGTTGATAACATCATACCTGCAAGATCATCAAGAATTAACCCATCATGTTAAGGCTAATCAGATGGCAGCCTATGCACAGATTGAGCTTTTAAGTGAAGCTCTTGATAAATACAAGAAAGATGTTGGTCATTATCCATCAACCGTAGAAGGACTTAATGCTCTTCTAATTAACCCTGGTGTTATAGGATGGAATGGGCCATATTTGAAAAAAATATTTATTCCTAATGACCCATGGTTGATGCCGTATCAATATAGGTCACCCGGAGTACATGCTGATTATGATCTCTTTTCATATGGCGCGGATAAAGCGCCCAGCGGGGAAGGATTTGGTAAAGACATAACAAGTTGGGATGAAAAGAAGGGAAGTAATTAGCCGCACAAAATCAGAAAAAAACCATCTTCGCGGTTTGAAACTTAGCATCATCATAGCGTATCATTAGTGATGTTAAAGAGCTTCAGTACAACAGGTATAGGCAGTCTGCCGCATTCTGACCCTGAGGAGGCGTGCAGGGTTATTTTTGATTCCATAGATATACCTTTCTGGCCCCAGCTTCCGCACAGGAGCTTCCTTGAACTTATGACTCCGCAATATTTAGAGGGGTTTCCGTTCGCGCGGGTAGAAGGGGAGCATATACATGTAGTCAAAGCTGAGGAAGAGGCGTTAACGTCATTCTATGAAGCGATTGCGGCCAAAACCGGTTTCTCTATTACGGAAGAGCGCGCCGCTGGATTGTATAAATTTATTGATATTCTTAAAAAAAACAAGCAGAAGCTTGATACTGTAAAAGGGCATATTACAGGGCCGCTTACTTTTACGTTAAGCCTGACAGACGAACAGAAACGTCCTATCTTCTTTGATGATGAACTGCGCGAGCTTTCGCTTGAACTGCTAAAGGGCAAGGCGAGCTGGCAGATTGAACAGCTTAAACCTTATGCTGACAATGTGCTGATCTTTATTGATGAACCGATCCTCTCGGCAATCGGGACATCCTCTTATTTGGGAGTAAGCAATGCTGAGGCTTCAAGGATGCTTACGGAGATTGTAAAGCATATCAAGACATGCGGCGGTATAGCGGGAATCCACTGCTGCGGCAAGGCTGACTGGCCGCTGATACTCTCTTCCGGCATTGACGTCTTTAATTTTGACGCATATTTTTACTGGGACACACTTGGAATATATCCTGAAGAAATAAAATCGTTCATAAACAATGGCGGTTTTATTGCATGGGGAGTGGTCCCTACAAGCGACATCATAAGAGGCGTGACACTTGAGGGTTTATGCGAACAGCTTGAAAGGGGTTTGACCTCGCTTGAAAAGATCGGCGTGCCGCGCGAAAAACTGAGGCGGCAGTCTTTATTGACTCCCTCCTGCGGCACTGGCTCTCTGGAGATTAAAGACGCGCTGAGGGTGTTCTCTCTGCTAAAGGGGTTACGAGATAAATATGTCACGAGTTAAAGGTTTCATATCTTTTGAAGGTATAGAAGGTTCCGGCAAAAGCACTCAGGTAAAACTCCTTACCGGCTACCTCCGCACAAAAGGGCACACCGTCATTGAAACCGTTGAGCCGGGCGGGACAAAGATTGGAACCAAGATAAGGAACTTGCTCCTTGAACCCGAAAACCACATGGACCCGCTTACCGAGCTTCTTTTGTACTACGCATCGCGGGCGCAGCATGTGAGAGAAGTGATATATCCGGCGATACTCAACAATACGGTTGTCATAACAGATCGTTTTACGGATTCAACAGTCGCGTATCAGGGTTACGCAAGGGGTCTGGACTTGTCGTTTATAAACGCCCTTGACGAAATCGTGGTTCCGGATATGAAGCCGTTCCTCACCTTCCTGCTCGACCTTGATGTTGAGGAAGGGCTGAGAAGAAACAGACAAGCTCAGAAAGAGGACAGGTTTGAACTGGAGACTATAGAATTTCATACGAGCGTCAGGAGCGCTTTTCTTCAGATTGCCAAAGAAGAGCCTGAAAGGGTCAAGATAATTGACGCATCAAAGAGCGCTGAGGAAGTCAGCATGGAGATAATTAAAGTATTAGAGGAATCATGGCGCTAAAAGATATCATCGGCCAGGAAAAGGCATTGAATATATTAAGGGGCTGCGTTAGAAAAGGGCGTATTCCTCACGCGCTTTTATTTGCCGGCGATGACGGCATCGGGAAAAAACTGACAGCTATAAACTTTGCAAAGACGCTCAACTGTCTTAATGTTGAGAATTCAGACTCCAGCGTGAAAAGTGATGGTCTCTTTGAAGAAACCGAACTCCAAACTCCAAACTCTAAACCCCAGATTGACGCCTGCGATCAATGTCCGTCCTGCAAAAAGATAGAGAAGGGAAATCATCCTGATGTCTTTATTGTCGGGCCGGAAGGCGACGGAGATCAGATAAAAGTTGATGCGATACGCCAGCTTGAAGAATCTTTGTCGTATAAACCCTTTGAGGGGGAGTATAAGATAGCCATAATAGACAATGCGGAGAAGATGAATCAGTCAACGGCAAACGCATTTCTGGCCACGCTTGAGTCGCCGCCTGCTCACAGCATCCTGATCATGGTCTCATCCAGGCCTGAGATGCTTCTTTCAACTATCCGGTCAAGATGTCAAAGGATAAACTTCTCTCCATTGCCCGTTGAGGTTATGGGGAAACTGCTTGAAGAAAGGCTGAAAGGGCTTGGTCATGAACAGGCGATGCTTTTGAGCATACTATCAGGCGGGAAATTAGGTTATGCCCTGGATGAAGACCTGATTGAAGCGAGAGACAGGTCATTTGATGAATTTAAAGATATGCTCGTGAATCCTGAAACAGAGGTTTGGGAGGACAAAGGCAGCATGGAGAGGTGGTTTGACTGGGCCCAGCTCCTGCTCCGTGATGCTGCTGTCTTCAGAGCAACGGGACGGACAGACCTCCTGATAAATCAGGACAAGGAAAATGAGATAAAAGAGATGTCGAAAAAAGCTGCTCTAAAAGATATACTAAAATTAGCCGGAGAACTTCACAGGATACGGAGGCTGCTGAACTTTAATTTAAATAAACAGCTTACGCTGAATCATACGAGCCTCCTGCTCAGGAAGACGTTAGGCGGGACGGCTTATAAAAACTCCTGACATTTTTTTATTTATTTCAGCCGCCTCTTCGTCAATCTAATCAAATACTGCGCAAAGGATATTAATAACAGAAATGAATAATGAATCAGAAACTTTAAATGACGATAAGCCCGGGAAAGAACTCTCCGCTATAGGCGTTAGGTTTAAATCATGCGGCAAGATATACAATTTTCAGATAGGGGATATTGACGTGCCTCCCGGCACATGGGTTATTGTTGAGTCTGATATGGGAATGAGCATAGGTGTTGTTGCAAGACCGAAGCGCGTTGTTGAGAATACGGAACAGCCCCTGAAGAAAGTTTTGAGAATCGCCTCTGATGAGGATATTGAGGCCCACAAGAGCAATAAGGCATTCATAGATGAAGCAAAAGCCTTCTGCGCTGAAAAAGCAAAAAGTCGCGGCCTTTCGATGAAGATTGTATCTGCCGAAACCACGCTCGACAGGAAACGGCTCATCTTTTACTTTACCGCCGACGGAAGGATAGATTTCCGGGAACTTGTAAGAGACCTTGCGGCAAAATTCAAGACCCGAATTGAGATGAGACAGATAGGGGTCAGAGATGAGGTTAAACTTATCGGAGGAATCGGCGTATGCGGCAGAGAAACATGCTGCAGCAGTTTTCTTACATCATTTGAGCCTGTTTCAATAAGGATGGCCAAAAAACAGGAACTCTCGATCAGCCAGGGAAAACTATCCGGTGTTTGCGGCCGTTTAATGTGCTGTCTTGGTTATGAGTATGATGAGTTTCTTGAATCCAAGAAGGGGGAGAAAGTCGTGATGGTAAAGGAGGACGCCTTTGACAAGGACATGGAACTTGATGCTTCAGACGCTCTCCCCGATGAAAAGCCGATGCAGCCTTCTGAATGTTTATGCAAGAGTAATATATGCCCTGCCGGTAAAAAAGCAGCAGAGGCATCCTCCTCTGAGAAAGCTGCGAAAGAAAGGCCGGAAGGTTTAAGACATGGCAAGAAAAGGAGAGATGCTGGGGAAAAGCCTCATCATGTAAAGCCGGATGAGAAGCAGAAGAAGGCAGGCAATGCCTTCAGCAAACGCAGAAAATTCTGGAAGAAGAAAAAGATGCAGAACAAAGAAGTTAAAGACAAACCGGCTAATTCGTCAAATACGCAGTCTTCTTAGTTTATTGAATGTTGTAAATGAAATATCCTATGTAGCGTCATTCCCGCGAAAGCAGGAATCCAGTCTTTAGTCTCTGGATTCCGGGTCAAGCCCGGAATGACAAAATTTGCGGATAGGACATTATTTATGAGTGAATCAATAGCTAACTGATAATCACCAATGGATAAGAAAAAGTTTTATATCACAACCCCTATTTATTATGTAAACGATGTCCCCCACATAGGGCATGCCTACACAACAATTGCTGCTGACATCCTTGCAAGATACAGCAGATTAAAAGGGATGGATGTTTTCTTTCTCACCGGAACTGATGAGCACGGGCAGAAGGTTGAGAAGGCCGCAAAGGACAAAGGACTCACCCCCAAAGAACATGCCGACATAATGGTTGAGAACTTCAGCACCCTCTGGAAAAAATTGAATATCTCAAACGACGCCTTTATCCGCACTACAGATCCCGACCATATCATAACAGTGAAGGGACTCATGCAGATACTATGGGAGAGCGGTGAGATAGAGAAGAGGCAGTATGCGGGATGGTATTGCACGCCCGATGAACGCTTCTGGACAGAGAAAGATGTTGTAGAGGGCAACTGCCCTGACTGCGGGCGTCCTGTTGAGCAAATACAGGAAGAGAATTATTTCTTTCTTATGTCAAAATATCAGGAACGGCTTATTAAATACATTGAAGAAAAACCTTCATACATACTCCCTGAGACACGCAGGAATGAGGTGATAGGCTTTTTAAAGAACAACACCCTTGGAGACCTCTGCATATCAAGGCCGAAATCAAGACTTGCGTGGGGCATCCCTTTGCCTTTTGACGAAAATTTCGTGACCTATGTTTGGTTTGATGCACTGGTAAATTATTTTTCCGCAACAAAGTACCTTGCCTCTGGAAAAGTCGACTGGTGGCCTGCTGACCATCATCTTATCGGCAAAGATATTCTGACGACTCACGCGGTCTACTGGTCTACCATGCTCATGGCGCTTAAATTCCCTTTGCCGAAAAATATCTTTGCGCATGGCTGGTGGATGGTTGACGGAAAGAAGATGTCAAAGTCTGTCGGCAATGTTGTTGATCCGAATGAAATGATCGGAAAGTACGGTGTGGACGCCTTCAGATATTTTCTCTTCAGGGAAGTGCCTTTCGGCCTTGACGGGAATTTCTCTGAAGATGCCTTGATAAGCCGGATCAATACAGATCTTGCGAATGACCTCGGAAATTTATTGAGCAGGTTTTCAACAATGGCTGAGAAATATTTTAACGGCGCAATTGAAAAAGATAGCGATATATCAGAAGATTTTGTTAAAGCGTGTATCAATGCCAATTTAGATGCGCACGATTCACAAGCATGGTCGCAACTTCACTTTAATCATATACTCGACAGCATCTGGGGTATTATCAGGGCAGCAAACAACCATATTGCGCAGACAGAGCCGTGGAAGCTTGCAAAAAACGATATGGAGCAGCTTAAGCGTGTTATGTTTAATCTCTGGAATGCGCTGAGACTGACTGCGATTTCTCTTTATCCATTTATGCCTGAGACAGCGGAAAAGATCTGGCAACAGCTTGGATTGAGGTCATTAACAGACGAAGCAGGCGATAGAAATATCTCTACATGGGAATGGAAACCTGGATATGAAATAAAGATTTCAAAAGGTGAGCAATTATTTCCGAGGATAGAGGCGAAGAAAGAAAACAGAACAGAAAAGGAATCTAAACAGATGATCACGGAAGATAATTTAATTTCCATCGAAGACTTTGCAAAGGTCCAGCTTAAAATAGGCAAAGTGCTTCAGACCGAGCGTGTTCCCAAATCAAACAAACTCATAAAACTTCAGGTTGATACAGGTGAGATCAGACAAGTTGTCGCTGGCATTGGACAAGTATACGCACCTGAAGATCTAACCGGCAAGAGCATTGTTGTCGTAACGAATTTAAAACCTGCAAAGCTCATGGGCGTTGAATCACAGGGCATGTTGCTTGCAGCTACTGACAGCGACGGAGTGTTATCAATATTGATCCCTGAAAAGAACGTGAAAGAAGGGGCGAAGATTAAATGAGCGCCAGGATTGTCTCAATAAACACAAGCGACAAAAAGGGCGTTAGAAAAAAGCCTGTAGACCAGGTTGTGATTAAAAAGAATTACGGGATAGAAGCTGATGCGCATGCGTCAGAGAAATGGCACAGGCAGGTGAGCCTGCTTGCGCTGGAGAGCATTAAAAAAATGCAGGAGATGGGTCTTAAGGTAGGCCCCGGTGATTTTGCGGAGAATATAACAACCGAAGGCATTGACCTGCCGGTTCTGCCGATCGGCACAAAAATGACTATCGGCAATGAAGCGGAAGTTGAGGTGAGCCAGATAGGCAAGGTATGCCATACCCGATGCGCTATCTATCATCAGGCGGGCGACTGCGTGATGCCGAAAGAAGGCATCTTTGTAAAAGTACTGAAAGGCGGAGTGATTAAAAAAGGAGACGAAATAAAGTTAAGTTAAGTCATGATAACCGTTGCCATACTCACATTAAGCGACAAAGGCTCAAAGGGCGAGCGTGAAGATACGAGCGGACCAATTATTGAAAGGATGCTGAAAAAGATTGATACTAAAATAATCAGTTCTGATATCCTTCCTGATGAAAAGGCATTAATAAAGAAGAAGCTTATCTCGTTATGCGGCAATGTTGATCTCATCCTGACCACAGGCGGCACCGGCCTTTCTCCGAGAGACGTGACGCCGGAAGCAACAAAGGAAATTATAAAGCAGGAAATACCCGGCATTGCCGAGGCGATGCGAATGGAAGGGCTAAAGAAGACTTCCCGCGCAATGCTTTCAAGGGCTGTAGCCGGGGTACGAGGGAAAACGCTGATTGTTAATCTTCCGGGAAGTCCAACGGCTGTAAAAGAAAATCTTTCGGTGATCCTTGATTGTCTGCCACATGCGATTGAGAAGATACAGGGATGTCAGAAAGAGTGTGCACGGAAGAAATGAATGTGAAATCGAAAATATATTTATAAAACCTCCCCTCATCCCTCTTTGCTAAAGAGGGGAATCATCCCACTTTGAAAAAGTGGGACGAAGGGGATTTTAAATGCGAAATTACATAACATATATATCATGTCAAACGTAGGCTACATAGGCGCTTTTTTGGGAGGGGTTCTTTCATTTCTTTCCCCGTGCGTGCTTCCGCTTATACCATCGTACGTATCCTTTATCACGGGAATATCCTTTGAGGATTTTAAGACCGGCGACAAAAAATCAATAAGGAGACTTACGCTTATTAACTCCTCTTCCTTCATTGCAGGGTTTTCAACCGTCTTTATTCTGCTTGGCGTATTCTCGTCCTACATGAATTATCTCTTAACAAGATCTTTCTCATTGTTTGGCGCGGAGATCACAGTTTACCAGATAGGCGGCGCTATCATTATATTTTTCGGGCTGTATGTAATGGGTGTCTTAAAATTGAATTTCCTGTCAAGGGACAAGAGAGTTCATCTTAAATCAAAACCAAAGGGGCATATGGGCGCCTTTGTCGTAGGTCTCACTTTTGGCGCAGGCTGGACACCGTGCATAGGGCCCATACTTGGCACAATCCTCCTGATTGCAGGGACATCAGGGTCTGCCATGTATGGATTTAAACTCTTGACTGTATATTCATTAGGACTTGCCATACCTTTTCTTGCAACATCCCTTGCAATCAATACCTTTCTAAGCCATTTTAAAGCCATTCATAAGTATATGAGGATAATAACTTTTCTCAGCGGGTTGCTTTTAATTGGTTTCGGGGTCATTCTCTTAACCGAGAAGATGCATTTACTACTAAACATGGCTCCTGATTTAGGAGTTGATGAACTGCTCTCCCGTTAACTTTTCAAATTTCGGAGGTGAAATTATGGATTCAAAAAAATATTCATTAATAACAAGCCTGTTATTTGCGGTAATAGCCACTCTTCATCTGTTAAGGCTTCTTTTAAGCTGGGAAGCGGTTATCGGCGGCTGGAGAGTTCCTGAATGGTTTAGTGTTGCGGCTTTTGCGGTTGCCGGATTCCTCTCCTATAATGGTTTTAGACTCGGCATAAGAAAATGAACTACCCCGCTGCAAGCGGACGGGGTATCAAACATTCACAAAGTCAATTTTTGACGTGGCAAGCCGCGTGGAATTTGACCCGAAGAGATTAAAAGTAGATATTCAGAGCAGAGTAATACACGTCGTGATATAACCCAAATTCACTCTCAGGGCTTGAAACATCTCCAATGCCGATAAAGGCGCCGAGGTTTGCGTAAATATCCTGCATCACGCTGTATTCAAAAAACGGCGATAAAAGAAGCGAGCCGTCGCTGAGGTTTATAAGCGCATTACCGCTGAAGCGCAAAAGAGGCATAATCTCGTATGTGAAGCCGGGCGCAAGGTAATGCCTTCCGAGGAGGTAAACAGCGCCTTTTTTATAAGCTGTCTCATTGGAAGAAAGCCCGTAACTCTCCTTCCCCTCCCCGGCTCCGTTGTAATGGTACTCAATATATGCGTAGCTCTTTTCAGTGAAGCTGTAATCAGAGCCTATAGATAACCTGAAATAATTTTCATTTGGCCTGTAATCGTCTGCTGCATTTGCAAAGACCTGCGCCGCCTCAAGCCATGCGCCAGCGTCCCCTATTGACCGCGCAATGTCAATGCCTGCGAGGAAGTTATCCCTTAATAGCATAGCCATGAATGTGATGTCTGTTTTAAGTTTATATGTCTTCAGCCGGAAAAACGCGGCGCTCTCTTTCGGTTTAAAATCATCTCCAAAGACTAACCCCATATCAAGCTCGCCCATATCGGAAAGAGGCCTTTTTATCCTTAATGCATCAACACCCATAAGCTCTTCTTTTGCGATTGTATTGTAGGTAAACGGGGCGATGATGTCCGTAGGATTTATGACATGCGCTGAGCCGAATGCAACAGGCTGACGGCCTATATATAAATCATAAGCAGGGGTTTTCAGTGTGAGAAAGAGCCGGTCAAGGTTCTGCGCAAGCAGAAAGCTGCTGCCAGAGTTTTCATCTTCAGGATAGATCATCTCATCCAGATCAAATGCCCTGTAGGGAAGAGATACTGTTTCAGCAATTGCTTCTTTAAGAGCTGCTCTGCTCTCTCTAAGCCGAGGCAGAAGTTCATAAGCGAACTCTATAGAGGAGGATTCTGATGCAGCAATATCAAGCCTCAGCCTAAGACGTGATAGAGCTTCGGCAGAGGCGTCATCCTGAGTGTCGGTAAGGATAAGGAAGTTTTTTATGTAACCGCCTGCCTTTATCCTGCTCTCCTCTGCTTGAAGAGGATTTACAATAAAGAGGAGTAAAACAATGAATGCGCTTTGCGATAATTTCATTGGCTTGATGCAATCTAAATATTCAGTATCTTCATCCCCTTACCCAGCGGAATTGCATTCTTCATGGCGTTAAAGACAAACTCCTTTGCCTTGACAGCAGACTCTTTAACATCATAGCCAAGCGCAATGCCTGCGGCAATAGCGGATGAGAAGGCGCACCCTGTTCCGTGAAACTCACCTTCAAGCCTTTCATTCTCCAGAAACAGGAACTCTTCACCGTCAAAGAGCATATCCATTGCCTTGTCCTTAAGATGTCCGCCGGTAATGATCACTTCTTCCGGGCCTAAAGCCCTGAGTTTCCGCGCCACATCTTTCATGTCATTCTCGTTACTAACTTCTATCCCTGAAAGAAGATATGCCTCATGAATATTCGGTGTAATAACCCTTGCCAGCGGGAACAAGTTGCGCTTTATTGCATTCAGGGTCCCGGCCTTTGCAAGCGACACGCCGGTTGATGAAACTGTCACAGGGTCAACAACGATATTCTTTAAAGAGCGCTCTTTTATTCTTCGGCTCAATCCTTCAACAATCTCAGATGTATAAAGCATCCCTGTCTTAACAGCATCAGGCGTTACATCTTTCAGGAGCATATCAAGCTCATCTGAGAAAAATTCCGGTGAGACTTCATGAATACTGCTTACGCCTCGTGTATTCTGCGCTGTAAGCACGGCAGGGATACTCAGACCGTAAACTCCCATAGCCTTGAATGTCTTCAGGTCTGCCTGAAACCCCGCGCCCCCCGTAGGATCAGAGCCGGCAATGGTCAGCGCAATTTTCAAAAGAGAAGGTCTCATGGAAAGACTATATCAAGTTGTATATAATATTTTCAACATGAATATTCACGAAGAACTTCTTGAAGTCGTAAATGAAGACGGGGAAACAATCCAGATTCTCCCGCGCTCTGTAATTCACGGCAATCCATCACTGGCGCACAAAGTGGCGCATATCCTCGTCTTCAGCAAAGATGGAGCACTGCTGCTTCAGAAGCGATCAATGAACAAAGATGTGGCTCCTGGTAAATGGGATACATCTGTCGGCGGACATATAAATGCGGGAGAACTACTCGAAGAAGCGGTAAGGCGCGAAATGGAAGAAGAACTGGGCATAACTTCATGCGGACTGAAATTTCTCTACAGCTATATTCACTCGAACCCTTATGAAACAGAGCTTGTTTATACATACTCATGCATTCATGCAGGGGCAATAAAATTCAATCAAGACGAAATGGACGAGGTCCGCTTCTGGGGCATTGATGAGATTAAGGAGAATATAGGCAAAGGGGTCTTCAGCGATAATTTTGAAGACGAATTTAAGATGTATTTCTCAAAAGCGAGTCAGGACGCATAGGAATAACTTTAATTCGTGAGCTTGATAAACAGCAGGCCTGCTAATCCTAAAACCTTTCTGAAATCCTCTCAACGGCTTCAAGGGCTTTCTTGCTTATATGGCTGTCTTTATTTTTGGCAAGTTTTTTGAGAAGATTAATTGACTTATCATCTCCGATAAAACCTAAGGTTTCGCAAGCCTTTGTCTTGAGCCGGCTGCTCAGGACATGACCAGAACTAAACTTGCCTAAAAGACTTTCGCCTTTTGCAAGAGTTTCCTGAATAACCTCTCTTAACTGTTGCGTCTCGCTCAGTTCCGGATCATAGGACTGTAAAGATGTCAGCGCATGCTCAACTATAGAATCGTCTTCCTTGCGCTCTCCGGTTATTATATCGCTAAAATATCCGGTTGTTTCAGGATTGAGACTCTTTATCTTTCCAAGCCCGAAGACAGCTCTTCTTCTAACCGCAACGTCATCATCGTTTAAAGCCTTCAGCAGAAGGGCTTCAATATCCTTGCCAGATATATTGCTTATGCCGCCCACTGCTTCAGCCCTCACACTTGACTCATCATGATTTATGTATTTTTCAAATACATCTTTAAGCTCAGGCGATGCGTGTCCGGCTTCTCCTAAAATCATGAGCGCATTCCTTATAAAGTACCCGTCCTCTCTGCCTTCAAGTCTGTTTAGAATTATGGGAATCACGGATCTTCCGCGTTGAATCAGTATTTCACATGAGATCTTGCGCACAAGCCTGTTATTATGCGTTATGAGATTCACAAAGGCGAAGTTGGAGAGTCTGCCCATTAGTCCCATCATACGTAAAATTCTTATTAGCTCCTCTTTTGCAGCCTCTTCAAGCTTCTTCTCCATATTCAGCATTATCTCTTCGGCAAGTGCGCTCCCTGTCTTCGAAAAATCAAAACCTTTAAGCGCTGCTTTCCCCAGTATCTCTTCAGTTTCCATAAGCGAACCCCTTTTAAGAAGTTCCGGTACAAGGTTAAGCAGGATCACAGCCTTCACATCAATATCCTCGCGGCTCTCAGCCTCTTCAAGCGCCGCAATAAATTTCCGGGGATCTTTTATAAATATATCAGTCTCTGTCCTGCGTTTTATCTTTGCGCGCACATTTTCAGGGAGATTATCTATCGTAAGTATCCCGCTCTCAAAGCAGTCCAGCAGAAACGGCTCATCAGTAAAGCCGTAGCCTATTATTTTAAGCCCTATCTTTCTGGTTATCTGCTCAAGAAAGGTGAGCCTCGGCAGAATATTCTCATCCTTAAGCGTCTCATAAGACTGCTTTACCATTAGATAGAATTTCAGAAGCTCCGGCGCTGCCTGCAACACATGTTCTTTATGCATAAAGTCTGTTACCCTGTCCTCAAACTCTTCCTTGCTTATTCCCGCAATGTCATTAGAGATGATGTCAAGATTAATGAGTATATCCTTTATGATTGAAGGGGCCTTTATCGGTCTTATAATATCGTCAAAGACCATATTCTTTATCTCCGCTTTCTTCTCCTCACTTAAGTTCTTGTAAAGCGGGATCAGGCTAAGGTCTTTCTTTAAACGCGTCAAAGATACCTCGACCCTCCACGGCAGTTTCCTATCCTTACCCACAATATCTATATTGAAGATGGTGGAGACATTCAGGACGCCTTTACTTATAAGCTCCATAGTAAGCTCTTCCTTTGAATCATGAGCCTTTTCTTCGGGACCCGGGGATTCGCTCATTATGTCAATAAAGGTCTCAAACCCCTCTTCGGTTATGCCAGCCTTGATAGAGAAACTGGAGAGGTTCTTCCTGTCAAAGTAATCGAGGAATTTCGGCACAAACATTTCAGCCCTGCCCTGTAACATAAAACCGGAAAGGCTTATGGGCTCGTCATTAATTCCGTCAATAATTACGTCCCTGCTCTCTTTTGCCAGTTTTGTAATAAAGGTAATCTCCTTATGGCCTTTTATTGCGGCAAGCAGGCTATTGTAGAGCCCTTTTCTGGCTCTTGAGGTTTCAGGATGTCCCGGAGTGTAGTAGCCTGTCTTGAGGAGCGCCTGAATAAACGATAGGATAAAGACGGAGATTTCTGAAGATTCGCCAAAGACCTGACTTTTTGGTTCATAGGTCATTTATTAGTTTATCATAAAGCCATTGATTGAAGGCGCCGGTGATTTAAGGCTTGATAGAGTATCATAAAGTTACTATAATAGTGAGGATATGACTAACAATAGAAAGCATGAGAGACTCTCAAGCAAAGGGCTGAATATCCATTGTAAGGTGCATTTTGCAACTGATATTGACCTTTTAAATATAAGCAACAGCGGAGCCCTCGTAAGTTTGGTAAAACCTCTGCATATAGGCCAGAGGTATACCCTCCACGTCAGACATGAGGATAAGGAGATTTCTTTAACAGGCGTTGTGGTGTGGGAAAGGCTGGTAGGCTCCAAAACCAATGCGGATGGAGAAATTGTCCCGCTATACAAAGCAGGGATAAAGTTTGACTCTATAATGACTAAAAAAGGATCAGAACTTATTAGTTTTATAGAGACCTCTTTTTTACCAAAGGAATTCAAGTCGCGGTTAAGCGGGATCAGGGTTGAGGTCTCTGATTCTGAAAGCACCATCTCGGAGGACAATAAAAAATGTGAAGTGTTGAAGATAAGCTCCAGCGGGTTTCTTTTGGAAACATCCACTAAAATGGACGTGGGAAGCAATCATCAAATGGAGATTCATCTGCATGGAGATAAAGAGCCTATAAAATTTTTGGGCAAAGTCGCTTCATCAAGAATAATTCCCGGCAGAGACCCAAATGTATTTGAAGCAGGAGTGGAGATAGAGGAGATAAGTGACGAACATAGAGCGATACTTGAAGAGCTTGTAGTCTCCCTTAAAGAACCCGATAAAGATGAAGCTAAAAAATAATACGTCTGTTTATCCTTCACCGATGGCTTCCCGCATTATTCTCTCCGCAGCCTGAAGTATAGAGTTTTTCTCATCCTCTCTTCTTGCCTCTATATAAAATCTGACCTTAGGCTCTGTGCCTGACGGCCTTATCATAAGCCATGAGCCGTCATCAAAAACAAGCTTTGTGCCGTCAACTGTAATAACATTCTTTACAATTTTTTGAATTCCGCTTATGTTAACAACTGTTCCCTCTCTGTACTTCTCCCTGATAATCGAGAGTCTCTTTGTCAATTCTTCGCCTGCGAGCGACCTCTCCACCTCAATGCCCGAACGGGCAGGGTAGTAATGTCCGAATTCATTCATAATGTCATTAAGATAAACGCTCAGGTTCTTTCCGGTTACGGCAGCCATCTCTATGGCAAGTAGGAGTCCGAAAATAGCATCCTTCTCCAGAGTATGGTTATAGCCTGATATTCCATCTGATTCTTCAAAGGCTATTATAGCCCTTTCATGAGAAGTGCTTAACATATAAGGCCTGAAGTTCTTGAACCCGACCTTTGTCTCTCTGACAGACACATTCAACTTTTCTGATATGGCATTTACAAGGTTGCTGGTCCCAACTGACTTGGCGGCTACACCATTAAACCCCTTATGCACATGGAGGAAGTGCAGGGCCATCGCTCCGAAATAGTTCATCGGTATCTGCATACTGCCGTCAGTGTACCGTATCCTATCGCCGTCAGGGTCCATTATAACGCCGATCTTTAAAGAAGCCTTGCTCTTGCCCAAAACTTCTTCAACGCCCTTCATGTTCTTCTCCGAAGGCTCCGGCGCTACGCCTCCGAAAAGGTGGTCATCTTCAGTCCTCAAGTAAAATATCTTGCTGTTAAGTCCTATAATCCTCTGTATTCTTCCCCTTGTTGCGCCATGAACATTATCAATGCAGATGATGCAGTCTTCTTTAGCAATAAAATCTTGGATCCTTTCAATATTCAGCGTTCTTCTTTCGGTTATATACTTTATATACAATTCTGTAAGGTCTACCTTCTCAACTTTTGAGGGTTTGACAGGACTGATTATCAGAGATTTCTCCATCATCC
Source organism: Nitrospirota bacterium (assembly GCA_016222905.1). GTDB lineage: Bacteria > Nitrospirota > Thermodesulfovibrionia > UBA6902 > UBA6902 > JACRPZ01. Next base: position 35,727 of record JACRPZ010000055.1, read on the forward strand.
TGTTAGATATCTCCTCTATCTTTGTTGTGATCTCAGAGCCAGCAGGCCCTCCGTCCGAAGGGTTGAATTTGAAACCACCATAATTGGCGGGATTGTGGGAGGGTGTCAGGTTGATGGAGCATGCGGCATTCAGCATCTCTATGCCGGCTGAAAATTCAGGCGTGATCGCCTCGCCTGCATACCATGTCCTGATCCCTTCTTTCTGAAGAAGTCCTATGACCTCCATTGCAAAGTCAGAGCCGAGGAAGCGGTTGTCATGCCCTACAATAACTCCCCTCCTCTTTATCTCCTCGAAATCTGAGACTCCCATTGCCTGCGCGACAGAAGGGTCATTCTCTTTGAACATCTCAATAATGGCGGATGTTACAATTCTCACATTGTTAGAAGTAAAGTCAGAGCCAAGCTCTCCCCTCCATCCTGATGTGCCGAAGACGATCTTAGCCGGGGCGGTATTTTCCCTGACAAACTTTTCAATGACCGGCAGTAACTGCCTGTTTTTATTAACATCAGACATTATCGTCTTCCAGCAGTCCGCCGCGTCTTCAAATTCCTGTGTCACATTCGTCTCCTCTTATTAAAATGTTCTCTTACTTATATATCGTTTGATACGAAAAATTTTAATACCATTCCGATTGCAATTAAAATCATTGATATTATAGCGCCAAATCCAATTAAGGCCATTAGAATCCACCAAGCTACTTCACCAGCGAATGTTCCTAATAACGCCATAACTAACAAATATGATCCAATGGCATATAACGGAAGCAGTGCAAGTTTAAAGAATATAAGTGGAACATTTTTTATATTGTCAACGATGATCATATAGCCGACAAATAACAATGATAATGCCCAAACCATTGAAAATGCCATGTGACGATCAGAAAAACTAATAGCATATGGATCTAGAAAGAAAAAAGACGCTACTAACCACAATGTCAGTATCGAAATACTAAATATCCATGCATACTTAACATAAATATTACTTTGATGTTGTTGGAAAGTATTTAAACTTTTCAGTTGAATTGTTTTTTCTTCTTTATCCCAAGTGATCGGAAAATTCTTAATAGCCCATTTTGCTTCCTTAGAGTTGGGATACTTACTAAATATGAGTGTACATATTTCTAATAAGTGGTCATATTCTTTGCTTTCATAATGGCTGTAAGCCGTATTGTATAAATCCTTAGGAGTAGTTTCTTGCATATTTCAAATGTAGCCGTATGTTTCGATAATCAAACAGAGCGATTAGAAGTACAATTTTATCTCTTTTCCGTCTTTATCTTAAGCGCTATGAGCATAACAATCCCTGCCATAAAGAGTATCCCGCCGGTCAGCGCCCAGACAGCGCCCGGCTCTCTGTTTATTTGCAGGAGAACCGCCTCGGTTGGGACAACCCTCATGTCTTTCAGATTTATGTTAAACCCCTCGTAAAGGGAGGGACTGTTGGGAGCTATCCGGTCTTCTTTTACCATATCATTATTCAGATAATATTCTATCTTAACCGCCCAGTCATTTACATATCCGTCGGGGCTGAGTTGAATATTTATATCCTTAATAAGTACGGAATTGTTCTCGGATATCTTCAAAAAAGTTCCTTCCCCTGCCGCAGCCATTTGCTGAGAACCTCCGATAGAGCTTAAGAGATGGGCAAGGAGTATGAATAGAAACCCGACGTGTATTATTTGAGGAGAGATCAGGAGGAGCCATTGGGTCACCTTCCTCTTCTTTATGACGGATTCGATACTGCAAAAAAGCGTATTAATGACAATGATCGAGAGGATAGCTATAGACAGCCAGAGCCACCACGTAACAGTTAAAGGCTGTTCTATTAACCACTGAAAAAAAGAGGCCGAATGAATGGACTCGAACTCCTTCCTGCCCGGCATGATAAACGCGCCTGCAAGGAATGCGGCAATAAGGAGCGCGGTGAACCATATGGTTGTATTCAGTGAAAAGAAGAATCCGGTTATATGTCTTATCAATGTTCTCATTTAAAAAGTTATTGAAAAAATTTTTTCATCCCTTTGCCGTCATTGACCCGAAAATACCCCTCTCCCTTACCCTCTCCCCCAAGGGGCGAGGGGACTTTTTAAATTCCCTCCCTTGAGGGGAGGGGGCAAGGGGGAGGGTGATATTTTCATCTTAAAAACTGTGCGAGCTCTTCATCAGAAGACTCACCCCGAGATAAGTAAACATCACAACCGCAAAACCAGCAATGCCCAATATGGCAAGAGGCTTCCCCGTCCACCACTGCTTAAACTGAGCATGAAGGTAAAGCGTATAAAAGAGCCACAAAATGCTTGTCCATAGCTCCTTTGGAGTCCAGAGCCAGTATGTTCCCCATGCAAGATAAGCCCATATGCCGCCGAATATCATGGACATTGTAAAGAGGCAGTACCCTATGAGAATCGCCCTGTAACGCGGCCCTTCAAGGTATGTATTCTCTTCTTTCAGATGAAGATATGCCAATATCGCCGCAATCCCGAAGAGCGCGTAAGAGAGAAAGGCCAGCACCACATGTGTCTCAAACCAGAAAGTCTTTAAGACAGGCGGAAGGGGTGAATTATGCTGTTTTGAGATGAGGGCGATGACGGTAAAGATCGCCGCTGTTCCCGCTGTTAGGCGCTGGAACTGAATACGCTCCTTTAAAGCAGTGGCGAATGGAATAGAGAATGCCGCGATAGACGCGGCCAAAAAAGTGACCGTGTCATGCGGCCCGACAAGAGGCAGCCTGCCAAGATCAATGCCTCTTGAGATTATGTAAGCTGTTTGAATGGCAAGGCCTATATAGAGAAAAGGCCTTTTCCATAAGGCAAAGAGATAAAATGCAAAAGAGAGTATAAGTAGCAGCATATTATTTTCCGCATGTAAGAGGATTGCGGATATCCCATCCTCTCAAATTTATCCACGGCAGTTGATGGAACAGACGTAATATTATAACAGATAGCCTCGCGTGAAGTTGGCGTTACATCTTGTTTAAACTGAAAAACGTAAATACAAATATCACTTACTGTGATCTGGGCGGATTAATCATCTTCAGCGTTTGATGCTTCTAATTGCTGATATCTTGAACGACAAAGCTTGTTATAATAAAAACAAAAACAGGTGCTGCGATAGGCAGGAGGTGAAACAACATGGCTGAACAAAGGGTAAAGAGGCTTTCTTTTATAGACAGATATCTCACCGTCTGGATATTCGCTGCAATGGCGTTTGGAGTGGGGCTCGGCTACTTTATCCCCGGTGTAGAGGGACTAATAAACAGCTTTCAGGCCGGAACTACCAACATCCCCATCGCCGCAGGATTGATTCTGATGATGTATCCGCCTTTTGCCAAGGTAAGATATGAGGAATTAGGGGATGTTTTCAAGGATAAAAAAGTGCTTGGGCTTTCACTTATTCAGAACTGGATTGTCGGTCCTATTCTTATGTTTCTTCTGGCTATAATCTTTCTCCATAACTATCCTGAATATATGGCAGGACTGATCATGATCGGGCTGGCGCGCTGCATCGCCATGGTCATTGTATGGAATGAGATTGCAAAAGGGAACACCGAATACGCTGCCGGGCTCGTGGCCTTCAACAGTATTTTTCAGGTGCTTTTTTACAGCGTCTACGCCTATGTCTTCATCACGATTCTTCCGCCGCTCTTTGGACTTGAAGGGAACATTGTTCATGTAAGCATTGTTGAACTTGCAAAAAGCGTCTTTATATATCTCGGCATTCCGTTTATTGCCGGGATGCTTACCCGGTTCATACTGATAAGGGCCAGGGGCAAGGAATGGTACCATACTCATTTCATACCAAAGGTGAGTCCTGTTACCCTTATCGCGCTGCTATTCACCATTGTGGTCATGTTCAGTTTGAAGGGGAACCTTATTGTTCAGATCCCGATGGATGTGGTACGCATTGCCATTCCGCTTATGCTCTATTTCATACTGATGTTCCTCGTCTCATTCTATATGGGGAAAAAAGTCGGCGCAGATTATTCCAAAACCACAACCCTCGCCTTTACCGCTGCAAGCAACAATTTTGAGTTGGCTATAGCGGTAGCTATAGCTGTCTTCGGCATTAATTCCGGAGCGGCGTTTGCTGCGGTAATCGGGCCGCTCGTGGAAGTGCCGGTGATGATCGGGCTTGTAAATGTTGCCCTCTGGTTTCAGCGGCGATATTTCAGAGCAATTTAACAAACTGCAAGAAGTGCATTTAAAATTCCCGATGATATATTTTTAGGTAAGAAGGCTTGAAGAATTGATATTTGCGGGAAGGCATCTGATGTGATATATATATATATCATAAGGAAGGCGAATATGTCATTCTTTGAAATCAAAGACCTTATATTTAAAGCAGGGGATAAAAAAATCCTCGATGGTCTTTCAATTACCACAGGGCATTCAGAAATTCATGCCCTTCTCGGCACAAACGGAACCGGCAAGAGCACACTTGCTTATCTCATCATGGGATGTGAAGGTTACAAACCCGTGTCAGGAGAGATCATATTTGACGGTAAAGTTGTTAATGACCTGAAGATCCACGAGAGAGCACATCTCGGGATTACAATGGCATGGCAAGAGCCGGTGAGGTTTGAGGGGATATCAGTAAAAGATTACATCACGCTGAAAAACAAAGATGCCAATCCTTCCCACTATCTTGAAATGGCCGGGCTTCATCCTGCGTTTTATCTGCAGCGAATGGTAGATAAATCTCTGAGCGGAGGGGAGAGGAAGAGGATAGAGCTTGCATCCATTCTTGCATTGAATCCGAAACTTGCAGTACTTGACGAACCTGATTCAGGGATAGACATGCTCTCAACACAGGATATTATCAATGTTATAAATGCGTTTAAGAAAAATGGTTCAGCAGTGCTCCTGATTACCCACAGAGAGGAAATCGCCCTGATAGCTGACAAGGCATCCCAATTATGCGGCGGGAAAATCGTGTGTTCCGGAAGTCCCGGAAAAGTTGCTGAATATTACAAATCAAGGCAATGCCTTGTATGCAGAGATGAGGTGTGCGCGTATGTCTGAGATAGATAATTTAATCAAGGCAGTCGCTGAAGCGGGCGGGGACAAGGGAATTCTTGCAAACAGCGATATTGCCCATCTTGCGGTAAACGAACACAAGATATTAAGCGCGAATAAAGTTGAAGGCATTGAGGTGGAGGCAAAAGAGACTCTTACAGGCATTGAGGCAAAGGTTATTGTTCTGGAAGGGATGAAAATAAAGAACCCTGTGCACCTCTGTTTTGGAGTCCTTCATAAAAGAGGCACTCAGGAAATAAAGATGGATGTGAGGCTTGAGAAAAACGCCTCCGCCAGTTTTATCGCGCACTGCATATTCCCGAATGCTGAGAATGTGCGGCATATTATGGACGCAGTAGTTGAGATTGGAGAAGGAGCGGAGATGAGATATTCAGAGACCCATTATCACGGAATGCACGGAGGGGTTGAGGTTATTCCGAAGGCGGTTGTGAAGGTTGGAAAAAACGGAAGATATTTCACCGACTTCAATCTTACTACCGGGAGGGTCGGAAGGCTTGAAATAGACTATTCCGTTACAGCAGATGAAAACGCTGTGACTGAATTGACAGCGAGGGTATTCGGTCATGCTAACGATGATATCCATATAAAGGAAAAGGTTGTGCTTGCAGGCAGAAACTCAAGAAGCATCATAAAGACCAGAGTTGCCATAGAAGATGACGCACAGGCTGAAGTTATCGGCATCACTGAAGGATGCGCCGAAGGCGCGCGGGGCCATGTGGACTGTATGGAGATAATAAAGGATAAAGCAGTTGCAAAGGCAATTCCCATTGTATATGTTACGAACCCTTTAGCCAAGGTGACCCATGAAGCTGCAATTGGCAGTGTTGATAAGAAACAAATGGAGACGCTCATGGCACATGGGTTGTCTCCTGAAGAGGCGGTTGATGTGATTGTGAAAGGGATACTGAGATAAAAGTGCAGTGCCCGCATATTAAGTCCCTGATATTCAACAGATTGTCGCTCCAATCCTTTGTTTTCCATGTGTGCTGTCAGGATTTATGAATAATCTTGACAAGAGTAATTTTGGAGGTTATATCAATAGTTGTTGTAATATTAGATATGAAAGGTATGTTCGGACATATCACAAAATCCCTTGCCGGCAAACTCATTATTGCCATAGGGCTGATTATTCTAATCGGAGGCGGCATATCATGCTATATATTGCTTAGCGCCGGAAAAAGAAATCTCATAAACAATGCGATCAGGAATACAGCCTCATACTCTGACCTGATTAAAAAGAGCACCCGGTTCAGTATGCTTACCTTTCACAAAGAGTCCATACAGCAAACCATAAACAGTGTGGGCTCCGCAGAGAATATTAAAGGCGTGAGGATTTTTGACAGTAAGGGAAAGATATTATATTCTTCCTCACATGAAGAAATAGGGCATATGGCTGACAGAAGCTTGCCTGCGTGTACAGGCTGTCATAGTGATTCTGACAAGCCGTCCATAACCTTAAAAACCGAAAACCAGTGGACAATTTATACAGGCAGTGAAGGATACAGGCTTCTGAACTTTGTTGACCCCATCTACAACGAGCCTACCTGCTATACCTCAGCCTGCCATGTCCATCCTCAGGAGCAAAAGGTCCTGGGCATCCTTGAAACTAACTTCTCACTCTTCTCTGTTGATGAAAATATCCGGAAGCAAACCATAGAGATAACCATCTATGCCGTTATCTTTATGAGTATAAGCTCCATAATCCTGTATTTTGTCCTGCGAAGATTCGTGCTTAAACCTGTTTCAACTCTTTCATCCGCCATGAAAAAGGTTTCAGAAGGTGATTTAGAGCATAAAGCCTTAATAGACTCAAAGGATGAGATGAGACTTCTTGCCGATACTTTTAATCTAATGACTAAAGACCTTAAAACAGCAAGAAAGAAGATGGAGAACTGGACTAAAACCCTTGAAGATGAAGTTGCCAAGAAAACAAGCGCATTAAAAAACTCGCAGGACAAGCTGATACAGGCGGAAAAACTGGCATCTCTGGGCAGGCTTACAGCAGATGTAGCCCATGAAATAAGGAATCCCCTTACCGTAATAGGCGGTTTTGCCCGCAGACTATACAAAATTGCCTCCGGTGCAAAAGAAAGGGAATATTCAGAGCTTGTGGCAGCAGAAGTGGAGAGGCTTGAGAAGATATTAAGAGATGTCCTGACATTTTCAAGAGACGCGCGCTGCCATCTTGAAAGGCATGATATTACAGAGGTTATCCGCGATACGCTAAAGATGTATGAGGACTTTTGTGATGACCAGTCCATTAAAATGGAGGTGCAAGAGGCGGAAAATCTTCCATTAGTCCTGATAGACAGGGACCAGGTTATGCAGTCCATCGGCAATCTTATCATAAACGCAATAGACACAATGTCCGGCGGAAGCATAAGAATAACGTCAGGCAAAGAAGATCTGCATAATGTGCCTTATGTATTTATAAAGGTATCTGATACGGGCAAGGGTATTCCTGCAGATAAGCTGCCATTTATATTTGAGCCTTTCTTTTCTACAAAGGAGATAGGTCACGGCACAGGGCTCGGACTTTCAATAACAAGAAAGATCATAGAGGAGCACGGCGGGTTTATAAGAGTAGAGAGCATTGAAGGCAAAGGCTCCGTATTCACCCTGTATTTTCCGTATCAGAGCGAAGAGGAATCATTAAAAATAAAATGCTGGGAGTATATGGAATGCTGCAGGGACAAGGATGCGACAATTAAATGCCCTGCCTATTCCAATTTTGGTCGAATCTGCTGGGCAGTGGCAGGCACATTCTGCGCGGGAAAGGTGCAGGGGACCTTCGCCCAGAAATACGAGGACTGCAGGAAGTGCAAGTTCTATCAGGGAGTGAAGAACAGGGAGATATAAAAAAATATTCTTATGGCGGAGTTTGAATTTCTCAAATCTCTCATTATCATTTTAGGGGTCTCCGCTGTAGCCTTATTTATCCTCAATAAGTTTAGGATACCGTCAGTTGCGGGATTTCTGATCGCGGGCATCCTGATAGGGCCTCACGGCCTTGAGCTTATTAAAGATCTCCGTCTTGTCGAGATATTCGCTGAGATCGGGGTTGTGCTTCTCCTCTTTACAATCGGCCTTGAGTTTTCGCTTAAGAAATTGCTTGCCCTCAGAAAGACGATATTCATCGGCGGGTTACTGCAGGTTCTGATAACCTTTCTGATTGTTCTTGCCATTTCAAACTCACTTGGAAGAGATATAAACACATCCTTAATACTTGCCTTCCTTATCCCTCTGAGCAGCACTGCGATAGTGATGAAACTGCTCTTTGATAGGGCGGAGATAGATTCCCCGCACGGCAGGATAAGCCTCGGCCTTCTGATATTTCAGGATTTCTGCGTTGTTATCTTTATGCTGATGATCCCTCTCCTTGCGGGCGGTGATAAGGGGGTGAAAGAGATAGCATGGGTTCTGGTCAAATCCGCCGCCATTATAGCAGCCGTTATAATCTCCGCAAGGTGGCTGGTGCCGCGGGCGCTCCATCAGATCGTGCATACAAAGATGAGAGAGCTATTTATCATCAGCATCATCTTTATATGCCTCGGAGCAGCCTACCTTACTTACCAGCTCGGACTCTCCCTTGCGTTAGGCGCATTTATAGCCGGGCTCATAATATCGGAATCCGAATACGCCTATCAGGCAATCTCTGACATCCTGCCTTTCAAGGAGAGCTTCAACGGATTGTTCTTCATCTCAGTAGGAATGCTCATGAATTTCAACTTTTTTATCTCAAACTTTTCTGCTGTAATGCTGGCTGTGCTGGTCATAATTCTGCTGAAGACCATTACATCCACAATCGCCGTTTTTATTATAGGGAGCAACTTGCGGGTCTCTCTTCACAGCGGATTAATTCTCTCGCAGATAGGCGAGTTCTCTTTTGTCCTTGCAGTCGCAGCATTAAAGGCCAATCTTATCACAGAAGGAACCTATCAATACTTTCTATCAACCGCGATAATAACCATGCTGCTGACCCCTTTATTTCTCTATATATCCCCGCAGGTCTCAATATGGGTAACATCCCGCAAACTGCTCGCAAGGCTTCAGGAGACGAAGGCATTTACGGAGACGTCAAAGGCAACGGATAGAAAGAACGACCATGTCATAATTATCGGATTTGGAATTAACGGCAGAAATCTTGCCTTGGTATTAAAGGATCTTGAAGTGCCTTATGTGATTCTTGAGATGAACAGCCGGACGGTTTCCAAATGGCGTAATGAAGGAGAGCCGATCTTCTACGGCGACGGCACCAGTCAGGAGATACTGCAAAAACTTGGGATAAGGAGGGCAAAGGCTGTTGTTGTCTCCATCTCTGATCCTTCTGCCGCAAGAAAGATAGTAATGACTGCGCGCAAGGCAAATCCCGGGGTCTATCTTGCGGTTAAGACAGCTTATCTTGCCGAGGTTCAAGACCTCTTGGCCATAGGAGCTGATGAGGTCATACCGGCAGAATTCGAGACATCCATCCAGCTTTTTTCAAGAGTGCTTCAATTTTATCACATGCCAAAAACCTTGATAGATAAGTACGCCGGAAAGTTCAGAAAAGACCATTACAGGCTCTTTGTCAAGGGCGAAACGCCGAAGAGGCTCTTCCATGACACCATCGCGGTCATGCCGGATGTTGATTATGAGAGCCATGTTGTTGAAAAGGGCTCTCCTTCAGAGGGACGCTCTGTTAGAGAACTTGATATACAGCAAAAGACAGGCGCGCATATGATCGCGGTAAAAAGAGGAGAGGAGACTATCAAGGGGCTGCTTGCCGACCTCATATTCCAGGAGGGGGATATAGTCTTTCTTATAGGCGACAAGTCCTCTCTCGAAAACACTTACAGTTTATTCTTCAAGAGCAAGCCGTAAGCTGTGCTGTGTTCAAAAGTGATGCTGCACCTCTATTTAAGAAGCTTCAGCAATTCATCGTAAGATATTATATTGATTTTAAGATCTTCCGCTTTCGTCAATTTTGATCCTGGATTTTCACCTGCCACAAGATAATCTGTACTTTTTGATACAGTCCCTGCCGCGTGTCCGCCCATGTTCTCGATCAACTCCTCAACCTCTTTCCTCTGCTTAGGGAGTGTGCCGGTTATCACAAAGGTAAGGCCTTCAAAAGGACGTTTGCCGGTTTTACCGCTATCAAAATCTGGATTGGAAATCTTAAGGCCGTAAGATTTCAGCGACTCAAGGGTGCGGAGGTTTTCAGGATCATTAAAGAAGCGGGAGATTGATTCAGCGAGCTTCTCCCCCATCTGTTTTAATTCCGTAATCCTCTCAGGCTTTACATGATATAGGTCTTCAAGGTTTTTAAAATTTTTAGCGAGGAGCTTCGCTGCATATTCTCCGACATGAATAATGCCTAATGAATAAAGAAATCGTGCAAGGGTTGTCTCTTTGCTCTTCTCAATAGCATCTATAAGATTCTGAGCGGATTTTTCCGCAAACCTTGGAAGCTCAAGCAAGTCTTCTTTTTTTATTTTATATATATCAACGAAATGTTTTATCAGCCGTTTTGAGTAAAGAAGTTCAACATTCTTTTCCCCAAGGCCTTCAATGTCCATTGCGGCTCGTGAGACATAATGTCCAATGCGCTGCTGGACCTGCGCTGTACAGTTCAACCCGATACAGCGGAATGCCACACCGCCTTCATCCCTTTCCACTGCTGAGCCGCATACCGGACATTTTTCCGGCGGACTAAAATGTCTCTCCGATCCTGTTCTTTTATCTTTCATCACATTGACGACGTGAGGAATGACATCCCCTGCTCTTTCAACGACTACAGTGTCGCCAACGCGAATATCTTTCCTCTCGATCTCATCCCAGTTATGGAGCGTAGAGCGTGAGACAGTGACCCCGCCTATCCTGACTGGCTCAAGAGAAGCTACGGGAGTTATAGTTCCTGTCCTCCCCACGCTTGCGATTATCTCATTTATTTTAGTGATGCCTTGATGCGCCGGAAATTTGTATGCTGTAGCCCATCTCGGCTCTCTTGTTTTAATACCAAGCGCTTTCTGCAATTCAAAATCGTTAACCTTGATTACCGCGCCATCAGCCTCAAAGGAAAAGTCTTTTCTCTTTTCCTCAATCTCTTTGATAACATCAATTACCGCATCTATTCCATTTGCAAGTTTTATAATCGCGGGAACGGGAAATCTCGCCTTCTTAAGCCATGTGATGAAGTCCCATTGGCTTTTGAAATTGACCCCTTTTGCAAAGCCTGTTCCGTAACATGCGAGATGGAGTCTCCTTTTTGCCGTGATGGATGAATCAAACTGTCTTATGGAACCCGCGGCAGCATTTCTTGGATTGGCGAATGGAGACTCGCCTTCTTTCTCTCTCTCCCTGTTAAGCGTCTCAAATTCCCTGATGTCAATATAGACTTCTCCCCGGATATCTATCTCTTCCGGAGCGTCAACTTCTTCAATCTTCAGAGGGACAGCCTTTATGGTTTTGATATTCACGGTAACGTCTTCGCCCTCGTAGCCATCGCCTCTCGTAGATGCCTTGTGCAGAATACCGTTTATGTAAGTAAGCTCCATTGCAAGCCCGTCATATTTCGGCTCAACAGTATACTCAATTTCATTGTCCGATTTGAGAAATCTCTTTACCCTCTCGTCAAACTCCCTCACCTCCTCATGAGAAAATGCGTTATCAAGAGAGAGCATCGGCTCCGTGTGTTTCACCTTTTCAAACTTATCAAGCGCCGGAGCGCCGATACGCTGAGTCGGGGAATCAGGAAGGACGTAATGATATTTTTCTTCAAGCTTCTTAAGATGCCGGTAGCCTTTGTCGTATTCTTCATCAGAGATTACCGGCGCATCAAGGACGTAGTAACGATAACAGTGGTAGCTGAGGTCTTTGACGAGCTTCTCAATCTCCTGTTTTATGCTCTCAGGAATTTTTGTCATATCATAAACAGTAACCGATTAAGCGATTCTTTCTTCCGATAGTTCAATTAAAAGTTTCAGGGCTGAAACTGCCGCCTCTTCTTTATTCTTCTTTCTGCCACCCTTTAATAGCAGCTCACGCGTAACCGTTTTCCCTCTCCAGCTTGCCGCTATGTAAACAAGCCCCTTCTCTTTTCCTTCTATCACATCCGGCCCGAGATTGCCCGTAACCGCAACCGCGTAATCAGTTTTCGCCTTCTTCCGTATTTGTTCGGCCATCTTTTTCGCTGTCTCCGAGCTCACGACCCCGTATCTTTTAATGGTTGAAGGAGATACGCCGAGGATTTCTTTCTTCGTTTTTACTGAATAGGATACAATCCCTGCAACAAAAAATCCGCTTGCGCCGGGAAGGTCTGTAAGGTAACTGCTTATAAGGCCGCCTGTGCAGGACTCCGCAACTGAAAGTGTTAAGCCTTTTTCTATAAAAATCTCATGCACACGCTTAACAATTTTTAGAATAGGAGATTTCATAAGATATGCTTATTATTTTTTATAAAGAGGAAGTAATTCCTGCGGCATATCTTTAAGCGGCAATTGCCGGCTGTCTTTTGTGGAAAGCAGGGGATCTTTAACAGGCCAGTCAATGTTGAGTTCCGGGTCCGACCAGAGTATACCGTGATCATCTCCCTGATGATACAGGTCAGTGCATTTGTATATAAAATCCGCTGTTTCACTTAGCACGCAGAAACCATGGGCAAAGCCTTCTGGAATAAACAGCTGCCTGCCGTTTTCAGATGAGAGATAAACGCCGGCCCACTTGCCGAATGTAGGGGAGCCGCGGCGTATGTCAAGGGCAACATCATATATCTCTCCGGTTGTCACATAAACCAGCTTCGCCTGAGGATGATTAAGCTGATAATGCAGCCCCCTCAAAGTACCCTTGCATGAGCGGGAAAAGTTATCCTGCACAAAGGGCCTGCTTATGCCGATGTCAGCATATTTTTTCTGATGAAAGGTCTCCATAAAGAAACCTCTTGAATCTTTTAATGTCTCAGTCTCAATAATTATTAAGCCCGGCAGGGCTGTTTCAGTGAATTTAAGAGGCATCTTCGCTCTCCTCAGCTATCTCCATAAGGTATTTGCCGTAATCGTTCTTCATCATGTCTGATGCAAGATGTTTAAGCTGCGCCCTCTTTATGTAGCCGAGACGGAATGCGATCTCCTCGATACATGCTATCTTTAATCCCTGCCTCTCCTGAATAACCTGCACATAACTGGAAGCCTGATGGAGTGACTCATGCGTGCCTGTATCAAGCCATGCAAACCCGCGCCCCAAAAGCTCTACCTTAAGCTCTCCCCTCCGCAGATACTCCAGATTTACATCCGTTATCTCAAGCTCGCCACGGAAAGAAGGGGTGAGGCCTTCTGAAATTTCAATCACGTTATTGTCATAAAAATAAAGGCCGGGTACAGCATATTTCGATCTCGGCTTCTCCGGCTTCTCTTCTATACTAAGGACGTTTCCCTTGTGATCAAACTCAACCACGCCGTAACGGCTGGGGTCGCGCACAAGATATCCGAATATCATACCGCCTTTCCTGATCTGAGCAGCTTTCGTTAAGCTCTCCTGCAAACCATGCCCGTAAAATATATTGTCTCCAAGGATTAGGGCAACAGAATCTTTGCCGATAAAATCCTTTCCGATTATAAACGCCTGTGCAAGCCCTTCGGGATTTGGCTGCTCCGCATAAGAGAAAGAGAGGCCCCACTGTGAGCCGTCGTTAAGAAGGTTCCGAAACCTGGGAAGGTCTTCCGGCGTAGATATTATCAGTATGTCGCGGATGCCCGCAAGCATCAAAACAGAAAGAGGATAATATATCATGGGCTTGTCATATACAGGCACAAGCTGTTTGCTGACAACGCGTGTGACAGGGTAGAGCCTTGTCCCTGAGCCGCCGGCTAAAATTATACCTTTCATTACGCCCCCTTCTTATATGAAGTATTCATAACTTTTAAATTCATTGCTTCTAATCTGTGTTAATACAAACGCAATAAATTTACAAAATCCCCCTTCATCCCCCTTTTACAAAGTGGGACTGAATTCCCCTCTTTGGCAAAGAGGGGTTAGGGGAGATTTTATAAATTGCTTAAATTCTTTTGCGTTTGCATCAGCCTGTGGCCAATTGCTGTTTACAGGTTCAGAATCAGCAGTTCATATAATATATAATAAGAAACGGAAATTTGCTCGTATGGATAGGAAGATGATCAGGATTGAAGATTTAATGTCTAAAAGCGGGGTGAAGTTCGGCACGAGCGGCGCGCGCGGACTTGCTCTTGATATGACAGATGAGGTCTGTTATGCCTACACAGCCGCCTTCATCCAGTATCTTCAAGAGAGAGGCGAACTGAACCCAGGGAGTGTCATCGCCATAGGAGGAGATCTCCGCTCCAGCACAAGGCGTATAATGAAGACCGTTGCACGGGCTGTTAGAGACCGAGGGTATACTCCTGAAAATTGCGGCAGACTGCCCTCCCCTGCAATGGCATATTACGGCCTTGTAAAAAGTATTCCGGCCATTATGGTAACAGGAAGCCACATCCCTGATGACCGCAACGGAATCAAGTTTACCACAAAGAATGGCGAAATCCTCAAGCAGGACGAGATCGGCATTAAGCGTCAGGAGGTGGAGATACCGGCAGGGCTTTTTGATGATAAAGGGGCATTCTCTGTTGAAATTGAAATGCCCTCACAGAATGAAGATGCGTCTGAGTTATATATAAAACGCTACATTGATTTCTTCCCTGACAACTGCCTGAAAGGGAAAAGACTGGGGGTATATCAGCACTCCGCTGTAGGCCGAGATATTATGGTCAAGATATTTTCAAATCTTGGGGCTGATGTCAAGCCCCTCGGCATTTCCGATGCCTTTATCCCTGTAGATACAGAGGCGTTGCGTCAGGAGGATATAAATGCTGCCGCGCAGTGGGTGGATGAATATCATTTTGACTCTATCATCTCAACCGACGGCGACAGCGACCGCCCATTGATAAGTGATGAAAAAGGAAGATGGCTGCGCGGGGATGTTGCGGGCATACTCTGCGCCGCTTATTTTAATGCAGATGCGGTAGTAACGCCTGTATCTTCCAACTCTGCTGTAGAAAAGTGCGGACTTTTTAAAAAGGTCTACCGAACAAAGATAGGTTCGCCTTATGTGATTGAAGGAATGCAGCATGCGCTGAAAGACGGCTTTAAACTTGTGGTTGGATATGAAGCCAACGGCGGCTTTCTGCTCGGCACTGATATTGAGTCAGGCGGAAAGATCCTGAAATCCCTGCCTACAAGAGATGCTATCATTCTGCATATTTCAATCCTCCTCCTTTCAATCAGAAAAAAGAGAACGATTAGTGAATTGCTCGCAGAATTGCCGCAGCGTTTTACAGCAAGCAGCCGCCTGAAAGACTTTCCAACCGAGACAAGTAAAGCTAAGATTGATGAGTTATATTCAGGGGATGAGGCAAAAGACAGACGGATTATTAAAGACGTCTTCGGTAAATACTTCGGCAGTATTGCTTCAATAGATGCAGCCGACGGACTGCGGATAATATTTGACAGCGGAGAGATAGTCCATCTGAGGCCGTCCGGCAATGCCCCGGAATTCCGCTGTTACACAGAGGCTGACACGGAAGCACACGCTGCGGAGATGAACAGGATATGCATGGAGATCATGGAGTCCTGGCGGTAGGGGAGCGTTATGAGTTTCTCTCCATAAAATGCGAGAAACAAGACCTTACCTTTTTGTATGTTCCGATTAATGAATTAAAGCAGAAATCCTAACAGACTTATAACGACACCCATTAATGTCAAAATAATACTGAATATTGGAACTGCTGCTTTAACATGAAAATAGTGTGCTATTTGATTGCTAAGCAAAACAAGTGAGCCAATAGATCCCCAGAAACCAAAGGTCCATAATATCCGAATTATAATAATAGGAGAGGCAAGTATCAAAAAGAAAACAATAATGTTGAGCACGTAATAAAAAAGAACTTTAAAATGGAATAATAGACTTTGTTTTAAATATGTCAAAAAACCCTGCGCGAATAACTCCTTGTTTCGGTTATAAAAATATATACCCTCTAATCTACTACAGCCCCTTCCGCCGAGGACGAAAAAAAGAAAGAGCACAATGCCTATCGGGATAACAAGAAAGTTGAATAGTATTGTTTTAGTTCCCCTGATTGATTTTCTTGTGCTGATTAAGAAAGCTTCATCAGAGCTAAGCCCCTTCCTTTTTTTGCTGTAATATATTTCACAAATATTAAAGAATAGACCCATGAAAGAAATATAGATACCCAGTATTAACAGTAGCAAACCAGTTTTTGTAAATAATTTCTTTATAAGGGCAAAGGCAGATAAAAAAGGATTTGTAAGAATTGAAGGTATGTAAAGAGGTGAAGAAGCCGATTTGTTATAAACAAAGTCTAAGAAAGACGTATGGACTATGTCTATCAAAATAAGAATAACAAGCGCTATGACAATACCTGCAATGCTTTGGCCAATCAAGCCGATAATTTTCTTTAGCTTATTGAACATGCTCAGGAACTAACGGAATAACGGTTTAAATACCACGTACCACGCGGCATAGCTGCGAGGTATTTCATTTACGGCTTCATTGCTACGGAGCCGACTGCAAGATAGGTAAACCCCTTTGCAAGGAGTGCCTTAAAGTCAGGGATCATCCTCCGTCCGTCTATTACAAGGTAAGGCGGTTTGACCATATCTTCTATTGTCCTTGAAAGCCCGCGAAATTCCTCGCAATCAGAGGATATGAAGAGCGCGTCAGTCCCTTTGATGGCCTCTTTTGCCGTATGGAAATACTCGATCTTCTCAAAAAGAACATTCTCCTTGGGATTAAAGACCGCTCTGGCAGTATCAACAGCCAGCGGGTCGTAAGCTTTTATCTTTGCCACGCCCTTCCCGAGCAAAGTCTCGATGACCTTGATTGAGGAGGCGTCGCGCATGTCATTTGTATGTTTTTTGAACGCCAGACCCGTTACCGCCACTGTCTTATTATTGAACTGAAACCCTGTCTCTGTGATCGCCCTGTCTATCAGATATACTTTCTGCTCTTCATTAACTTCATATGAGGATTCAAGCATCTTTGTGCGGACATGTACCTGCCGAAGCTGATATATAAGAGAGCGTATGTCTTTTCCGAAACAGCTTCCTCCCGCGCCATTGCTGACATAAGAGCCCCATGTGCTTATCCTGTCGTCTGCTGTGACGCCTTTCCTCAGATCATCAATGCTGACATTCGGGATCTTTTCGCCGATCTTCGCCCCTACTCCATTCCAGAATGAAATATAGGTCAGAAGCATGGTGTTGGCAACATACTTGATCGCCTCCGCAGTCTCCGGAGTTGACTCTATGTACTTTATTCTTACATGGTTTACATACTGCGAATAAACCTGCCGCAATATCTGAAAGTCTTCCGGTTGATCGCAGCCGACAACAACCCTGTCAGGCCTGCGAGACTGCTCAACAGCGCTGCCTTCCGCTAAAAATTCAGGGTTGGAAGCAACGCCGAAGTTTTTGACCCCCCTATTGGTCATTATCTTCTGCAGATGCCTTGCGGTCCCGATGGGTACCGTGCTTTTATTAATAAGTAGGACCCTGCGCTGGTCCTTCCTCTCTGCAAGGATTTGGGCGATCTCTTCAGCCGCTGAATTGTAAATTGTTAAATTGGTAGAGCCGTTCAGATTAGGCGGCGTGGGCAGACATAAAAATATGGCATCAACGCCTTCGATAACTGCTTTCAGGTCTGTTGAGAAAAAGAGATAATTTCCGAGGGTCTCTTTGATAATGCCGCTCAAGCCCGGCTCATTTACATATTTCTCTATCTCTTCAGAATCCCCTGTAGAGAATGCCCTTATCTTCTCTTTATCATTATCATACGCATACACTTCATGTCCGTATTCCGAGCAGACAGCAGCATGCACCAATCCCACGAATCCGGTGCCCGCAACGATTATTTTCATTCCGCCATTCCTTTCAGGTTAAGTGAAGAGTCAATGCCCTGCAGATTATTTAACCGACCAGTTTAAGAATTATATCCTAAAACAAATAACTTTTAAAAGGTTCTTTGTAAGAACCATGTATTACCGCTGTATAAGAGCCTTGGACGAGACTTTCTGAGGCTTATCAAGTCACTCAGTAAAAAACTCATGACGCCCCCTCTTATTCTTAGGCCCATATCCTGTTACATTTTTGCTTAATGATAGGTTATAATTCATTGCTTTTCACTGTATACTGACCTTTAATACCATGGAATACCAAAGCATAAAGAGTTGGCCTGAGGATGAGAGGCCCAGAGAGCGGCTTTTGAAGTTCGGGGCTGATGAACTGAGCACCGCGCAGTTGATGGCGATCATCCTGAGGACAGGCGGCAGGAAGAAGAGCGCCATTGAGCTTGCGAGGGAACTTCTGACGAAATTCGGCAGCGTGAAGGAGATAGAGGCTGCTTCATTGGATGAAATTTCAAATACAAAACCAAAGATAAAGGGCATCGGCAGCGCAAAGCTCGCCCAGCTTAAGGCCGCTTTTGAGCTTGGGAGGCGGCTTATGTCAAGCGAGGCAGAAGGCGGAGAGAGCAAGCCGTCTTTTAAAAAGAGCAGCGATGTGTTTGATTACTACAGGCCTAAATTTTACGGCCTGAAAAAGGAAAGGTTTCTCTGCGCCCTGCTTGATACCAAGAACAGGATATTCAAAGAGACGGTTGTATCTGAGGGCACGCTAACCTCTTCGCTTGTTCATCCGAGGGAGGTATTCAGGAGCGCGATAAAAGAGGCGTCAGCCTCTGTGCTCTTTCTTCATAATCATCCGAGCGGCGATACCACACCGAGCAGAGATGATATAACGATTACAGAGCGTCTGGTTGAGACCGGAAAGATTGTCGGAATTGAGGTCCTTGATCATATAATTATTTCAGACAGCGGGTATCTGAGCCTCTTTGAACAAGGGTATATACAAAAATAAAATTTCGTTTTTGTGTTTGTCATTCCCGTGAAAACGGGGAAACCAGTATTTTCTAATATTCTGGATACACGCTTCCGCGAGTATGACAACCAAACTGATTTTGTGAATAAACTATAAATAAAAACACGGAGGGAAAATGGCGGCGATAAAGAGGGCGCTTATAAGCGTCTCGGACAAGAAAGGTATTGTTGAATTTGCAAAGGAGTTGAGCGGGCTGGGGGTTGAGATACTCTCAACAGGCGGCACTGCAAAGACTTTAAAGGATGCGGGGATAAAAGTTAAAGATGTCTCAGAGCATACAGGATTTCCTGAGATGATGGATGGCAGGCTCAAGACGCTCCATCCGAAGATACACGGCGGACTGCTCTGGAGAAGGAATAATGCAAAGGACAAGGAAGAGATCGAGAAGCACGGCATTGAATCCATAGACATGGTTGTCGTAAACCTCTATCCTTTTGAGCAGACTGTATCAAAGCCCGGCGTATCACTTGAAACTGCAATCGAGAATATTGATATTGGCGGCCCCACGATGATAAGGGCGGCTTCAAAGAATTTCAGGGATGTCGCTGTTATTGTTGACCCGGCTGATTATGCAAAGGTGCTTGATGAGATGAAGTCCGGCGGCGGAACAGTCAGTTATGAAACTAAATTCTATCTTGCCAAAAAGGTATTCTCGCACACAGCGCAGTATGATACGCTCATCTCCAACTATCTCAACACTCAGGGCGAGCAATCCGAGACATTCCCGCAGAATTTCAATAAGAGCTACAGAAAGATATCTGATGTGAGATATGGGGAGAACCCTCATCAGAAGGCCGCTGTTTACAGGGAACCTCTTTACAGCGGACTCTCGCTCGTTGACGCCAAGATACTTCAGGGCAAGGAGATGTCATTCAATAACTACCTTGATTCAAGCGCGGTCATAGACCTTGCAAAGGAGTTCAATGACCGGCCAACCGCAGTGATTTGCAAACACAACAATCCCTGCGGCGTTGCGTCTGCAGATACGCTCAGCGAGGCATACAGAAAGGCATTTGAGACAGACCCGGTTTCTGCATTCGGAGGCGTAATATCGCTGAACAGAAGGGTTGACGAGGCAACGGCAAAAGAGATCCTCAGCTTATTTATTGAGATAATCATTGCGCCGGGCTTTGATGACGCGGCATTGAAACTGATAAGCACAAAACCGAATATCAGGCTTCTTGAGCTTGACATATCAAAAGATGTGACGGGCTTTGAGATGAGGAAGATCCAGGGCGGCCTGCTTCTTCAGGAGAGGGACACTGGGATGATCAATGAACTGAAATCCTGCAAGGTTGTCACTAAGAGAAAGCCGACTGATGAAGAGTACGCTGCAATGGCATTTGCATGGCGGGTATGCAAGCATATGAAGTCCAATGCGATAATTTACGCCTCTAAAGATCAGACCCTCGGCATAGGCTGCGGACAGACGAGCAGGGTTGACTCAGCAAGGCTTGCTGTGATGAAGGCAGGCAATTATAATATTCGGCTCAAAGGTTCTGCTGTCGCGTCTGATGCTTTTTTCCCGGCAAGGGACGGTATAGATGTTGCAGCGCAGGCTGGAGCTACCTCGATCATACAGCCGGGCGGTTCGATAAAGGACAGCGAGACCATTGCCGCGGCTGATGAGCATAATGTGGCGATGATATTTACCGGCATGAGACATTTCAGGCATTAAATGATTCTATTCAGGAGGAAATAATTTGAAGGTCCTTGTAGTAGGAAGTGGCGGCAGGGAGCATGCCTTTGTATGGAAGCTCTCCCAGAGCTCAAGGGTAACTAAAATATTCTGCGCTCCCGGAAACGCAGGCATTGCCAGGCTGGCAAAGTGCATTGATATAAAGGCCGATGATGTTGACTCCCTGCTTAATTTTGCGAAGTATGAAGGAATAGACCTTACCGTTGTCGGGCCTGAGGCCCCGCTGACAAAGGGCATAACCGATGCATTTATTAAAGAAGGACGCATGATCTTCGGCGTCAATGCCTCTGCCTCCAGGCTTGAAGGCAGCAAGGTCTATGCAAAGGAGTTTATGCTTAAGTACGGCATCCCTACCGCAGAATACAAGTCATTCACTTCATATCATCAGGCTGAGGAATACATACGGCTCAAGGGGTCCCCTGCTGTTATAAAGGCTGACGGGCTTGCGGCAGGTAAGGGGGTCTTTGTTGCAGAGACGGCGGAAGAAGCTATAAATGCGCTGAATGTAATAATGAAAGACAAGGCATTTGGCGATGCCGGAGATAAGGTAATTATTGAGCAGTGCTTAAAGGGTGAAGAGGCGTCCTTCATGGTCTTGATAGACGGAGAGACGATACTTCCGCTTGCGTCTTCGCAGGACCATAAGAGGATATTTGATAATGATGAGGGGCCTAATACAGGCGGAATGGGCGCATACAGTCCCGCTCCTGTAGTGACAAAAGAGCTTGAAGAAGAGATAATGGCCTCCATAATGGATCCTATCATGAAAGGCCTTGCAAGAGAGGAGATAAAATTCAGGGGTGTGCTTTACGCAGGGCTTATGATATGCGATGGGAAACCATATGTTCTTGAGTTTAACTGCCGCTTCGGAGACCCCGAGGCGCAGCCCATTCTTATGCGGCTTGAGTCTGACCTTTATGATGTTATGAAGGCGACGGCAGAAGGCAGGCTTGATCAGGTTAATCTCCGATGGAAGGACGCGACATCCATATGCGTAGTGCTCTCCTCAGAGGGTTATCCTGGCGAGTATGCAAAAGGAAGGGTGATTACAGGCCTTGATTCCTTTAAAGGCCGGGATGATGTGTTTGTCTTTCATGCCGGCACAGCAGCAAATGATAATGGAGAGTTTATAACCACAGGCGGAAGGGTGCTTGGCGTGACCGCTCTTGGCAGCGATATAAAGACTGCTAAAGAGAATGCTTATAAAGCTATTGAGAAGATTCACTTTGAAGGGATGCACTACAGGAAAGATATAGGCGATAGGGCGATAAATAGAGAGTAATTATTAACACGCGGAGGAATATAAAATGAAACCAAAAGTCTTGATAATCATGGGCAGTGATTCAGATCTGCCTGTCATGGAGAACACTTCAAAACTTTTAAAGGAATTTAAAATCCCGTATAAGATGACTGTTGCATCCGCGCACAGAACGCCTGACAGAACCGTGAAGCTTGCGATGGAGGCTGAAGCAGAAGGTGTGCAGGTGATCATCGCAGGCGCAGGCAGCGCCGCGCACCTTGCAGGCGTCATAGCCGCGCATACGACACTGCCTGTAATAGGTGTTCCCATTGACTCGTCGCCTCTTAAGGGCGTTGACGCGCTCTACTCCACTGTTCAGATGCCACCGGGCATACCCGTTGCAACAATGGCCGTAGGAAATGCAGGCGCAAAGAACGCCGCAATATTCGCGGCGCAGATACTTCAATTCGGCAATCCCGCGCTCACAGGAAAACTTAAGGTTTACAAAAAGAAGATGGCGCGTGAAGTGCTTGAGAAGGCGAAGAAGGTTGAGAAAAAATAATGGTGAAGAATGAACTATCTTGCGGCAAAAACCCCAGGGTATATAAAAACAGCAAGGTACTTGACGAGTCAATCCATAAAAGATAATTATGCAAGTCCGCTCAATGATGCTGAATTTGAGAGAGGAGCCTGAAGCAGTCGAGTAATGTAAGACCCGACCGCATATTCACGGCAGACAGTCGCATTGTTTTATATAAAATCGGACAAGCTCAAACCAAATAAACTGAACAGACTTATTGATAAATTAATCGAGATCTTTAGCCGGTAAATCTTCGGATTCAATTATCACATGCGCTACGTTATTCTCGGAACAGCAGGGCACATTGATCACGGCAAAAGCGCGCTTGTCAAGGCGCTCACGGGTACTGACCCCGACAGGCTCAAAGAGGAGAAGGAGAGGGGCATCACAATTGACCTCGGCTTTGCAGACCTCTCATACCCTGACGGCCTTAAAGTAGGTATCATTGATGTTCCGGGGCATGAGCGCCTTATTAAGAATATGCTCGCCGGGGCAGGCGGGATTGATATCGTCCTCATGGTAATCGCCGCTGATGAAGGGATAATGCCGCAGAGCAGGGAACACCTCGCCATATGCAATCTTCTAAAGGTAAAGAAGGGCATTGTTGCCGTAACAAAATCCGACCTCGTTGATAAGGAGTGGCTTGGTCTTGTCACAGAAGAGGTGAGGGAGTTTGTAAAGGGGACATTTCTTGAGGATGCGGAGATAATGGGCGTATCGTCAAAAACAGGCGAGAATCTTGCACTCTTAAAGGAGAAGATAAAGGCAGCGGCTTCGGGAGTTGAACCGAAGCATGAGAAGGCTATCTTCAGGCTCCCTGTTGACAGGGTTTTTACTCTTAAAGGCTTCGGCACGGTTGTCACAGGCACATCTGTTTCAGGAAGCATCGGTATAGATGACGCTGTTGAGATACTTCCCGGCGGAATGATGACAAAGGTCAGGGGCCTACAGAGCCACGGCCAGACAATAGATAGGGCGTATGCCGGACAGAGAGTTGCGGTGAATCTGCAAGGGGTCTCAAAGGATGACATACAGAGAGGTGATGTGCTTGCAACGCCGGGCAAGATCAAGCCTTCATATATCATTGATGCAGGAGTTGAACTGCTTAAGGATTCCGCAATACCTCTTTTAAAGAACAGGAGCCTTGTACATTTCCATTCAGGTTCGTCCGAGATGACCGGCAGGATAATTATTTATGGAAACGAATCGCTTAAGGCTGGCGAGAGCGCATTATGCCAGTTCAGGTTCCCAACTCCGGTTGCGCTGGTAGCAGGAGACAGATATATAATCAGGCGGTTCTCTCCGCTTCAGACAATAGGCGGTGGCGAAGTGCATGACCCCTCGCCCAAGCGGAGGAAGAAGCAGGAGGATATAGAAGGGCAGAATATATTTTGGGAAGGGAGCCTCACGGAGAAGCTCTCGGCAAAAGTTCTTCAGAAAGGCATATACGGAATAGCGCCACAGGAGTTTGAGGGATGGATAAAGGCCGACCTTCCCGATATCAAATCAGCGGTCGCAGCCCTTGTTAAAGAAGGGGAAGTGATTATATGCGAAGAGAGGCTCATACATAAAGATATTTTTGATGATTTTTCAGCGGGGATCATCGCACTTCTCAAAGACTTTCATTCCAAAAACCCTCTTAAGCCGGGGATGCTGAAAGAGGAGCTTAGGTCATCTTTTCAGGGTATAGAGCAGAGGCTCTTTGACGGGCTCCTTGCCAAGGTCAAAGATATTGTCGTTGATAAAGATATCATAAGATCAGGCTCATTCAGGCTCTCCCTGAGCGAGGGTAACAAGGAAACAAGAGAGAAGATACTTAAGGCCATTGATGCCGCGGAATTTCAGCCCCCTACAGATGAAGAACTTGCCGCATTGGTCAAGGTTGATAAAAAAGAGGTGAGCGAGATACTGAAGATAATGGCAAAGGAAGGGATACTCGTAAGGATAAAGGATTCTATATATATTTCAAAGTCCAACCATGCAAAGATGATGGAGAAGTTGAAGGGGTTTTACGCCAAGAAAGCGGAAATGACTGTGGGCGAGTTTCGTGACATACTTAACACATCAAGGAAATATGCATTGCCTTTTCTCGAGTATCTTGACAGCAACAGGATAACGATGAGGGTCGGGGATGTGAGGAAGCTTCTTTTTAAGGGATGAGCATCAGAATTAAATCTGAATAATGCAGATATTGCTCAATAAATTATTTAACTCGATGAATTTATTATTGGATCGTGCGTGTGTCTTTAAATATAAATACACATGCTCTATTATTTAATATTGCGTCTAAGGTATCGAAAAATAATTTCTTTCCCAACATCTGCGTTATTTGAAATTCATTTTTCGGGTTGTAGTAATTTTTAGCAGGCATGGAGGAAACGTTTATGAAGACCGCAAAGAGGAGATCGCATAAGTCGGGGCTTGCTCCGGGAACTCTTGTTCACATCGGAGAGCAAAAGACTGAGAAGATGCTAATTACGCATATTGAATATGATGAGACATCTTACGAAATGCGGGAACTGGAGGTGTTGCGGGAGTGTCTGCCGTACAAGGATAAACCGTCTGTAACATGGCTGAACATTGAAGGACTGCATGACGTATCCGCGATTGAGGAGATGTCTTCATGCTACGGGCTTCACCCCCTTACCATGGAAGATATTCTCAACACGGAGCAGCGTCCGAAGGTAGAACTTTTTGAAAATTATATCTTCTTTGTCATAAAGATGATCTCATACGACACTCAGAACAGGAAGTTGATCATGGAACAGGTAAGCCTTATTCTTTGCGGAAATACCGTGATAACTTTTCAGGAAAAGGGCGGAGATGTCTTTGATCCAGTCAGGAAAAGGCTCAAAAATAACAAAGGGCTGATAAGAAAGTCGGGCGCGGATTTTCTGGCTTATGCCCTTCTGGACGCTGTTGTTGATGAGTATTTCGGCATTCTTGAAAAGATCGGAGATGATATTGAGGAGGTGGAAGAACTGCTGCTGGTGAAACCCTCGACTGACACTCTGCGGCAGATCCATACACTAAAGAGAGAGATAATTTCGCTTCGGAAATCCGTATGGCCCCTGCGTGATATAATCAGCAAGCTCGAACATGACGCCACCGAGATGATCAGTGCGAATACGCGTCTATATCTCAGGGACCTCTATGACCATACCATTCAGGTCATTGACGGCGTTGAGACATTCAGGGATATGATCTCCGGCATGTTAGACATTTACCTCTCAAGCGTGAGTAACAGGATGAATGAGGTCATGAAGGTACTAACTATATTCGCCTCTATATTTATCCCCCTGACATTTATCGCAGGGCTGTACGGAATGAACTTCAATACCGGGAAAAGCCCGTTCAACATGCCCGAGCTCAACTGGTATTTCGGTTACCCCTTTGCCTTGGGACTGATGGTCGCTACGGCTGCGGCGCTGCTGCTGTATTTCAGAAGAAAGAAGTGGTTTTAATTGGAGAATTACTATATTTTTGCTACAATAAATTTTACATCATCCATGCGATAAGTAATAAAACTGAAAATCAAGCATGGGAGCGTTTAGGGTTCTGGTGTCTCTCCCGGACTTCAAATCCGGTGTTGCCTGGCCAAAACCGGGCATGGTGGGTTCGATTCCCACACGCTCCCGCCACTAACTTATTGATTTCATTGTCTGTAGACTGCCCCTCCAATGCAAGATTGAAGCATAGCAGCTTTTATAATTGCTTGACTAATTTGAGACTGCTGAAAAAGACTGGCATTAAGTTTGCATAAATAAAGCAAACATAAAGTCAGGAGGGACGATGATAAAGAAGGATTACGGGCAGGTCAGTTTCTACAGCTATATATACGACGCGGTAATACCGAAAGA
>JACRPZ010000058.1 GCA_016222905.1 Nitrospirota bacterium
ACTTCATATGTGCACCTCCTCTTAAATTTTAGGGGATATTAACACTATCACCCTGTTTTAAACATTAGGGGTTAGCTTTTTGCTATCGCCCTCAGGAGGTGCACTCTTTTTCATGTTATCATTCCCGCTTGTCGGGAATCTTCTTATTCCCCCTTAATAAAGGGGATAGGGGGTTGTTAAAGGAAAGATTCCCGACAAGCGGGAATGATATATTAATATTGAGTTTTAAGACAGTTCCTGCGTCCTCTTAAAAGCAAACCGGGACAGGATTGCTTTTCCCATTTATGTAGTGTATTGTAATACAGGAGGTGTTTTATGAGAACCGTATTGTCCGTCAGCCTGCCATCAAACATGTCGGAGGAGCTTGAGAGGTTTGCCAAAAATACCGGACGCAACAAGAGCGACATTGTGAAGGAATCCCTTAGCCTTTTTCTTTGGGAAATGAAGCTCAAGTCAGTGCAGAAAAAGCTCGGTCCAAAAGCAAAGAAGCTCGGCATAGTAAGCGAAGAGGATGTTTTTAAGGCGATATCATGACCGCCGTATTCGATACGAATGTGTACATAGCGGCGATCATCACCGAGGGGATCTGTTCTAAAATTTTGCACAGGGCGCGCGCAAGAGAATTTTCCCTTGCATCATGCCCTTTCATTATGGCAGAGATCAGATTCGTTCTCTCAAAGAAATTTCACCTTTCACATGATGAAATAGCTTCAGCAATAGAGCCCATCAGTGAAGCCATTGATAAGATCATCGAGCATAACCTCAAAATTGACAGTATATGCCGGGATGCGGATGATGACAACGTTCTCGCCTGTGCTGTGGCGACAAAGGCGGATTATCTTGTGACAGGGGATGATGACTTGCTAGAGATAAAGAGCTATCAGGACATTAAGATCATGACTCCAAGAGACTTCGAAGCGTTGTTTGTATAACATTTGATCTTCCCTTCCGATCTATTCTGAATATTGCAATTGCAGTATCTTTAGCAAGCTCGTACGTCAAGCCATTTCTTATAGGCCACAGATTTCCATTGAATATCCTTAAATCCTGCCTGTACAATACAATAACTCGTTAAATGCTAAATAAAGACAATAATAACAACCAATATATCGAAGGCAATTCGCGGGTACAGCTTGCCCTGTTTGCCTTCCTATGTATTTGCAGTCTCATCGGCTTCTTATTAAAGCAAATCGCAGAAGAGAAAATTGAGCAACTCAATACGGTAACAAATACGACAGCGGCGCTGAGTGAATTGAATAATATTTTTGTCAATTTCTTAATTATACCGCTATCCATTTTTTGTACTATTCAGGGAATCTATTTATTGCGTCTCGGCATGAAAACGATACGTGCAGGTGTTCATCCGCCGCCCGGCGTTAGAATGCCATTCAGAGCAAAAATTCAAACTGGGGTAGCGGCAAAGCTATCAGCCATAGGCTATTTCTTTGCTGCAGTCTGCGGCTTTATTGTTATTGCCCTACTTCTGAAAATGAGGCATGAAATATTCAGGCACATTTAACAACAGGTTCTACAGCCGACCGAAATTTATGCTGGTTTTGCATCAAGCAGGTTGCCCCTACGGGTCAGCCGAAACGTTATCGCGGATACATAAACACAAGAGTGATAGCCATTAAAAATTAAAGATGAGTTATAAACTTAAAGGAAACTAATAAAGGAGGTTATATGGAAATTCTTTTTAATTTAATCGGCGTGTTTTCAGTAGGTGGAACAATCTTAGGAATTTTCGCCTTAATCCTGATATATCAATCAGTTGTTATTGTCGGGGGTAAAGAGCTCGCGCTTATTGAACGGAGATGGTTAGGCAAGAAGATGCCGCAGGGCAGGGTTGTTGCCATGAACAACGAAGTCGGTATTCAGGCAAGGACGCTTGGTCCGGGTATGCACTTTCTTATTCCATTTATTTATACGGCAAAAAAGAGCGAGTTTATAGAAATCATGGACGGCAAGGTCGGACTCATCGAATCAGTCGATGGCAGCTCGATCCCTCCCGGTAAAATATTTGCAAAAGTAATACAGGGACATAATTCTTTTCAGGATGGAGAGGCGTTCTTACAAAACGGAGGCCAGAAAGGTCCTCAGATTGATTTTCTTCCCCCCGGTAAATACAGAATAAATCCGTATCTTTTTAAAATATCAATTGCTGACGCAGTTGTTGTCGAGAAGGGGCAGGTGGGAGTTGTAACGTCACAGGACGGCAGTCCTATAGCACCTGGAAGACTGTTGGCAGCCAGTGTGCCTAATCATCATAACTTTGAAGATGGTGAAAAGTTTCTTGCTAACGGCGGCCAAAAGGGCCCGCAGATCGACATACTCCTTCCCGGAACATATCGTATCAACCTGAATTTATTCCAGGTGACAACTGCGCGGGCAGCGGTGGTTGAGTCTGCTAAAGTCGGTCTCGTTACTGCCAAGGACGGCAACCCTCTCCCCGAAAAAGAATATGTTGCCCAGTCTGTAACTGGTCACGCTGATTTTCAGGATGCCAATTCATTTCTCAAAGGCGGCGGGGAGCGCGGGCCTCAGCTCGATGTTCTTAAGCCCGGCACTTACTATATAAACCCGTTAATGTTTGACGTTGCCTTTGATGATGTTCAGGTTGTTGAGCGCGGACAGGTTGCGGTTGTTGTTTCAAACGTAGGCGAAGAGCCGACGTCTGACATGAAGAAGAGACTCGGATCGAGCCAGATGGGTGCGACCGAGGAAGAGGGCAAAGAGAAATATGTAGTACCTAAAGGATATCGGGGCATCCAGGAAGAAGTGGCTGGCCCCGGCAAATACTACCTTAACAGGCTGGCCTTTATGCCTTATATTATTGACACGACAAACATTACAATAGACTGGGATGATTCAAAAGAGACAAAATTTAATGCTTTGAACGTGGTCTCAAAGGACGGATTCAGCATTGGTGTTTCGGTCAAAGTTGTCGTCCGCGTAAGACCGGACCAGGCGCCCTACATGGTATCGAAGGTCGGTTCTATCGACAACCTTATCCTTCACGTTATTCACCCCATGATCGATTCCAGCTTCAGGAACCAGGCCTCAACAACATCTGCCATGAACTTCATGCAGGACAGGCAGGAAGAGCAGACAAAGGCTGAAACAAGAGCAAGACTGGAGCTCGAAAAGTATCATGTCGAGTGCGTCTCCGTTCTTATCTGCCAGATTATGCTGCCACAGGAGCTTATGGATACTCAGACGAAGAAGATTATCGCACAGCAGCAGACCACTCAGTTCCAGGAAGAACAGAAGGCGCAGGTAACAAGAATCGAGATGGAAAAGACCAAGGCGACCGCTGACCAGCAACCGGAACTTGTCCGGGCCGAGATTGCAGTCAAAGTTGCCGACCAGAAGAAAAGAGAAACAGTTACGCTCGCCGAAGGTAATGCTGAAAGCGCAAGACTGAAGGGCGAAGGTGATGCCAAAGCAATCGAATCAATAGGTATTGCTACCGCAGAGGCCTACGAAAAGCAGAAGACAGCCATCGGGCCACAGGCTATTATGGCTATCGAACTCGCAAAACATATCTCTGCTGGCAAGATTAAGATTATGCCTGATATTCTTACAATCGGGAGCGGCGGCGCAGCTGAAGGGCTTGCGGCAGTTCTTACACAGGCTATTTCACTCAGCGGTATGAAGATTGATCCTGACGGCAAGGCTGTTGTCAAGAAACCATAAGCATCCTTAATCAAATTAAAAGGGACATCCAATATTCTTAAAGGAAATAATAAATGACGAACAACGACATATTGCGAAGGTTACGGTATGCTCTGGATATCAGCAATCCGGTGATGATCAAAATATTTAAACTGTCCGGACATGATATTGATCAATCCGGGTTGACCGCTCTTTTTAAAAAGGAAGATGAAGAAGGCTATGTTGAATGCAGTGATAAGGTGATGGAATTGTTTTTAGACGGGTTAATTGTTCACAGAAGGGGCAGGAAGGAGAGTGTACCGGGTCAGGCAAAAAAGTCAGGCTCACCTTTAACAAATAATGCCATATTGAAAAAACTGAGGATAGCGCTGGAGTTGAAAGAAGATGATATGATCGGGATATTAAAACTGGCAGGGGTCACTATGTCGGGGCATGAACTGACCGCGCTCTTCAGGAAAGAAGGGCATAGAAACTATAAGGAATGCGGGGACCAGTTCCTGAGAAATTTCTTGAACGGCCTTACTGTTCGCGACAGGGGTTGACAGCCTCCTTAGAAATTGGTATCTAAATGTTTTGTCAAATATAGAGTCGAGTTCTGGATATTATGTCCCGTTAGCGCCTAAATATGATTGACGGCAATTTGAATACGAAAATTTGTTTTTTATCGCGTCGCAACATTACTGTGTTGGCGGCGATTTTTTTTATTGCGCTTCTTGCGGTTATAGATGTCGCGGGGTTTTCCCGCAATGTGGCAGCAGAGACAGACGATTATTTAAAAAACGCGGAGCCATCTGATATTTCTGAGTGGAAGTATTACGGCATAGACTCGGAAGAATCCAAAAAATGGATAAAAGAAGGAATTATATTCGCTGCGTGGGCGGCGCAGTGGCGGGGTGAGGGATTCAGCCCTGAGGCTGCCGGCAAGTGGCGTAAAATAGCGAATGTTTATACCGCGGGAGATTTTTTAAAAAACGGCTTTGGCCCAGACGAGGCCAAGGAGTGGATGGACAACAGCATTCATTCAGGGCTTCGCGCAAGAGAATATTTAACTTCAGGGCTTACGGCAAAGGAGGCAAGGTCATTCTGGAAGGAAGGGCTTTATCCGGAAGAAGCAAAAGAATGGTGGAACGCCGGGTTTGACGCCAAGTCAATGCTCGAGTGGCATTACGGTCCACGGGAAAGCGAGTTTTATTACACAAAGGATTCTCCTT
Organism: Nitrospirota bacterium; assembly: GCA_016222905.1. GTDB lineage: Bacteria > Nitrospirota > Thermodesulfovibrionia > UBA6902 > UBA6902 > JACRPZ01. The sequence continues at coordinate 4,887 of JACRPZ010000058.1, forward strand.
CCGCCAGAACCGTCTATGAGCTTGACATGGCGGTAAAATGGCGCGAAGCGGGCTTTACGCCGCATAATGCGCATATGTCCGGCTTATACGGCATAGAACTTGAAGAGGCTATAAAATGGAAAGAAGCCGGTTTTTCTTTTGACGATACCGTAAAATGGAAAGATTCGGGTTTTACGCTCGAAGAGGCTCTTTTAAGCAAAAATGCGGGATTAAGCGCCGTTGACGCGGAACTCAAGCGTTTCGACGAGACGGTTGATAAAGGCGACGAGATATCGAGCTTTGACGCTGACATAACGATAAATAAGGACGGCACGCTCGACGTCATTGAAACAATAGCGATAATCAACAGGCCGGGCGGTGTATATGAATACGGGTATTCTAAAGTGCTGCCTGTTTCAGGGGAGTTAAGGTCGTACGGTTTTTCGCGAGAAATGTATTCAAACCCTGTATTTGAATTGAAGTCAATAGAAGTGGACGGCTCTATCGGCGAGTATTATATCTCGAATAATCTTCTTTATGTTGGAAGTAAGGATAAACCGCTTAAAGAAGGAGAGCACCTGATAAAATTATCCTATTCAACCGACGGCAGGATTCTGGATGAGCCTCATCATGATGAATTGTATTTCTCTATAGTCGAGGAAAATTTTTTCGGCGGATATATAAGAAACGCCTCGGTAACGGTCAGGCTTCCGAAGGGTACGGACGTGATATATGCTGGCGGCAAAGCCGGATTGTATAAAAGAGAGGATTTCGTTTCGAGCGTTGCAGAAACAAGTAACGGCGATGTCGTGAGTTTTATTGCTGCAAGGCCGCTTAAGGAAAGAATGCATTTTGCGGTAACCGTAGGGTTCGTAAAGGGATATGTTGATGAAGGAATACTGCATAAACTTAAACAATTTGATAAACGCGCCGGAAGTTTTTTGTCGAGTTTCGCTATTTTCGTTTTAGGTTTTACCGCCGCGTTTGCTTACTATTTTATCGCGTGGTTTAAGGTGGGGCGCGACCCAAAAGGCCGTGAAACGGCAATTTTAGAATACTCGTCTCCCGATGATATGGACCCTGCCCTTATGAGGGCGCTTTATGTAAAAGGAAGGACGGATTATCTAAGCGTAGCTTCCGAGCTTCTCTATCTCGCGGAGATCGGGCTTATTAAGATTTCCGAATATGAAGGAACTTACAAGATAGAAAAAACACTGGTTACTGCAGATGATTTGCCGAAAATTGTAAAAGAATTTTACACGGCGTTTTTTGGCGCTCAAAGCGAAGTGTTTCTATCGCATAAAGGCAAGGGCAAAGAGGTTTCAAACACCGCGCAGGTACTGAAAGCCTCGTTAACGAACGAATATAAAAAATACAGCGTATCAAACCGGCGTTATCTATGGCCCGGTATTATTTTGTCCATTTTGTCCATAGTGTCGTCGCTTTTGATAATCGATTATAATAAATTTGATAACGGAAAAGCCTTCATAGTAATTTCATTTTACGCGACTTTTATAGTCACGGCATTCGCAGTTATCACGTTTATGTTTAAGCGTTTTTTACGTTTGCCGACCATGGAATATATTAGGCTTCGCGAACGGGTAGACGGTTATGCCGGATTTCTGGCGGGTAATTACAGTGACCGCGGAGACACGCGCTTTATTCCGCCTATTTTGCAGAAGCATCTTCCTTATGCAATTGCCGCCGGCATGGACGTAAGCGATTTGATGATACGAAATGGAGAGGCTAAATGGTATCATGGAACTTCAGGCGGTTTCGGATGCGAGGATTTTATCAAGCTCGTAAAAAAAGCGTTGTAAGAGATGAACGAATATGTATACAGCCTATAAAATAAATCCGTGGCCATCGAGGCTGTTGTTTGCTCTTTGCCTCGTGCTTTCGTTTTTGATTCCATACTATGCGGCTGTGCTGGCTGAGAACGCGCTTATCAAGCACTGGGAGGGTTACGGGTTTACTCCGGAACAGACGCTCTCCTGGTGGGATAAAGGCTTTGTATCCATGGATACGGCAAAGAGATGGCGCGCCGAAGGGTTTACAGCCCCGGAAGCCGAGTCATGGATGATAATGGACATTCCGTCGGGCGAGGCGCGCGAGTGGAAAGACGGCGGAGTAGTGTTATCAGAGGCAATGGAGTGGAGGCGGTACGCATTTACACCAAGTAAGGCAAAGGACTGGATGCGTTTCGATTTCAGCATGGGCGACGCGATTGCATGGCGTAAACACGGGTTTGAGGCTGAAGAAGCAGCGGCGTGGAAGCGCAAGGGAATGAGTCCAATGGGAGCCGTCGAACAAAAGCGCAGAGGAGTTACGCCGTAATGGTGCTTAAGCGTGCAGACGCTGAGAGAAAGGATCCGCCAGAAACCTTTCCCGCTCGCATTGCGCCGTGGTTCGCTCAGGTTATTGTTGTTTTTTGCCTCGCGGCGTCTTATTTTCTTCCGTATTTTGCTGTCTCGGTTAAGGAGGCATACGATAATAGAGAATGGCTAAAGACCGGAATGAGCGGTTACGAGATAGATGATTGGAAGAGGGAAGATATTGACATGGGTCATGCCGTGCGATGGCGTAACGCGGGATTTAAGCCGCCGCACGCCTCAATTTGGGTCAGTAACGGATTTGAACCGGAAGAATCCGGAATGTGGAACGACCGTGGTTTTTCTCCGAGTGAGGCGATTTCATGGAAGGACAACGGATTTACGGCGGAAGAGGCCTCCGCCTGGGAGGCGAACGGGTTCTATGATACTGAGGCGAATGACTGGAAAATGAACGGCGTAGGCCCGGTTGAAGCAGCTGTGAAAAAAAAGAAAGGAGAAAGGCCTAACAGGTGATAGAATAATAAAGGAGGGATAAGAATATGAATATGGGTATGGATATAAATATTAAGATTGCTGCCGGAATTACAGGCGTGGTGATATTCCTGTTGTTAGTAATTTATATCTACAATAAACTCGTGCGCTTACGGTATGCAGTGAAAAATTCGTGGTCAGATATAGACGTGCATTTAAAAAAGAGGTATGAGCTTTTACCGAACCTCGTCGAAGCGGTTAAAGGATACACAACCCACGAAAACGAAACTCTCGCAAAGATAACGCAATTGAGATCCTCGGCAATGGGCGCTCAAACACCACATGAAAAAGCCAGGGCCGACAATATAATAACGCAGACACTTAAATCCCTTTTCGCGCTTGTCGAGGCATATCCGGAACTCAAGGCTGACGTGCATTATAAAGAGATAATGTCCAACATGAAGGAGATTGACGATAACATAGAACACGCGCGCCGTTTTTATAACGCATCGGTAAAGGATTATAACATCGCTACGGACGTATTTCCGACTAACATCATGGCTTCTGCGTTTTCTTTTAAGCCGGAGGAATTTTTCTTGCTCGACGACGAAGCATCTGAGCGTAAGCCCGTAAAGGTCAGTTTCAAATAGAGGTTGAGAGCTTTTCTATAAAAATGATATTATTAATCTGAACTTTTCAAAAAAGGAGAGAACTAACATGGCAAAGTCGCAAGAGTCAAAAAAAGAGACCAAGAAAAAACCGCTAAAGACAGCTAAAGAGAAGAGGGCTGCAAAGATAGAAAAGAAGCAAAGTAAATAGCAGCCGGCAGGATCTATCTATTTTTCAATGAGTCTTATTCCATTGCTCTCAATGGTAATAAGCCGTTTTTTGTAAAGGGCGCCTATAGCCTTTTTGAAAGTTTTCTTGCTTACACCGAAATCGATCGTGTCATAGCCGGGTTTTTGGAGGCAGAGATCAATCTTGCCGTCATCCCGTACCTTTTTAATAAATCCCGTTATGCGTTGTCCTTTTCTTAATGGCTGAAACACCTCGTTCTTATAAAGCACGCCTATGCGGGAGTTGCTGATAATTGCCTTATATCCTATCTCGGTCGGGTCGCAGATCAACAATTCCACACTTTGGCCTTCCTGAAATTCCTCCGGCTGTTTATCAGGGAACTTTTTCATTTCGGGGATGCAATGATGCGGATAGTCCTGTCACTTGTTGATTACGCAAGTGTTTCAAAATAATGGTGGAGCTGATCGGGATCGAACCGACGACCTCTTGAATGCCATTCAAGCGCTCTCCCAACTGAGCTACAGCCCCAAGTTGTATAATTTAACATGCCTTGCATCTTTATTTCCATACAAAGTTGCAGGTATCACGTAAAATTAAATTGGCTTGACAAAGAAGTTCTTGTTATTGATTATTATAAGACATGATATGCGGCAGAACGTTTATGGATAAATGTATGTTTAAAAAGCAGACAAAAAAAATAATTGTATCAATCTTTCTTCTTTTGCTGTGCTGTATTACATCAATAGAAGCAAAAACCTTTAAAGTTGCAAGCTACAATGTGGAAAATCTTTTTGATCTTACCGTGAAGGGAACGGAATACCCGGAGTATATCCCGAATACCGGCTACGGCTGGACCAAGGATATTGCAAATATTAAATACAATAATATTGCCGGAGCGATAAAAGACCTGGGAGCCGATGTCATCGCTTTGCAGGAAGTAGAGTCGAAAGAAGCTCTTACTTCTCTGCGTAACAGGCTGAATGACCTCGGTGCGGATTATCCTTATTTTGCAATTGCAGACTCCAGGGCCGCACCGGTGAAGTGCGCTATTCTGTCTAAATTTCCAATTATTGATAGAGAAGAGATACAGGTTGATAATCCAATGGCGAGAAATATTCTCAAAGTAACTCTTGATATCGCCGGTAACCGCATCATCCTCTTTATTAATCACTGGAAATCAAAAAACGGTCCTGAAAGTCTGAGGATAGCTTACGCCAAAACACTTAAGAGAGAGATTGACAAGTTAAAAGAGGATGCTGACTTTATCCTGATAGGAGATTTTAATTCTAACTACGATGAATATAAAACCTTTCGGGATTCCGACAAATTAGATGATACCGTAGGCATTACAGGAATTAATCATATCTTAAGGACTGTCAAAGATTCTGAAATGGTCAATGAAAATCTACTGACAGAGCAGGCTAAGAATGAGTCTCTGTATAATTTATGGCTTGAAGTCCGTGAAACCGGACGCTGGTCTTACATCTTTTCCGGGAAAAAGGAGAGCCCGGATAGTATCATCGTATCCAAAGGACTTTATGATAATAAGGGAATTTCTTACAGCGATAATTCGTTTGATAAGTTCCAGCCGGGCTACCTGTTCAAGGACGGAACCATCTATCGCTGGCAAATGACCGAAAGAGGCAGGGGCAAACACATAGGCAAGGGGTATTCGGACCACCTGCCGATCTTCGCGTATTTTTCCACTGAGGCCTTCCGTATTAAAAAGAACAATATTGTTTCCAGTGATACCGCTTCCAATGACTTAAGTCTTGAGAAAACCAAATCTCCGCAAGGCTTGCTTGACCTTAACACCGCCGGCAAAGAAGAGCTCATGTCCATCAATGGAATCGGTCCTGTTCTTTCAGGGAGGATCATAGCCGGACGCCCCTATAGAACAGTAGATGAATTACTCAAAGTGAAGGGAATCGGGCCAAAGAATCTTGAAAGATTCCGCCCTTATGTTATGGTCAGGTAAATCAGTCAGTCGCCATCATTTTAATGATAGCTGAAAAATCTACAGCGTTAGTATAAAATGTGTCTTAGCGAAGTGATCTGTAAAAGCAAAACACATGGCGCAGACCTCTTTCTCGAATACAACAGCGATGAACTGTGAAAGGTCAGATGATTAACTTTCCATTCCTTCAACGATACTTGGCTGAAAAAATAATTCTTCAAAAAATGAACTACCCCGCCGCAAGCAGTAGGGGATCAAAAGAAAATGCCTTTACGAAAAAACAGAAAGACCTCGAAAACTGGACGTTAATCATTAGCGAATACTGGTAAACTTATGCAGGACGGAACACCACTATGAAAACACTTAAAGACAGATTGTTCAGATCTTCCCTAAATAAAAAGCTGGTAGCGATGATGCTTTTTTTAAATCTCGCCCTTATTGCGATGCTTGTTTTTCTTTATTACCAGACTGAGAAAGGCATCTATAATGAGTTTGAGCGGCGGACATCCGAGATTTCAAAAGCAATACAGATCGGCCTTGAGCAGGCAACGAGCAGCGGTCTGATGGATGAGAAGCGTCTTAAAGGCTATCTCGATAAACTGAACACAAAAGGGGTGAAGGAGATATCGGTCATCAGCACCTCCGACAGGATTATCTCAAGCACAAACCAGAAGGACATAGGGAAATGGATAACGAAGAGCAAAAAAGAGCTTATCTTTAAGGCTGAACTCGGCGAGCCTGTGACAGGGGAAGGCCAATCATACAATGTCATGATCCCGGTCGTGTCCGGAGATAAAAATATGGGATATATATCCCTTACTTTGAATACCGAGGATTTTTCTGTCTTTCTTAAGGCGAGCGCCATAAGGAGGATAGTCGCAGCCTCTATCGTATTTGCAATAGGGATACTATTGGCCATTTTCCTGGCAAGAAGATACACAACCCCTATAGAGGAGCTGGTTACAGCCGCGCAAAAAGTTGCTATGGGAGACCTTAATCAGGAGCTGCATTCAAACAGGAAAGACGAGATCGGCGAACTCTCCCGAAGCTTTAACTATATGGTGGAGAAGTTGCGGGAAGAACGCAAGCTTATGGAGAAGCTGAGAAAGGCGGAGCATCTTGCTGCAGTAGGACAGTTTGCGAGGAATATCGCGCACGAGATCAAAAATCCTCTGAATTTTATCAACCTCTCCATTGATCATATGAGAGAGGCTGCAAGGCCGGACAATACGGAAAGCGCGGAAAAGTTTGAGTCCCTGATCCTGAATATGAAGAGCGAGATACAGCGTGTAAGCAGGTTCGCCGAAAGTTTTCTTGAATACGGAAGGCCTTTTGAACTGAACCTGAGAAGAACAGGAATAGGAGAGGTTCTTTCCGAGATAATTGAGCTTGTAGAGGTAAAGGCGATTCAGTCAAAAATACTAATAAAGAAGGAGTACAAAATCCTGCCGGAACTTTTGATTGACCCGGATTTTACAAAGACCTGCATATATAACATAATCATTAATGCCTTTGAGGCGATGCCCAATGGGGGCGTCATTACAATCAATACCAGCAAATCAGACTCGAAATTCCATCTCTCGGTGGAGGATACTGGGATCGGCATCCCGCAGGATAAACTTTCAAAGATATTTGAACCCTTCTTCACTACAAAGAGCAAGGGACTGGGGCTGGGGCTTGCATTCACAAAAAGGATAATTGAAGACCATAACGGTAAGGTAACGTTTGAAAGCATAGAGGGCAAGGGGAGCAAAATAACCATAATTCTGCCTATGGAGAAGGAGAGCTGATATGCCTGTTGTTCTTGTCGTAGATGATGAGCCGCTTCAAAGGGATATTATGAAGACGATCCTTACCGCCGAAGGATACGAAACCCTTACGGCTTCTTCAGGACAGGAGGCGCTAGGTATTATCAAGAAATTTCATCCGGATGTTATCCTTACAGACCTCAGAATGGAGGGAATGGACGGTATAGAGTTAATGCAATCTGTTCCCAAACTGCCGTTTGAGCCCTCGATAATTATCATTACCGCGCACGGCACCATATCATCGGCTGTTGAGGCGGTAAGAAAAGGGGCGTTTGATTATCTCACCAAACCGCTTGATAAAGATACCATCCTTCTTACCTTGAGAAGAGCAATTGAACACGTCAGACTCCTAAAGGAGAATGTCAGGCTGCGGAGTGAGCTCTTTGAGAAATTTAAAATCGAGGGCATAGTCGGAAAGTCCGCCATGATGCAGAAGGCGATGGAGATCATCAGAAAGGTCTCATCATCATCGGTAACAGTCCTTATCAGAGGAGAGAGCGGAACAGGCAAGGAGCTCATCGCAAGGGCGATCCACTATAACAGTCCGAGAAGCACAAAGCCGTTTACCGCGCTAAACTGCGCGGCAATCCCGGAGAATCTTTTTGAGAGCGAGCTCTTTGGATATGAAGCCGGTGCATTTACAGGCGCTGTCGGAAGAAAGGAAGGCCTCTTTGAGATGGCAAACGGAGGAACGCTGTTTCTCGATGAGATAGGCGACCTTCCCCTTGTGACCCAGTCAAAACTACTCAGGGTGCTTCAGGACAAGGAGATACGGAGAATAGGCGGCAAAGAGACTAAGAAAATTGACGTAAGGATAATAACCGCAACTAACAAGGATATGGAGAAAGAGATTGCAGACGGCAGATTCAGGGAAGACATATATTACAGGCTTAAAGTGGTAACAATTTTCCTTCCGCCTCTCAGAGAAAGGCTTGAGGATATTCCCGACCTCGTTGATTTATTTATCAAGAAATACAATCAGGCATTCGGCAGAAGGATAAAATCCATAGAGCCCGCTGCCATGAAGGCGCTTGCCGGATACAACTGGCCCGGCAATATAAGGCAGATAGAATCCGTTATCGAGAGGGCCGTTCTTATGAATGAGACAGGGGTCATAAATTCAAAAGATATACACGGCGAGCTTGAGCTCTTTCAGTTAAGCGGCAGGCCGTTTGTTCTTGACCTGCCTCCTGAAGGAGTGGATCTGGAGAAGATAGAAGAGGATCTTATCAATAAAGCGATGGAAAGATCCGGCGGAGTAGCTACAAAAGCCGCCAAACTTCTCGGCATGAACTATAAAGCGTTTTTATATAGGCTGGATAAGAGCAAAAAGGTCTCAGAGTGAAGAAGATAATAAAACCGGCCAATAATGGTGCCGAAGGCGGGATTCGAACCCGCACAGGATTGCTCCCACTAGACCCTGAACCTAGCGCGTCTGCCAGTTCCGCCACTTCGGCATTGATTTCATAATATCCGCAGAGTACAAAATTTACAAAGAAGAAACTATCACTCCCTGACTGAAGGCACGTGAAAAATATTATCACCGTCAATCTGGATCAGCTTCATCGAATCTTTATTAAAGACAAGGGCGCTTACACCTCTATCTTTAAGCGTTCTGCCGTTAACAGTCCACTCGCCCTGCCAGTTCACATGCACTAAAACACTTGAGTCCTTTATCTTTATCATGCGCGGGGTGAATTTAAGGTCTGCTTTATCAAAAGAGAGCTCATTTGTTACCGCGGCTGAAAGAGCAGGCTCAAGCTTTTCCCGCAGGACGCCTTCATCTTTTTTCAGATATGCGTCCTTGATAAGATCAACCGCGCTCAGGGCATTTTGAGCTGTTACGGAATCAGCGGATTGCTTTACTTTATCCTTGCCCGCGCAGCCGGCAGCTATCAAGAGAAAAACTATAAGTAAAGCGTAAATTTTTTTAACAGTCATTTCCCTCTTAATCTCCTCATCCGCGTTTAGTCTTGAAGTAGTGATTTTACATCTTTGGTTATACTTTTTCAATCGCCCCACTCCTTATCAAAGACAGCCCCGTCCATATGCGTCATGATATTGTCGTAATCCTTCTTCAGTCTTTCATACATGGTCGCATTCTCTATCGCCATACCGCACTGACCTGCAAGCGACGCGACAAAGTCTATCTCCTGCTGTGAAAAGTGTCTATGTTTATCAGTAAGAAGCCTCAGCACACCGAGCACCTTGCCTCTCGCAACCACAGGCAGTGTAAGCATGCTCTTTAAGCCTTCTTCCGCTGCTTCTTTCTGATACTGAATCCTGCTGTCGGTTGTTACATCATATATGGCAACAGGATTTTCTTTCAACGCCTCGATTATATTCTTTTCAGTGTCAACAGGCCCCTTATTCAGATATTTCTCACTCAGGCCGTATGATGCCGCAAGTTTAAGCTTTGTGCCGGTGCTGTCCAGCAAGCGGACAGTGGCTGCCTTTAAGTTCATAACTTCAGGTATCTTCCTCACGATCATATCAAGCACTTCATGCACATTAAGCGTGGAGCTGACCGCCTTTGTTATCTCCTTGAAGACCCTAAGGTATTCCTTCTCATCAGATACCGCCTTCTCAAAATCCCTTGCATTTACTATAGCTGTCGCAGCCTGCTCTGCTATCGCTGATATGAATTTAAGGTCCTCATCCGTATAGTCAACCGGCTCGGTTGTGTATATCCTAAGTACGCCTATCACATCGCCCCTGAAGCGTATAGGTATGGAGAGGATGCTCCTGATGCCTTCCTCCAGAGCCTCCTTGTAATATCTTGAATCCTTATGCTCTGCAATGTCATACACTGACACGGATTTGCCTGCAAGCGCATCATCAATGCTCGCGTCATAGTCAACAGGGCCTTTATTTGCGTACTTCTCGCTCAGACCGTAATATGTTGCAAGCTCAAGCTGGTTAGTTTCCTTGTTAAGAAGCCTGAGAGAACTCGCCTTAAGACCCATAACCTCAGGTATCTTCCTCACTATCATATCAAGCACTTCAAGCACATTAAGGGTAGAGCTGACCGCCTTTGTTATCTCTTTGAAGACCCTCAGATACTCCTTCTCGGCAGATACCGCCTTCTCAAAATCCCTTGCGTTCACTATAGCTATCGCAGCCTGCTCTGCTATAGCTGATATGAATTTAAGGTCCTCATCCGTATAATTCACAGGCTCGGTTGTATACATCCTAAGAACGCCTATCACATCGTCTCTGAAACGCATAGGTATGGAGAGGATGCTCCTGATGCCTTCCTCCTGCGCCTCCCTGTAGTACTTTGAATCCTTATGCTCTGTAATGTCATACACTGACACGGACTTACCCGCAAGCGCGTCATCAATGCTTGCGTCATAGTTAACAGGGCCTTTATTTGCGTACTTCTCGCTCAGTCCATGATATGCCGCGAGCTCAAGCTGCTGCGTCTTCTTGTTCAGGAGCCTGAGGAGGCTCGCCTTGACATTCATGACCTTAACAACATTTGCCACAATCAGCTTCAATACCTCATCAACGGAGACGCTGGAGCTTATGGCTTTGCAGATATTCTGATAACTCTCCAGATATATCTTCTTCTCGAATATCTTCTCAGCACATAACGGGCATATGCCGTGAGTAAAAACACCAAAACCCTCATCTGTAAAATATGTCTCGATATCATACCAGTGATCATCGCCTTTTCTTATCTTTTTGCACCACCCGCATATCGGGACAAGGCTCTCTTTCCTGTCAGTCTTTAATTGCTTTGCAATATCTTTAATTGTATCCGTAATCTCTCTGAATGCTGCCACAACTCCTGTGACTTTGCCTTTTTCATATAACGGAGATGCCTTCTCTTCAACATGGATCAGCCCCTTATCTTTTGTCTTTAAGAAAAAATTTTTCCTTACGGGCGTATTTATCTGAAAACAGAGGGCAACGGGATACTCAAACTGCTGCAATACGTTTCCCCTTCCATCTTCAAGCCTTATAACGCTGTCATTAAATGGCTTTCCCGTAACTTCATCGGCAGTAAAACCCGTCAATATTTCAGCGCCTCTGTTCCAAAAGCTTATCTTTCTGTCCGGATCAACCAGATACACTCCGTCCGGCATATTATCCAGAATCCGGCGATAGGACTTCCTTTCCCATGTAATCATATTAAACAGTAGTCTCCCGGTTCTTCAGATGTGATTGTTAATTTTGAGGAAAATTATTATGTCGCAGCATATACAACATTTCGTGTTGAGAACTTCCCGCGGTACATGGCTTTGTCGGCAATCCTGAGCAGTTCTTCTTTCCGTTTTGTGTTTTGAGGACATGAGGCAACCCCAAAACTCGCTGTTAATCTGATGGATTGTCCGTCCTGCTTTAAAAAGACTTTCTGCTCGATCGCCTTCCTGAGTCTTTCAGCCACAAGAAAGCCTCCCTTGAGAGGAGTCTGGGGCAGGATTACCACAAACTCGTCTCCTCCGTATCTGGCAACAGTATCAACACCCCTTAGTTTATCGAGCATAAGCTGTGCAGTCTCAATTAACACTTTGCTTCCGACAAGGTGTCCAAAGCGGTCATTTATTCTCTTGAAATAGTCAATATCCATAAATATAAGTGAGAATGAAGTGCCGTATCTCTGCGACCTCTCTATCTCTCTGTCTATTGCGCGGTTCAGATAACGTATATTAAAGAGTTTGGTAAGCTCATCAGTAATCGTAAGGTCCTCCATTTTTTTGTACAGCAATGTCTTTTCAATAGCCATGTCAGCATAACCGACAAGCTTCATGAGGAGTTCCATGTCTTTATCAGTAAAAACTTTTTCTTTGCCCTTTGCATAAAATTCAAAAACACCGACAACTTTTTTTTCAACCTTTACAGGCACGCACATTATAGACGCCGGCCTAAGATTGGGGAGCGCGTCTATCTTTTTATTAAAACGTTTATCTTTTAAAACATCCTGGACTATTACAGGAATGCCGTTCTGCGCTACCCATCCGGCTATGCCTTCCCTCTCACTGCCCCTGAATGTATATATTTTCTTGGATTTCTTCTTCAGCATGTCGCCAAAAACAATCTCATCGCTCACTCCTTCAACGAGAAGAATTGCCCATGCGTCAGCGCCTGTTAAAGCCTTTGCCCTCTCCATTATCAGGATCAGTATCTTCTCTATTTCAAAAGTGGAACCGAGGATCCCTGTAATCTCCTCAAAGAATTTCAATTCTTTTTTTCTGTTCAGTATCTCGGACTGCAGATCTCTCTTGCAGTCTGAAACGGTCTTGTCTCTAAAAAGTTTTTCCGCCCAATATTTAAATTCTCTGTAGGAGACCAGCTCATTAATAGGTATTGCCAGCCTGTCTTTAAGCCATGCGCCCATGTCTTTAAAGCCTTTTTCCGTCAAGACGATCTTTGGGATACCGTCCGAGGCATCCTTGAACTTCTTAAAGAGAGCAGTCCCTGTTGAAAAGGTTTTATTAATTACGATCAGTCCGATATCTCCATCATTAAGACGGGATAATGCCTGATGAAGGTCTTGTTTGATTACAAGTGTGTATCCGCCTTTTTTCAGAATAGCCCTGAAATCACGGATCGAGGAACCGCCTTTGTCTATCAGCAGTATCTTATTCATTTTGCCCGCAGCATCTCTTGTATTTTTTGCCGCTCCCGCATATGCAAGGGTCATTTCTGCCCACCCTCACGCTCTTTACTACGGTCTGCGGTTTAGTCACTGCCATGCCTGCTTCTCCTCCCCTGCCGTACTGCATCTTTACAGGTTTAAAGGCAAGCCTCCGCTCTATTTCATCTTCTCTTGCAATCTGTATCTTGAAGAGCCTTCCAACCACCTCTGATGCTACCCTCTCACCCATCTCTGTAAAGGCGTCAAAGGCCTCCTTTTTATACTCAACCAGAGGGTCTCTCTGTCCGTATCCCCGGAGACCTATCCCTTCTTTGAGGTGATCCATGCTCAAGAGGTGGTCCTTCCACTGAGAGTCAACAACCTGAAGAAGTATCATCTTCTCAAGATATCTTAATGCCTGCTCACCGATCTCCTGCTCTTTATTATTATACGCCTCTTCTATTTTTCCAAGAAGATTCTGATGAAGCTCTTCAATGCCTGTTTCTGTCACGCTGTAAATGGTATTGAACTGTCCGTAAAGCGCGTCTCCAAGACCTTTCATATCCCATTCTTCAGGATGTTTCTCCTCCGGGCAGTAAATAAAGACTATGCTGTCAAGAACATCCTCAGCCAGTTCCATAACACGGCTGCGCAGATTTTCTCCAGTGAGTATCTTCTTCCTGAAAGAGTAGATCTCCGTTCTCTGTTTATTCATTACATCATCATATTCAAGCAAATGTTTTCGAATATCGAAATTGTGCCCCTCCACCTTCTTCTGAGAATTTTCTATGGCCTTGGATATCCATTTATGCTCTATGGGCTGAGACTCATCCATCCCGAGTTTATCCATAAGACCTGAGATCCTGTCAGAACCGAAGATCCTCATGAGATCATCTTCAAGTGAGAGGTAAAACCGCGACGATCCGGGATCCCCCTGGCGGCCGGAGCGTCCCCTTAGCTGATTATCTATTCGCCTTGCCTCATGCCTTTCCGTGCCGAGAATATGAAGTCCGCCGGCCGCAATAACTTTTTCGCGGTCCTCTCTGCAGATCCTCTCTGCCTCTTCAAGCGCCTTTCTGTACTCCTCCTCGGAATAATCCTTCCTATCCCCCAGCATATCCTTTGCGGTTGCTTCAGGGTTACCGCCCAGCACTATATCCGTTCCGCGGCCTGCCATGTTGGTGGCTATCGTTACAGAGCCGCTCCTGCCTGCCTGCGCAACTATTTCAGCCTCTTTTTCATGATATTTTGCATTAAGAACAGTATGAGGCACCTTCCTCTTCTTTAACATGGAGTCAATCAGTTCCGACTTCTCAATCGAGATAGTACCCACCAGAACAGGCTGCCCGCGCTTATGGCAGTCTTCGATTTCATTTACAACGGCATTGAGTTTGCCGTTTACGTTCTTGTAAACAACATCAGGGAAATCAGGCCTTATCAAAGGCTTGTTTGTAGGGATAACAAGCACATCAAGGTTATATATCTTTATAAACTCCGCTGCCTCTGTGTCGGCAGTGCCTGTCATGCCTGCCAGCTTATTGTACATTCTGAAGTAATTCTGGAATGTGATAGTGGCGAGCGTCTGGTTCTCGCTGGCGATCTTAACCCCTTCTTTTGCCTCTATCGCCTGATGCAGTCCATCAGACCAGCGCCTGCCCGGCATAAGACGGCCGGTGAATTCATCAACAATGATAACCTCATTGTCCTTGACGATATAGTCTACATCATGCTTAAAGAGTGAGTGAGCCCTTAACCCCTGGTTTACATGATGCACAAGCTCTATATTGGCAGGGTCATAAAGGTTTACTATTCCAAGAAGCTTCTCAACCTTAATATTGCCCTCGTCAGTGAGCATTACGCTCTTTGCCTTTTCATCTATTGTGTAATCAGTCTCTATTTTAAGCTTAGGTATTATCTTGTCTATCTGATAGTACTTGTCTGTGGACTCTTCAGAGGGCCCTGAGATTATGAGAGGGGTTCTCGCCTCATCAATCAGGATGCTGTCCACTTCATCAACTATCGCAAAGTTCAGTTCCCTCTGCACATAGTCGTCAATGTGATACTTCATGTTGTCCCTTAAGTAATCAAAGCCGAACTCATTATTTGTGCCGAAGGTAATATCAGCATGATAGGCATTCCTCCTGTCAACAGGCCTCAAATTATGAAGCCTGATCTCATCCGCGTGATATGAAGGGTCATAAATAAAAGAGGCGTCATTCTGAATAACACCGACAGAGAGTCCAAAAAAATCATATATAGGGCCCATCCACTTGGCATCCCTCTTTGCAAGGTAGTCGTTGACGGTGACAATATGCACTCCCCTGCCGTCAAGGGCGTTTAAATATACCGGAAGCGTGGCGGAAAGGGTCTTGCCCTCTCCTGTCTTCATCTCAGCTATCTTTCCACTGTGGAGGACCATGCCGCCGATAAGCTGGACATCAAAATGGCGCATTTTAAGGACCCTGCGCGAGACCTCTCTGACAACAGCGAAGGCCTCGGCCAGAATATCATTGAGTGTCTCCCCTGCCTCAATCCTTTTACGGAATTCATCCGTCTTGGCTCTAAGGGCGGAATCATCAAGAGACTTGAGAGAGGGTTCGAGCGCATTTATCTCTGCCACTCTCTCACTGAGCTTCTTGACCTCACGCTCGTTTTTTGTTCCTAATATTTTGGATAAAATACCTAACATATTTTGTTATTATAACAAAATGAATAACTTTATAGAGTTTTCTTCTCTTCAGTAATTGTTGCCTATTTTATTGCAAATATCTGTAACAAGAACGCTTGCAATAGATGCCGGACTCAATATAGAATATTAAGCATTATTTACAATCTGGGTTATAAACTATGTTCTTCGAATAGAAGCGTCATTCCCGTGCTTAAGGCACTTACTGTTGGTGAAAACGGGAATCCAGTTTTTTATCCTGACACATCGGGACTGGATACCCGCTTTTGCGGGTATGACAAACAAATTGAGTTAATAAGCAGATTCTATTTAAACAAATATATGCGGGCGTAACTCAGTGGTAGAGTGTTAGCTTCCCAAGCTGAAAGTCGCGGGTTCGAATCCCGTCGCCCGCTCCAATAAACTAAGATTCTCGCCCTCATTTTTATGCCAAAAGGCCTTATACATGTTTACACAGGAGAAGGGAAGGGCAAGACCACAGCAGCGTTCGGTCTTGCGATGCGGGCGACAGGCCATAACAAGAAAGTCCTTATCCTCCAGTTTCTTAAAGGCGGCTCTCAAAACTCCGGAGAGGCTGTCGCAGTTAAAAAATTCGGCATAAAAATAATAACATTCAAAGATCAGATCTCCCCGCTCTTTAATCCAAAGGCGGATCTCACAGAACTCAAGCGCTCAGTCAAAGAATCCCTGAAATTCACTGTAGAGGAAGTAAAAAGCGGCAGCTACAACATAATCATCCTGGATGAGTTCAACAACCTCCTCAGCAGCAGACTTGCGACAATGAAAGACGCGAAAAAGATCATTGAATCAAAACCCGATAATGTAGAGCTTGTATTTACCGGAAGAAACGCACCGGATGAATTGGTTGATATTGCAGATTATGTCACCGAGACACGCATGATAAAGCATCCGTTTAATAAGGGGCGAAAGGCGCGAAAGGGGATAGAGTTCTGAAACTACCGCATCACTTTCCGGACATGCAGTATCCTCTGAATTACAGTTATATGGGTAAGGATAAGCATTAACCACATTACCTGCAGCACCCACCCGGTGAATGCCCCGAAGACCATTAATATTATCCTGTCAGGCCTCTCCATAAGCCCGGTATGGCAGTTCTTTCCAAGTCCTTCAGCCCGTGCTTTGGCATAGCTTATTATCAGCGCCCCTATCATTGTTCCAACAGACAGGAACAGGCCTATTATTGGACCGTTTTTAGAGAAGTACCATGAAAAACCAAGCAGCAGAAACGCATCCGAATATCTGTCAAGCACTGAATCAAGAAATGCCCCAAAATCTGTAGCCCTGTTATTTACCCGCGCGATCACGCCGTCAAGCATATCAAAAAACCCGCCGATAAGGATAAGAATCCCGCCGGCAATTAGGTTTTGGGTGAGGGTCACAGCAGCAAAAGTTGTAATAATAAACCCGGTAATCGTTATGTAGTTGGGGGAGATATTTATCTTCCTCGCGATTGAGGATAATGGAGTGTCAAAAATATGACCTAACTTCGCGCTTAGCATTTTTTTATATTTAAAAACACCCGATTTTTGTAAATTTCCAGAAATGGACTTGCATCACATTAACCTTTTCTCCTAAAATGTCTATGGCTATGTTTTCTTACTTTATCACAGCAAACAAAAATTATGGGAGTTAAACTTATATAAAATGAAGATTATTAAGAACACAGAAATAGGAAAGAAGATCGCACGTTTAAAAGCTGAGGGAAAGAAAATTGTCTTTACCAACGGCTGTTTCGACCTCCTCCATGTCGGACATGTCCGGTATCTCAGCAAAGCAAAGAAGCTTGGCGATATACTTGTAATAGGTCTGAATTCCGACAAATCTGTATCAAGAATAAAACCCGGCAGGCCGCTCACCCCTGAGAAGCAGAGGGCGGAAGTGCTTTCAGCTCTCTCGGCGGTTGATTATGTAACAATATTTAGTGAAGAGACCCCTCTCAAGCTCATCAAAAAAGTTAAGCCCGATATTCTTGTCAAAGGAGCTGACTGGGCAAAGGAAGATATTGTAGGAAATGATATTGTTAATGAAGTACGCACGATCCCTTTTGTAAAGGGGATATCCACAAGCAAAATAATTAAGAAGATATTATCTGCTCACAAGCAGAGCAATAAAGGCAGAAAGAAGCAAAATTAGTTGTCAGTTATATTTTTTTGCATGAAACGTCAATAATGCTAACAAAATAGACTTGACCCTACGCCTCTATGAGATTTTGCTGGTTAGCAGCCTTCGCGTTGAACAATGAAATCACCATTTGCGTGGCCGACTACGACTCGTGGAGTAGCACCGTTAACTTGCGCTTCAACAATCCATATGCCATTGAACTTTTGTGTGCGAATTACTGTGAAATGCAATTCAAGCAGCCCGCGCATCCGCCCAAGAACTTGCGGAAAATCTGCTACGAGGTTATGTATTCCCTTGCTGTTCCCCCACGGATTATCGGCATGGAGATATTTCCCAAGTCGATCATAGAAGGATATGAATTGTTGTTTCGTTAAGTAACCGTTTGTTTTGCGTTCGAAATGCCAACTACCGTCAATCTTTCTTGTGGGCGTTTTTAAGGGAGTTGGATAGAAATCCTTATTGATCCTGCCGAGGTGCTGAAGTATTGCCCTGGCATTATAGTCCTTGCGATAGTCAGCAGACTTGTCAGCTTCAGCGCGGAACACCGCGTACTCTATCTTATTTGGAGCAATTGCAGCAAATGCTATAGCCTCAAGTGATTTGCGAGCCTGAAGTACGGCAGCCTCAAATGAATAGATGTTATTGGTTGCTTGATACTGTGCCAAGAAAGAATCGCATGCGCCAAGTCTGTGTATGGCCTCATTTACTTTGTTTAGGTAAATGGTTTGAATGTTCATTAATGCTACCAGTAAATCATTTGCATTTGCCCTCTAAATTCCCAATAAACATTTTTGCACCATCGAGAATGTTGTAACCACTACGAGTTTGTGTATAAAAGACTTTACGATTTTCGATGTCAATGCCCCATGATTCAACTACTCCTTTATAACCACCACTTGAATATATCCCTACGATTAATTGTGGGGTAACTTCCTCAAAAATGATATTTTCACTGCCCGTTACCGCACTTTTGCTGCCATTAATGTTTATACGAATTTTTTGTCCTGTTATTCCATCTTCGTGGATATTAAAATTATCTACTACATTGCTCCCATATCCTTTCAGTCCAGAAACAATCCAACACTCAGCAAATGCAGAGTTAGTCATTAATATAAATAGTAACGAAATAAAAAGAGTGCTTTCTCTAACATAGTGTTTCATTTATCCCTCCTCAGTTATTATTTGAACGGTAGCATAACTTTAAAATCATAGTCAATGCAGAAATAGCCTTGGCGTATGCTTTTTCATTATTATATATCATGCCTTTAGACCTTTCGCTTTTTCATGATGCAATAAAAATACTTGAAGAAGAGCGAGTAACAAGTTTTAACGCCCTTTCCGGCTCATCGGGCGCACTGCTCTTCTCGATGATATCCTCCCCATGCCTGCTCTTATGCCCTACGGAAGAGATGGCTTCTGAATTCTATGCGGACTCTCTCTTCTGGTCACGATCCCTTGAGACTCCGGGGCCTATTCTTGTCCGCCCAAAGGACCACCCTGAACGTTTAAAAAGCCTGTCGGATATTTATAACGCAGAAAAAACATCCTCCACTATTTCCGACGGCGCTTACAATCCAAATAGTACGAAGATAATATCATCAGTTGAAGCGGCAATGTCTCCGGTTTGGAAGACTGGGGAATTCACTGCTCTCAGAATATCCAAAGGCGATCAAATTGAAAGAGATTCTCTTATCGCAGACCTTCAGCAGAAGGGATACTACATTGTTCCGGTTGTCTCAGGCAGAGGCGAGATGAGCATAAGAGGCGGGTTGTTAGATATATTTACGCCTGACAGCAGTTTTCCTGTAAGGATAGAGTTCTTCGGCGACCAGATAGAGTCTGTGAGGCTCTTCGATACCGACTCACAGCTCTCTCTCAAAGAAATCGAGAGCGCTCTCATCTGCCCCGCGGTTGAGCCGGATGAAGGTCTGAACCTCATTGAACTTCTTGATAAAAGCAGATTGATGCTGAATGAGCCTAATGATATTAAAAGACGATATCCTGATCTGATCCCTTCGCTTAAAGAGAGAAGGATTTTTAATCTCACCTCATTGCCCATAAAAGAAGAATGGTCTACTCTTGATATCAGCGGTATCAGCGGTTTCGGCCTCCTGCCTGAAGAGAGGAAGGATATAGGAGATTTTATCAAGAGAGTCAGTTTACTTAGAGGGCATTATTTCATTCTTATGGTCTGTTCATCAGAGGGGCAGACCCGGAGATTGAGAGAATTATTTTCAGAAGAAAGTATGGACGTGCCTATTCTTAATAAAACCGGTGCAATTAAATATGCTGCGAGCCCTGTTATAACAACAGGAGAATTGAGCAGAGGGTTTGCATTTAATAAGAGCATCATACTTACCGAACGAGATATCTTTGGGAAAAGGCCTGTTTTTAAACCGATAAAAAGATCCCGGGTGTCGCAACTCATCTCCTCAATTGAGGATTTCAAGGAAGGAGATTACCTTGTTCACTTAGAGCACGGCATAGGAAGATTCCTGGGGATCAAGAAGGAGACAATTGAAGGGCATGAAGGAGAGTTTCTGATCATCGAATATTTGGGTGGCGACAGACTCTATGTACCTCTTGACCGGATGGATTGTATACAGAATTACCATGCCCCTGATCATGTAAAGCCTTTGCTGGACAGGCTCGGCGGCAGAACATGGCAGAAGACAAAGAAGAGGGCAAAAGAGAAGATAAAGGACATGGCGGAGAAGCTGCTGAAGATTTATGCCCGGAGGTCAGAAGCGGAAGGCTATGCCTTTACTGAAGACAAAGAGATGCATTACGAGTTCGATGGTTTCTTCCCGTATGAGGAGACCCCTGACCAGCAGAGTTCCATAGAAGAGATAAAGAGGGATATGGAGAGTCTAATCCCAATGGACAGGATATTATGCGGAGACGTCGGTTATGGAAAGACGGAAGTAGCTATGAGGGCCTGCTTTAAGGCTGCTTACGATTCAAAGCAGGCTGTTGTGCTTGTTCCCACAACTATTCTTGCGGAACAGCATTATGAAACTTTTACATCACGATTCTCAGCCTTTCCGGTAAAGATAGATTTTTTAAGCCGCTTCAAAAACATGGCTGAACAGAAGCAGACCCTGAAGGCGCTTTCAGAGGGCGAGACAGATATTATTATTGGAACTCAGAGGCTTCTTGGCAAAGATGTGAACTTTCATGACCTCGGGCTTCTGATCATTGATGAAGAGCATAAGTTCGGTGTGGCTCACAAGGAGAAGCTGAAGGCACTCAAAGCCGGTGTGGATATCCTTACACTTACGGCAACGCCTATACCACGAACGCTTCATATGGCGCTTTCAGGAATAAGGAACATAAGCGTTATAGAGACCCCGCCTGAAGAGAGACTCGCGGTTAAAAGTCTTATCGCAAAGTTTGATCCTGCGATAATCAAAGACGCTCTGCGAAAAGAGCTGGAAAGGGGCGGGCAGGCATTCTTTATACATAACCGTATTCATGACATTTATAACATTGCGAATTTTTTGAGGGAACTGATCCCTGAAGGAAAGATTGCCGTAGCGCATGGACAGATGAGAGGGATTGAGCTTGAGCGGGTCATGAGATCGTTTTACAAAAAAGAGAGCAACATCCTCGTCTCAACCGCAATAATAGGCTCCGGCCTCGACATACCCTCTGCCAACACGATAATGATCAACAGGGCAGACAGATTCGGACTTGCAGACCTTTATCAGCTTAGAGGACGGGTAGGCAGATCTAATGTGAAGGCATACGCCTGGTTTCTGATACCCGGAGAAGATGCGATAACCGAAGAAGCAAGAAAGAAGGTGCAGGCTGTCCAGGAACTCAGCTATCTTGGGGCCGGTTTCAGGCTCGCAATGAAAGACCTTGAGATAAGGGGCGCGGGCAACATGTTAGGCGCGGAACAGTCCGGCCATGTAGAGGCTGTAGGATACGACCTGTATATTAAAATGCTTGAGGAGGCTGTGGCAGAGTTAAAAGGAGAAGATGTCCATTCAGAAATTGAGCCGGCGCTTGACCTGGGAGTAACAGCCATAATACCTGAACATTATATCAAAGACCCTTCCCTGAGACTGAACATCTACAGAAAGATAGCAGCAGCAAGAGAGAGAGAGCAGCTCGGAAAACTTAACGATGAGTTAAAAGACAGGTTTGGAGCACTGCCTCAAGAGACGCAGAGACTTATTGAAATAATGGAGCTTAAGACTATTGCTAAAAGACTTGCTGTCACTGCAATTAATAACAGAGACGGAAAGATAAAGATCCTCTTTGCGCCTGAAACGCCGGTTACTCCTGAAATGTTATTCTCCCTTTATAAAAAAGACGGTGACCCTGTTAAATTTCTGCCTGAAGGAGGGGTTGAGCTTAATCTGACAGGGAAAATGTGGGGAGAGATATTTAAGAAAGTCATTGGGGTCTTAAAATATTTGTCGGCAATGTTGTAAAAATCCAATTCATTATGTTATAAAAAATATCTTAAAAACTTACTAACTGAAGGAGAATAGATGAAGAAGATATTGAGTTTGATATTCGCGGGGTTATTCGTATTTGGGTGCGCGCAGCAGAAAGGCAGTTCAACCGGTTCGGTCATTGCAAAGGTTAATAATACATCAATAACAAAAGAGGAATTCCTTAAAGAGAGCCAGCTTGTGCCTGACTGGGCCAAGCAGAATTTCAGCACCAAGGACGGCAAAGAGCGTTTTCTTGAAGAGCTGATAAAGAAAGAACTTATTTATCAGGACGCTAAGAACAAGGGTCTTGACAAAGATAAGGAGATCCTTTCACAGGTTGAGGAATTCAAGAAGATGACTCTTTTATCTTTTGTTCTTAAGAAGGAAATTGAGGAGAAGGTTCAGGTATCTGACGAGGAAGCAAAAAATTATTATGACAAGAATCAGGATAAATTCAAAAAAGGCGAGGAGATCAGTGCAAGCCACATTCTTGTTGATACGGAGAAAGAGGCAAAGGATATTCTCGCCAGACTTAAAAAGGGTGAAGCCTTTGCCAAATTGGCAATGGCTCTTTCAAAAGATAAAGGCTCGGCTGTTAAAGGCGGCGACCTTGGATTCTTCACCCGTGGAAGAATGCTTCCTGAATTTGAAGAGGCTGCTTTCAGCCTCAAGCCTGGAGAGATCAGCGCTCCTCTAAAAACACAATTCGGATATCATATTATAAAAGTCACAGAGCGCAAAGAAGGCGCTATGGTCCCGTTTGAGGAAGCAAAGGAAACAGTCAAAAGACAACTGCTTTCAGAGAAACAGAAGAGCGCTTTCGATGCCTACATAGATGCTTTAAAGAAGAAGAGCAAAATAACGACAGAGAGCAAAGCGCTTGAGACTGTCAAAATGCCTTGGGAAAATACTGAACCTGCTAAATAAGACTGTCAATTCATAAATGGAAAAAAAGCCGGAGCATCATCTTGCTCCGGCTTTTAATTGCAAAAACTAACTTTTCAGGTTTCTTATCTATGTTTTTGGAACTCTCAAGACTCAACTTGAGCCAAGCAAGTTCATCTGACTTCCTCTATGAATTCTTCAAGAAGCCGGTTAAACCTTTCAGGCTGCTCCCACTGGGCAAGGTGCCCGGCATTGGGGATGATCTGAAGATCGCCCCGCCATAGTGAATCTACGATACTGGCTTCCCTGAGTTTTATATACAACGCATCTACACTCTAACTGTATTCAATCTTAATCAGATCACTCCTTTCACATTTTATCCCATTCAGGAACGACTTCTTTTGAATACTTTTTGCTTGCCATAATATTGTCGTAATTGCTTAATATTTCTTCACGGGTTTTATTCTTTAGTATATTTTGGAAATACTTATTGTCTTCAATTTCAATTATCTCTTTCGTAAATGCGAATAATGCAAACTGATTTATTGATACTCCTTGTGTATCAGAAACTTTTTCAATTTCATTCTTCAGACTTTTTGGGATACGAATGGTTGCGTCAAGTAAGTTTATACAGTCACTTTCCTCTCGTCTTGCACAATGAGACATACGTAATTTTGCGTATAGATAATTATATCATCTGTGGTTAGAATGTCAATGCGAGGCAGGGTGGTGATTATTTATTGACATATTCAAGAATTATCTGGTAGTCTTTGTTCATTAATTTTACGACTCAAACAGGCATTGGTCGTTTAACTTATTAACCTCTTTTATTCCTTTTGTTTAAAGATGGGGGGGATATTGAAGAGCAAATCCAGTCACATTTCTTTCCTTCAGGCAGTTCAATCTACTTGCATAAATTTTCTGTGTGAAAACGAAAATTATTGAGGTTCAACTTCGATAGTATTTTATGCAGAGCATACATTTCAATCAAAGGAGAACATTAAATCATAAGGAGGCAACAATGAAGAAAATGGTATTGCTTTTAGTTTGTTGTATGGTGTTGGTTTCGAGTTGGTCTGCGTCGGGTGCAGATTTGGAGTTTACCAACGCAAGGGTTGGAGGCGTCAGTGTAGTAAAAAATGGTTCAGAGGAATTCCTGATAATTGGCTTTTATGATGAAAATGGAAACCCTGTGCGTGTCTGTAATGCGGCAAGTAATCCATACAACATTTCTGTGCCAATGTCTGATGCATCCGCGAAATCAGTGCTTGGCATTGCATTATCCGCAAGGCTTTCGGACATACGAACGCAAGGTGCTGGGTCAGACATTTCACAAACCATATATTGTGGACTTGGCAGTTTCGGGTTAATGCCATAGTAATGTTTTCACATATCCCATTTTGTGCTAAAAGATAGGTCATAACTATAAAAGGAGAATAAAGAGGTTGTAAGGAAAATTATAACGTAATAGGAGGCAACAATGAAGAAAATGGTATTGCTTTTAGTTTGTTGTATGGTTATGTTTTCGAGTCAGGTAAATGCAGGCTGGCATCCCGGCACAGTTCAAGCCATAGAGTATGGCTATGACGGACAAACGGTAGTGATTACATTGAATGAATTTGATCCGCAAGGTTGTACATGTTATCCAACGTGGGACGGTATTTGTCTTGATCGCAGCAGAGCCACATATAAGGAAGAACTGGCAACGCTGCTATTAGCAAAAGCAACAGGGGCGCTCGTAAATATCAATATTGACGAAGCCAGTTGCTTAGTAAAAGCAGTTGGTTTGCATTGATATGGTTTGCTCACGGGCAATCGTCAAACAGAACTAAAAGCAGAAATAGAATACTACTCGAACTCAAAGGGGCATTAATGGAGGGAAAATGTTAAAGAAGTCAATTTTTTATTGTTTGTTTCTTGTGGGGTGGGCATCGCAAGCCTCAGCCTTCTATCTTCCCGACACCGGCCAGACAAAGTGCTATCAAAGTGTCAGTCCATATGCCGAAATCCCCTGCGCCGGAACAGGGCAAGACGGGGAGTACGACATCAACCCCATGAGCTTTACCGACAACGGCGACACTATTACGGACAACAACACAGGACTGATGTGGCAAAAGGGTGATAACCCATACGTTTACAACTGGTACCAGGCTTCCGGCACATATGACTATTATTATAATCCGACACCATATGATGTCTGTGGCGACTTGACTACCGGCAATTATTCAGACTGGCGTCTGCCGACAATTAAGGAACTGGTCACCTTAATTAATTATTCTTATGATGTTTTCCCGTACCACTACTGGTCGTCTACTACCCTCGCAGGCGATAACTATTTTGACGAGGCGTGGTACGTGGACTTCTGGGAAGGCCTCGTCAATATCGAGAGTGAGTCTTACTACTACAATTATGTGCGGTGCGTTCGGGGCGGAGAGTTGGACTTTGGTAATTTTGCCGACAATCATGACGGCACCATAACCGATTATTTGACAGGCCTTATGTGGCAGCAGGGGGAGCTGGGAGATATGACATGGGCCTCTGCGATAAGCTATTGCGAGAACCTTGAACTGCCCTCAGGCAGCGGACAAACAGACTGGAGACTGCCGAATATAAAGGAACTTATATCAATAACCGACTTTACCAGATATAACCCCCCGATTGATATCACTTTCTTTCCGAATTCTCGGGGGAACTACTGGTCGTCTACTACCGACGTGGGCGATGAGGACGCTGCGTGGTTCGTGGAGGTTGTATATGGCAGATCCTACAACCACGTTAAGAACAACAGCTACTATATGCGGTGCGTCCGGGCTGGACAGTCTGGGTCATTTGGTACTTTGACCGTCGCAACGACAGGCAGCGGCACGGTAACGAGCAGTCCGGCAGGCATAAACTGCGGCGCTGATTGTTCAGAAGTGTATAACTTAGGCACCGTCGTGACCCTCACACCAACACCAGCCGCCGGTTATCTTTTCACAGGCTGGAGAGGGGATGCCGATTGTTCAGATGGCTCGGTCACAATGAATACAGATGAGACCTGCACAGCAACCTTTACAGAGATAGGCGCAATTGTATCATCTATTATCAGTTTAATACTGGATGATGATCAACCGAAGCTGACCGTAGTATCGGCAATGCTCAGGCGATAAGAGACCTAACATTGCAGATAGCATTAAACTTTCTACAGAGTCAGGAGTATGCGAACAGGAATACGAGCAACAGCGAATATATAGAAGACCTGTATAACGGTATACTGAGAAGGGGCGCGGAGCTTGCCGGTTACCAATCCTGGCTCACAGCGCTAAACGGAGGCATATATACAAGACAGACCATGCTTACAGCGTTTGTGAACTCAACGGAGTTTCAGGTCAGGGTTCAGCAGGTCATTGACGCGGGGTGCTTATTTTAGTAGACTCACCGGAGTTTTGGTGGTCAAAGTTGCAGGGGCGCAAACTGAACATAACTAAGCCTGTTACTTCATAAACGTAAATAAGAAAAGCCGGGGCATAATCTTGCTCCGGCTTTTCTTATTGCAAGAACTAATTAACCAGCAACTCCCTGATCTTTTCTGCAACATCGGGAGGGGCGATCTTTTCCGTCTCTTTTGTTCTTCTTGATTTAAGCTCTACAAAACCCTCTTGCAGTGTCTTCTTTCCGATTATTACCTGCCATGGAATCCCTATCAGATCGGCATCCTTGAATTTTATTCCAGGCCTTGCGTCCCTGTCATCAAGGAGCGCTTCAATCCCGCTCTCTTTGAGAGCCGTATATAATATTTCCGCTGTACTTTTCACATCCGCATCATCAATATTGAGCGGGATAACTTCAACATCATACGGGGCGATGCTCTGCGGCCAGATGATGCCGTCCTTGTCGTGATTCTGCTCAACAGCCGCTGCCGCGATGCGCGCAGGGCCGATGCCGTAGCTTCCCATTATTATAGGAACCTCTTTCCCGTTTTCATCCAGATAAACAGCATTGAGCGGTTCAGAGTATTTGGTGCCCAGTTTGAATATGTTCCCTATCTCGATCATTTTCTCAACCTGTATCTCTGTTCCGCATTTATGACACCTGTCGCCTTCTTTTGCCGTATGAATGTCATGCCACTCCGCATCAAAATGGATGTGAGGGTTTATCCCCTTTGTATGGAAACCCTCTTTGTTAGCGCCTGCAATATAGACACCTTCTTTAAGGGATATATCAGCTATCTTTTTTAATGTATTGCCATAAGGGCCGATGAAACCAGCCTCAACTCCGAGAATCTCCTTTATCTCCGCCTTTTCAGCAGCCCTGAAATCCCCAACTAATTTGTGCAATTTCTTTTCATGAAGCTCCTGGTCGCCCCTGACCAGCGCAAGGAACGGGCCGTCTGTGCCGATAAGTAGAAGGCTCTTAATGAAAAACTGCGGGTTTATCTTCAGGAAACCTGAGACCTCTGTAACCGTCCTCTTTTGAGGCGTTGAGATGTCCTCCAGCTTCCACTCTTCTTCAATATGATGTGCATGAGGCGTAGAGCGCGCAAGTTCTGTGTTTGCGGAATATCCGCATTCACGGCAGAGCACCACAGTGTCTTCTCCCACAGGGCTCGGCGCCATGAATTCATGCGCGCCAGCGCCTCCCATCATGCCCGGGTCGCTCTCAACCTGATAAAATTTCAGCCCGCACCTGTTGAATATATTGTGGTATGCCCTTGCATGTTTTTGATAATTCTCCTCAAGCCCCTTCTCGTCCCTGTCAAAGCTGTAGCTGTCCTTCATTGTAAATTCGCGTGTTCTCAATATTCCGCTCTTGGGCCTCTCCTCATCCCTGAACTTTGACTGTATCTGATACCATATCTGCGGCAGGTTCCTGTATGAACTTATCTCCATAGAGGCAAGCCACGTTACTATTTCTTCATGGGTCATACCAAGACACATCTCCCTTTTGCCTCTGTCCTTCAGCCTGAACATCTCATCCCCTATAGCAGACCATCTGCCGGTCTTCTGCCATATATCGGCCGGATGCAGCGCTGGCATCGTTATCTCCTGAGCTCCGATAGCGTCCATCTCCTCTCTGATAATCTTATTTATCCGCTGCATCACCTTTTGGGCAAGCGGCAGATAAATATAGAGGCCTGATGCAAGCTGTCTCACATAGCCCGCGCGCAGCATCAGCACATGGCTAACAGCCTCCGCCTCAGCAGGGGCTTCACGTAAAGTCGGTATGAATATCTCAGAAAATCTCATATAAACCTTTCATTCTAAAAACGGCAATTATGTCCGCAGATTACACAGATGGTTGATGAGAAACTACTTTTGCCGTCATTCCCGCGCAGGCGGGAATCTAAGTTTGCTTAAAATTTCTGGATTCCGGGTCAAGCACTGAATGACAAAAATCCGCACAAAGGACATTATTTGTGCGTGAGTCAATAATAACAAATCTGTGTTAATCTGCGTTAATCTGTGGACAAATGCTTTTTTCGGTCGTTAAGTCTGACTGTTCTGATATTGATAGACTTCTCTTTCCGCTGCCCAGTTTTTGCTAATAAAGTTCTCCAGCATGTGATAAGCCTCGTCGTCAGGATATTGAACAGGCGGATGTTTGTAAAAATATGCTGACGGGGCATGCAGAACGCCGCCTTCACCGCGTTCAAGCGCCAATTTGCAGCATCTTATGGAATCAATCGCCACGCCTGCGGAATTGGGAGAGTCCTCAACAGAGAGGCGCAGCTCAAGGTTCATGGGAACATCTCCAAAAAGCCTTCCTTCCATACGGATAAAACATACCTTGTTATCCTTCTGCCACGGGACATAATCGCTCGGTCCTATGTGGATGTCTTCAGCCTTCAGCCTGTCATCAAGAATTGACTGCACCGCCTCGGTCTTTGAGAGCTTCTTGGAGGCAAGCCTCTTCCGGTTAAGCATATTGAGGAAATCGGTATTGCCTCCTGTATTCAACTGGTATGTCCTGTCCAGTTTCACCCCTCTCTTTTTAAAAAGGTCTCCTAACATCCTGTGAGTAATGGTGGCGCCTAACTGTGACTTTATATCATCGCCGATTACAGGGAGGTTCCTCTCTTTAAACCGGCCTGCCCATTCAGGATTGCTCGCAATAAAGACAGGGATATTATTTACAAATCCGATGCCTGCCTCAAGCGCGCACTCAGCATAAAATTTTGCAGCCTCGTCCGAACCTACAGGAAGATAGTTCAGGAGCATGTCTGCGCCTGATTCCGATAATGCTTTGACTACGTCGCTCCTGGACGGTTCTTTTTCACTGCTTATGACAAAAGAATGTTTCTCCGGATACTCGCTCATATGTTCAGAATACCCGTCGAGTATCTTTCCCATCTGTACATTCACCCCTGATTTAGGCATATTACCGCAGAACACGGCAGTACAGTTTGGCTCCGCAAAGATAGCATCGTTCACATCCTTTCCGACTTTTCTCTCATCAATGTCAAAGGCTGCGGTCACCTGAATATCAGAAGGCCTGTAGCCGCCAATATCCCAATGCATTAAGCCGATAGCGTCTTTTGCATCTTTATCCTTATAGTACTCAACACCCTGCAATAGAGAGCTTACACAATTTCCGATTCCGGCAATAGCAACTTTTATCTTACTCATACGCATCGCCTCCGAGACGTGACCTTGTATAAAAATTATTTTAAATGAATGCGCAGTTTATATGCTTAAAAAAGCATAGCAAAACCCCATTCTTTAATCAAGAGAATTCCCTGTTAATTGTAAAAGAATAAGGCTTTGTGTTACTCTTTTAAAACTTTACAACCAGTTAATGAATATAGAGGGACCTGTTGCCGAAGAATGACCGCTGGATAAGAGAGATGGCTGCAAAGGGGATGATAACCCCCTTTGCCGAAAATCAGGTAAGAGAGGGTGTTATATCATACGGCGTAAGCTCATACGGTTATGATATGAGGATCTCCGATGAATTCAAGATCTTCACCAATCTTAAAAACACGGTGATTGATCCTAAAAGATTCGCCCCTGAGAGTTTTGTGGACTTCAAAGGCGGCGTATGCGTCATCCCGCCCAATTCATTTGTTCTTGCGACATCGCTTGAGTACTTCAGGATTCCCAGAGAGACGGTGGTTATCTGCCTCGGCAAGTCAACATATGCCAGGTGCGGAATAGTTGTTAATGTAACTCCCCTTGAGCCTGAATGGGAAGGCCATGTAACCATTGCGATATCCAATACTGCTCCGCTGCCGGCAAAGCTTTATGCAAATGAAGGCATAGCTCAGATCATATTCCTTGAATCAAAAGAGGTCTGCGTAAGGTCATATGCGGACAAGACAGGCAAATATCAGGCTCAGAAAGGTATAACTCTGTCCAAGGTTTAACTGCTCAGGTGGATAGTCTGTAGGTGTTTAGGTAGATAGTCCTATCTAAACAAATCATTTATGGAACCAAAAGACCGCATAATACTTGCCCTTGATGTATCTTCCTATGAAGAAGCTGTTGACATTATCGAGAAATTCAGGGAAGATGTTAATATTTTCAAGGTCGGCCTGGAGTTATTCACTTCTGCCGGCACCAAGATAGTCGAAAAGATAAACTCAGCAGGGAAAAAGGTCTTTCTTGATCTGAAATTTCATGACATCCCCAATACCGTCTCTAAATCCGCACTTGCAGCAGCGGAACTCGGGGTATTCATGTTAACCATCCACACATCGGGCGGTTTTGCAATGATGCAGAAGACAGCCGAAGCCCTTGTCAAGGCATCATTAAAAGAAAATTTCAGTCGTCCGAAAATTTTAGGCGTAACCGTCTTGACAAGCATTGACAACGAGTGCCTGAAGAACGAGGTCGGCATCGCCCATAGTATGACAACGCATATCAAACACCTGTCAGCACTTGCTCTTAAAGCAGGGCTTGACGGTGTTGTTGCCTCTCCTCAAGAGGCAGAGATAATACGCTCCAACTGCGGGAAGAATTTCCTTATCGTTACTCCCGGCATAAGGCCCTCATGGGCGCCGCAGAATGACCAGAAGAGAACATTAACGCCAAAAGAGGCATTGCAAAAAGGTGCTGATTATCTTGTAATCGGAAGGGCGGTGATGTCCCAGCCTGATCCTGTCAAGGCGCTTAAGCTCATACATGATGAGATAGCAGATGCCTGAAAAGAGGATCTTCAAATAGCATTGCCAATGCTCAATATCTTCCCATCCAAAGAAAAATTCATAGGGGACGCTAAAGCGGGCGTCATATCTCCTTTATATGCTGAGCTGCCTTTTCACCAGCCGCAGCAAATTTATGAGCGCATAGAATCTCCGCACAGCTTTATCCTTGAAAGTCTTCATGGCCCTGAAAAGATCGCGAGGTACTCTTTTCTTGGGGCAGGACCATTCTTGATCTTTAAGGTAAAAAATGGCTCTGTGGAAATAAGCGGCAAGGAGAAAAGAGTTCTCAGATCATCCAACCCCCTTAAAGTTCTCAAGGAATTAATAACCGCATATAAACTCAAGCCTCAGCCCGGACTTCCGCCTTTTACAGGCGGAGTGGTGGGTTTGATAAGCTATGACTTTGTCCATTATTTTGAACATCTGCATAGAACCGCACTTGATGACCTAAAAATACCGGACGCCCACTTTATGTTTGTTGACACCTTGATAGCTATAGACCATAAATTTAAGAAAACATTTCTTATCTCATCTCCTGGTGCAAATGAGATTACAAGAAACCCTGAAAAAGATACGTGCGACTGGGAAAGTCATTATGATAATGCTTTGGAAAAGATAAGCAGACTTTATAATATAATCAAATCCCCTCTCTCCCCTATTAAAGAACCAGCAGCGGAGAGAGGCAAAGCCATTGATATCAAGCACGAAATAACCAAGAAAGATTACATGGATATGGTTGTAAAGACAAAAGAATATATCACTGCCGGAGATATATTTCAGGCAAATATTTCTCAGAGGGTATCGGCTGAGATCGGCAATATAAAGCCGTGGGAGCTTTATAAAGCGCTCAGAAGAATAAACCCTTCGCCTTTTGCTGCATATCTAAATATGGGGGATTTTCATATTGTAAGCTCTTCGCCTGAAAGATTAGTCAGGGTAAGCGGAGAGAACGTGGAAACAAGGCCGATTGCCGGGACAAGGCGGAGAGGGATTGATTCCAAAGAAGACAGCAGCATGAGGGCAGAACTTCTTCTTGATGAAAAAGAGAGGGCCGAGCATCTCATGCTTATAGACCTTGAGAGAAACGATCTCGGCAAGATCTCAGTTTACAGCACGGTGACAGTTGACGAATTAATGACAATAGAGGATTATTCTCACGTTATGCATATCGTATCTAACATAAGAGGCAGGATAGTTGAGGGCAAGGACGCTTTCGATGTTATAAGAGCGGTCTTTCCAGGAGGCACAATAACAGGCGTACCAAAGGTGAGGTGCATGGAGATCATTGACGAACTTGAGCCTGTTGCACGGGGGCCGTATACAGGCTCTCTCGGATACATAAGTTTTACAGGTGAAATGGACCTGAACATTATTATAAGAAGCTTCGTAATAAAGAATTCTACCGCTTATGTTCAGGCAGGAGCCGGGATTGTTGCAGACTCTGATCCGGAGAGAGAATATTATGAAACACTGAAAAAAGCAGAAGCACTTATAAAAACACTGGAGATCCTTTGACTATTTAAAAAGCCCCATTAGCCCACCCTTACTGTCTTTGGCCTTTGAAAGTATATTCTTGATCTCTGTCAGGGCCTCTGTGGTCTTTGTCTGGTTAATCTGTATGCCTCTCAAACCGCTGCCGATCTCCGATACCGCATCCTTTAAGCCCTTAATTGCAGAGACGAGTTCCGACAGGTCAACAGGCGGAATCGTTATCTGAGGCTGAACCGTGACAGTCTCCCTGTAAGGTTTGGGCTCAACGGCAGGGGAAGGCGATGCCTGCGGCTTAGGTGCAGGAGCTTCGCTTACAGGCTCAGAGTAAACGGGAGCAGCCTGCACGGGTTTCGGCGCAAAAGGCTTTTGCGGAGTCTCCGGGACTGCGGCCTTCTTTAGTGTTTCAGGCACATGATATTTAGAATCATGAAGAAATACATGCTCTGTACCTGCGCCGGAAGCAGCGGAAGCTCCCTCAGGGATAATAGCGCTGTCAGGGACCACTATATCAACATTGTGCTTCTTCTGTATGTACTCAAGCACATCTTTTGTAACCCTCCTGAAGGTCTGCTCCACACCCTTGCCTTCTACGGCAACTGCTTCAAAGAAAGGAGCCCCGTCCTTATTTAAGGTCTGATTAAGCTCATCAAGGCTCATGACATTGGCAATATCTCTCTTGTTATATTGAAAGACCTTTGGTAAATCAAGAGCTATGTTATTGGCCATGAGATTCTCTCTCATATTCTCAAGACTCTCTATATTCTGATCGTGCATACCTTTTTGTGAATCAGCCACAAAGACAATTGCATCAGCGCCTTTCAGAACAAGCTTCCTTGTTGCGTTATAGCGGATCTGTCCTGGGACAGTATATAACTGAAATCTTATATTGAACTCCTTTACCTTCCCTATCTCAATCGGGAGAAAATCAAAGAAGATCGTCCTGTCGCCTTCTGTAGCCATAGATATGAGCTTGCCTTTTGAATCTGACGGCAGAAATTTATGAAGCTGCTGAAGATTGGTCGTCTTACCGCAGAAGCCAGGCCCGTAGTAAACTATCTTGAGGGTAATCTCTTTTGCTGTATAGTTAAATAGTGCCATTCTGATAGATTACAATAAAATCATTTTCAATTCAAGCACAATCACTTATTTTGTCAATTAAGAATTAAAAGTGCACACTTTTGAGCAGATTTAAAATTTAAAAGTGCACACCCCTATAAGCTGTAATCTAAAACTCAAAAACGGAGGCTTTAGATTATGGCTCAAATCCACAAGAAGTTCACTGACGATCA